>CAYNZS010000001.1:0-34368 GCA_964401695.1 uncultured Nitrospirales bacterium
CGGGGTCACCCAAGCCGAGCCTGTTCGTGCCACGCATTGTGGGCCTTAGGACCTAGCGGCTTGCGCCAAAGCTCACGGCACTGACCGGCGCGACCATCCGCCAGTAGAAGGGCCCGCGCTATTGCAGGGCATAGTCGTCTGCGGCGTGTGCGGTGAGCGGATGACCATCGGCTATCACGGCCATAACGAAAAGAGTATTCCTGACTACGTATGCCAACGCGAAACCGTCAGCTATGGCACAGGCAGATGCCAAACGCTTATCGGAAATAGAATCGACAAAGCCATCAGTGAACTTCTGCTCGATCTCATCAAACCCATGACGCTGGAGTTGGCGTCGCACGTTCAACACGAAGTGCAAACCCGGCTTGAAGAAGCCGACGCGATTCATCGCCAAAGCATCGAGCGCGCCCAGTACGAGGCCGAGCTCGCCCGCGAACGCTTCATGAGCATCGACCCTCGCAACCGCTTGTTCGCCGACCAACTCGAAGCGGATTGGAACGAAAAGCTCCGAGAGGCCGAGCAAGCGCGTCAACGTTACGAAGAGCAGGCCGAGAAAGACCGTGTGCGGTTCGACGATGACGCGCGGCAAAAAATTCTCTCCCTGGCTAAAGACTTCCCGCGCATATGGAACGATCCCGACACGACATACAAGCAACGCAAACGCATGATTCGGCTGCTCATCGAAGACGTAACGCTGACGCGCGCCGAGAAACATGTCCGCGTGCAAATACGGCTGCAAGGTGGACAGACCAAAACGCTCGAAGTGCCCCTCTCGCTGTCCGCGCCGCAAATGCGCAAGACGCCCGAACAAACCATAGTCGAAATAGACCGGGTCCTCGACCACTACACCGAAGGAGAAATCGTTCAACAGTTAAACCAGCGTGGCATCACATCCTCCATGGGATGCCCTTTCAGCGCCTACATCATCGGCAAACTACACCGCTCACACCACCTCGCTACGCGCTACGAGCGGTTGCGGAAAACGGGCTTGCTCACTAAGAAAGAAATCGCTCACGAACTCGATGTGAATCCCGCCACTATCGCAAAGTGGTATGCCCACGGCCTTCTCGTAGGGTATGATTGCGACGATAGTGGAGTGCACCTATTCGAAATGCCCGACAAACAAAACTGCCCAACGAAAAGCCTGGGCAAAAGGCTCACCGAAAGAAGCATGAAAACCAAGGTCGTCTCTCAAGCGACCAATAAGGTGCAACATGAAGCATAAGCGTTAGGGTGCGGGTTGAAGCCCCTTGGCCTTCTCACCTCTAACCCGGTTATGTATACTTTGAGGTGCGGGCAATGGCTGTTAGCGAAACGGCAGGCGTGGGGAGGTAGCCGTGATACTCGATGAGAATCATCGTCCCATGGTCGCGATTCACGAATGTTGGAGCGATTCCGAAGGCGCAATAGTCGTCTCGGTTCTCAGGGAACGCGGAGTCGAGGCACGACTAAACTCCGAAGTGCCGCATACCGTCATGCCGCTCATTGCCGACGGCCTCGGAAAAGTCGAGGTGCTCGTCAGCGAGGATGACACCGAACGCGCGCGCGACGCGTTAAGGGAATTCGAAGAGGGGAGCGAGGGGGACTGAGCCCTGCTTCGCGCCCTTAGCCCGGATATCTCACCGCTTATCTACTGCGACGGAGGATAAGGCTACTCTGACGAGACTTTTCTCGCTACGAAAACCGGTGAGATATCCGGATTAGCGCAAGAAAAGGACAGACACATCTCCGCTCGTTCCTCGTTGCGCTTGCGTCTACTTGTGAAAAAACCAAGAGTCCCCTTTTTTTCTCATTTCCTTATGTTTTTTCTGGGCAAGAATGGCCTGAACGCTCACGGATGAAGAATTCCAAGAGGCCACAGAATGCCGGGACATCCCCTTACCGGCGCGCACCAGGCTCAGCTTCTTCCTACCAGTGACGAAATGCCTCTGTATCTGGGACTTCCAGAGCGCCCACTGGGCACAATTCGACACAGCAGAAGCATGCGATGCATTCATCGGATATGGTGAATTCGGGATCGAGGCCTAGGGCTTGCGGAGGACAGTTCTCCTCGCAGTCTCCACAGGCAATGCACTCCTCGCCATCGTGAACCGGCTTTGTCGCGATCCGGTCGCTCATCATCCCTGAAGGGTAGAGCGCTCTGAGCTTCTTGATGCTCTCTTCGGAATAAAGCTCGGGTGAAAAGCTCACAGGCATCCTGAAATTGGGTATCACCACGAACGGCCCTTGCAGGTCTATGTCCTCCCGATCGGCATTTCCAAGCCCACGCTCAATAGCTGCTTTCTGGATAGGCATAAGCTCAGGCTCTACACCCATCATTCGAGCCATCACGCTGTCCAGTGCCAGAGCATCGTGGCTAGCGATCAGTTTGTTCTGCGGACGCAGACTGCCCCCGTGACAGGGACCGTTGCCTTCGAGAACGGTAGTGGCATCCATAATGTTAAGATCTGGGGTGCGCAATTCGAGAAGATCACAGATGGCATCCGCAAAATCGGGACGATGGGAAGCATCCAGATGCATTCTGGCCTTACAGGCGCCGGCCAGGTACCCATAGGTGTTCTTTATGGCCCCGGTAACCATCATGAATATGTGGGTTTTGAATCGGGGAAGATTGATAACATAATCCACATCGAGAACAATCTGGGATACGACAAAGGGCAAACCGGTCTTCCGGCCTTCCTTCTCGACAACGCGCTCGGAAATCGACCTGTAACATCCCTCGGACGCTTCGAGAATACCGGTGGTTTCCGCTACGCTTCGCGAATTGCTACTAATCCCCCCGGGATTATCGCCAACGATGACTTCGGCATTACGAGCCACGCAAGCGCGCACAACGGCCCTGACCACTTCTGGATGGGTGGTGTGACCGAGATCGGGAGTCGAAGGGCCAACCATATTCGGTTTCACCAGCACCTTTGCTCCGGCGAAATCATCGGGGGCTAGGGCATCCATGAGCGTGTTAACGGCTTGGCCAATATCGTGCTCAGTTGATTCGATGATTACACGCGACGCGTTGCTAGCGGACATCCTCTGAAGCTCCTCGTTAAGACTGTGTCTTTTGCATAAGAGTTGACGAAAAGTCGCCTTGGTTTTTGTTGGTCGCATTGTCGATCCGGGCAGAATTCCGACCACCCAAAGGATAAGGTGACAGATCTCGAATCATCAAGCATCGTCTACTTGGCGCCGGTCAAGTCTAAGCAAATCAACTCGGAGCTATGCCGGACGAGCAGCTTGCCGTCGCTAAATGCCAGCGGCCCCCACGGAGTGTTCTTCCCACGGGAGGATAGCTCGGCATGCCCGAGTTCATTGTATCCATTGGGGGTCGCTTCGATAAGGTAGACGTCGCCGCTCTTTCCGTGTTGATTCATGATGAGGTCGCCAACCAAGATCGGGCCTCCGAGATGAAACCCCGGGCCTTGCCATACGACCTCGCCGTCAAGAGACATGCACGTCATCGCCTCGCCGCGGTCGCCGCTGTTGAGATACAAGTAGTCGCCATGCCGGACCGCCGCATGAATCTTGCTGCCCGCCTCCTCGGTCTTAAACAACTCCGTAATGGCGAACTCGCCACCCGAGCGGCGTACATCTAACATGATTGACACGGGGCGATAGTTCCCATTGTACGACCCGCAGGTTAGGAATAGCCGTGTGTCGTCGATGACTTTCGGCGAAGCAATGGTCGCGAAAGAATAGAGGCCCGTATAGATCCATAGGATCTCGCCATTCGAGGCATCGACTGAAATGACCTCGTTCGAGAATTGCTCATTTTCGCGGTCATAGGGGCTCGTCATAACGATCTGATCGGTCCCGCCAAAGGTAGCGGCAATCGGCGACACCATCCAAGGTTGCCCCATCAATTTACGGGTCGCCCAACGTAATTCTCCCGATCGTTTGTCGTATGCAACGAGGCCCGCTTTTTTCCCTTGGGGCGCCACGATGACAAGATCCTCATAGATCAAGGGGGATTGTGCGATGCCAAACATGGGCATATCGACATCGAACTCTTCAATTATATTGGTTATCCAATCGATCTCATGGGTCGACCGGTTAATGCAGGATAGATGGCCGAACGCACCCACGCTCCAGACATGCTCTTCGTCCACGGAGGGAACCGAACGTGAACCGGGATAGGTATTCTTGCCGGGAGCTGCGTAGGCAACGCACCACTTTTCCTCGCCGCTGTCCAGGTCGAGGCAGCGCATCACATCTGTCTCCTCCTCAATTCGATCGAGCACAAACACTTCGGCGCCATGGATACTAGCGCCACCAAAGCCCTCGCCCAGCGAAAGCGTCCACAAACGCTTGGGACCGCCATCGGGCCAACTTTTCGCCACAGGCGCGTTTTCCACGGCGGCATTCCGGTCGGGACCGAGAAACTGCGGCCAGTCCGCCTGCGCAGCCCAAACGACTGCAAATGAGATTGCTACCGTGGTCATTGTCCGAATCATCGTATTCTTCCTTTCAAACGACACTCCTTATTTACAGCACTGCGTCATTGTTCCCTTGTGGTTGTTGCGAGTGTCCAATCCTAACCCGGTTATCTCTTTCGACGGGCCTTACGAAGACTATGTTCAACAGATCGCTCAAGAGCTCATCAATGGGAAACACAACGACCTGTTGCTGTACAGAAAGCGCTTGCGCAAGCCGGTTGATGAATATCCGCGAAACGTGCCGCCCCATGTTCAGGCCACCCGAAAGATGAATGGGCCGGGACAGTGAATCAATTATGTAATGACTCTCCACGGTCCCGAACCGGCCGATGCTAGAGAATCGCCTGTGGATTACGCCCACTATCTTGATCGCCAGATCGCTCCAGTTGCTGACGGTATGCTTCACTTTCTGGATACGAGTCTTGCGGCGATCACGGATAGGCAGCTGGAACTGTTCTGAAGACTCGAACTACAACGCTGACCAATCATGGGTCGCAACACCGGACTCTACCAGCCCGTCAGTCGCGCGGGCAGAACTATGTCTCAATTCAGAGCCTAACGCGAATACCGATATGGATGCCCCGCCAAAGTCACCCGGCATTCCTTCGGTTTTGGTAAAGCGTCGGAAAGAACTCGTAATGTCTCGGACCCAGTTGTTGGTCATCCCGACGACGACTGCCACGTATTGGATGTCGTCGACGAGATAGGTGATGAGGCTCGAACTGGGAAGATCGTCGAGGGGTGCTTCCCACAACACTTCGCCGGTGGCGTCGTCGAAGGCCTGGAGCGAGGGGTCAATATCGCCGGAGAATACCAACCCTCCTCCCGTCGATAGCAGGCCGGTCGATGGAGGCGTGAGCTGATCGGCATTCCAAGCGAGCTCTTGGGTCCTCGTGTCAATGGCCTGTACGCGGCCCATCATACCGTCCGCAAGATCCGGGTGTGTTGCGCCAGAAAAACCGACACCCGTGGTGAAAAGACCGCGCCCACTCGGATCGGTTACGCCCATCGTGAAGCATGACTCGGTAATCGGCACGTACACATAGTTCGTCTTCGGGCTATACGAAGTCTGGGGCCAACTGCGGGCACCGAAGGGAATCGGGCAAATGACGCAGGGGGTATCGGGATTCGGCATCTTGGTGGGGTCGATGGTCTTTCGACCTGTCACGGGATCGACGGCGGTGATGACGTTCTGCACACCGGTGTCCACCGAAAAGAGAAACTCGCCAGTGGCCGCGTCGAGCGCATCGAGCATCGCGTTCTTGCCCACATTCATGACCGCGCGGACGGTACCGCCGTTTTTCGCCGGGATGTCGGCGATGGTTCGCTCGAAGGCCCAGTCCATATCCCACTGGTCGTTCTGCGTGTGCTGGAAAAACCAGACCAGCTCGCCGGTGTCGGCGTTCAGCGCGACGGTGCAGTTAGTATACATCGCGTCGTTGTTGTGACCGGGCTTGCCCGCATTCTCCAAGACAGGAGCCGTGTCGTAGGTCGGCGCGATGCCGAAATAAACAAGGTTCGTTTCCGGGTCGTAGGTTCCTTGCTGCCAGATGGAGCCGCCGTTTCGTTTTTCAACGGGGAGGTCATTCCAGGTGTTACCCCCCGGCGCATCCGGCCAGGCAATCGTGTAAAAGCGCCACACTTCCGCGCCAGTCTCTTGATCAAACGCCGCGATGAACGCGCCCTTCGGCACCCGGAATCCAATCGTCCCCTGGATGACGACCTTGCCCGCTATCACCGGAGCGCTTCTCGTCTGAATCAGACGGCGCATTGATTCTTCGACCTCAATTTCGGAATCCCACACCAAATCACCAGTTTTTGCGTTTAGCGCGATCATGTGTAGACTGGATGTGGAGACGTATACCCTATCTTCATGCAGAGCCACGCCCATCTTCTTGTTCGAACTCCGCAGGCCCGGCCGCGCATATCGCCACAACACGTCGCCGGTAGTTGCATCCATCGCCAGCACCGTGTCAGGGTATGTGTGCAGATACATCACACCCTGATGAACCAACGGCATGGGCATGCTCGATCCAAACTTCAACGGAGCGCGCCAGACCATTCTTAGATTCTTGACGTTTTCCTTGTTGATCTTGTCCAGTGGACTATAGCTTTGGCCCTCGTAGGTGCGACCCCAATGGATCCAGTCGTTGGGCGAAGGATTCTGCAACCGCTCTAGGGTCAGGTTGGGTAGAACGTTTAAGAGGGCCGTTTGCGCTTCCGACTTAACGACAGGCACGACGGGATCGACATCCATCCCCGGTATTTTGGGGATATCCACTTCATTCAGCGCGTCCATGCTGGAGGGTATCGCGGCATCGCCGGGCTCAAATCCGTTCGAAATGAGGATGTAAGCCAGGATATTGGCGTAGGTCTCTTCGCTCAACGTTCCCGCGTTTTCTGAACCTTCCGGCGGCATTCGGCGTATGTGAAATAACAAGGTGCCGGCTGCCTTGCCACGCCACGACGCGTCGAAGCTCACGCCTGCGAGACTGGGCACTACGCCCTCGCCCTCGAGCTTTGCCAAGTGACAAGACGCGCAAGATTCCCTATAGGCCGTTCTGCCCGCGGCGGCCTGCTTCTTCGTAAAGGTTACGGGAGGCTGATCCGGTTGCGCAGGATTCATCGGACTCTGCGAATGACTGAGTGGCTGCCCTGGGGCGAGGAGAATGGCCATGCTCCCCAAGATGATGGCGCTACGCATTGAAATCATTTTCCTGCCTATGAGTTTGGATGCAGTTTAGCCTTGAATAGTTGCGCTTTGTATTTACGAACGAAACACCAATCCACGGGACTCGGATATCTACAGAAAATCATCATCAAGACCATGATGAGATCGGAGTGGCTCCTTCCTTACACCCGCCAACGTCCCCTCTTCCGACAAGGCCGCCGGCGCTACCTTCCCCTTGAATCCAGGCGCATGATTCCGTCGTTTCCGTCACACGGTTCAATCTCACTATACCAAAGAATACTCAAGGAGATACACGTAACGCACTGTCCAGGATTCAGGGCCCAATTCTGCGCGACAGAAATCCGGGAAGTCAATATAAACGGAAAGTGTCCCCTATTTTCCTATGTCTGTGCATCCGAAGCTTTGTTCTAAGCGTCGTGGTTTGAATCCCAACTTCATTGCAGTATAGTAAAGGAGTCCGGTCGTCTGCATCGTCCGCAACCATTGACGCTCGAACCGTCGGAAGATCGGGAGCCTCCTATGTGTCGCTCGCTCGCGAATTTGATCAGGACGAGTATCCTGCTCCTCGCCTGCCTTCCAGTGATGGCGCAAGCCGAAGTTCCGATTGTTCATCAAGGCGCCTTCGAAAAGGTCACCGACTCAGTATCGGGGAACTATCCGATCGCCGCTTACCGAATGGGCTCGGATGGTTCGCTAGCAGTGTTCCTGGTGACCGAGCCCGCCGAGGATCCCCGCGGCTGCTTTACACAGCAACAATTGCGCACGATACGTACCGATGGTACAAGAGAAGCCCTCATCGGGCAGGGCTTCACTTGGGACTCGGGCGTCGGCAATGGCTGTGCGCAAAGTCTCACTGCGGCCTTCGACATTTCCGATGATGGCACAACGATCATATATCATCGCCTAAATGCGCCTGATAATCTCAACGATGAGTTGGTAGTCTACGATGTTGTAACCGAAGTGTCAACTAGCCTTCTTACCCAGCTACCTGTTGCGACAAGTGGTGGTACAAACCCTGTTTATTTCAGTTATCGAATGGTTGTTGACAGTGACGGCTTCTGAGCATATCATGGCGCACGAAGGCACTCGCGGTGGACGCGGGGGAATGTCGGCTTAGGAGGGAAGGCTGCTATGAAGAAGAGCAAGACGGTGATGACAAGCTCCCAATCTGGAATGACGAGGCGCGGGTTTATTGGCGCGGCGGCGTCGGCGGCTGTCTTCACGGTTGTGCCACGGCATGTACTGGCCGCTTCCGGCAAGACGGCTCCGAGTGACAAGCTCAATATTGCTTGTATTGGCGCAGGCGGCATGGGGTTCAATACGGTCAGAGCTGTCAGGAGTGAGAACATTGCCTTCCTTTGCGACGTGGATGAAAAGCGGGCGGCCAATGCGTATGACATGTTTCCCAAGGCAAAGAAATACAGCGATTACCGCCGGATGCTCGACAAGGAACACAAGCACATCGATGCGGTCGCGGTGACCACGCCCACCCACAACCACATCCCCGCCTGCGTGAGAGCTATGAAGTTGGAGAAGCATGTTTTTTCTGAAAAGCCCTTGGGCCACAACATCCAAGAGGTCCGCGTGGCAACCGACCTGGCCAAAGAGACCGGGCTGGCCACGCAGATGGGATCCGGCGGGCATGGTGGCGACAATTTTCATCGCGTTGTCGAGCTGATTCGAGCCGGGACCATAGGAGAAGTTAGGGAAGTCCATGTATTTTGCGACAACGAATGGGATCCGCTGCCGAGATCCGTTCTGGATGACGGTCTCCTTCTACATGGGGACCGACAGCCGTCGGGTCCGCCCGTTCCGCAGAACCTGAAGTGGGATCTTTGGCTGGGTCCGGCCCCGGTTCGCCCCTACCACCCCACCTACCACCCGCGTCACTGGCGCGATTGGTGGGATTTTGGCGGTGGGAGGTACGGCGACATGGCCCCGCACTTTATCGATCTGCCGTTCTGGGCGTTAGACTTAAAGACCCCGCTCACGGTCGAGTCGAAGGGAGAACAACCCGTGGGCCGGGAGGTGTCGGCGCACTGGCTGATCGTTAAGTGGACTTTTGGCGCGCGAGGCGACCTGCCACCGGTGGAAGTCACATGGTATGACGGCAATACGCGGCCTGATTTACCCACAGAGGTGAACCCGCCAGACTGGCCCGAGGGCATCGTATTCGTAGGCTCCGAGGGCACGATATTGGCCAACTACACGAAGCACGAGGTTCATCCGAAGGAAAAGTTCGCCGACCTCAAGTACCCTGCGCAGACCCTTACCCGTCGAGGCTACCACGGCGCGTGGATCGAGGCTTGCAAGTCGGACGATCCGGCCGAACGCACCTTCGCGGGAAATCCGTCTCTATGTAGTTTCGACTATGCCGGACCACTGGCTGAGATGATCGTGCTGGGAACGCTTGCCTATCGCGTTGGTCAGAAGCTCGAGTGGGACCCGGTGAACCTCAAAACCACGAACTCTCCAGAGGCGAACCTGCTCATCGGGCGGGAGAACCGCAAGGGTTGGGAACTGTAGTTGGGAGAACCGGCAGGCGATGATGGATGCCACCCAAAGGGATCTCGGATATGGAAAGCGGGAAAGACCGGGAGTAACTCGATAGAAGTCCCCGTTGCCGCGGGGGACGGACAGAGCCACATGCACGGGTGCGCCCACTTTCCCCTGCGACTATCTCTTTCCGTTCTCCATTCCCTCCTTCGTGCCGATCACGACTCGGCGTAACGGGCGCGCAGCCGGCGCATGCCCTTTATCCAGCGCTCGTAGTCGGACGTCTTACGCTGGATGTAATCCTGCACGACCGGATGGGGGAGGACAAGAAAGCGTTCCTCCCCGATAGCGTCCATGACACTCTCGGCCACTTCCTCTGGCTCGATAGCGCCGTCCACCGAGGCCACTCCGCCTTCCACACCGTCAATCATCGGGGTGTTGACCGCCTGCGGGCACACAACAGAGACCCGGATGCCGTCATCGCCATGGGCAATGGCCAAGCATTCGGCGAAGCCGATGGCGGCGTGTTTGGTTACGGTGTAAGTAGTCGAGCCGATCTGGCTCAGGAGGCCCGCGGCCGACGCGGTGTTGACGAAATAGCCTTCGCCGCGCTCGATCATGCTGGGGAGCACTGCGCGCGCGGCGCAGACGTGGGCCATCACGTGTATGTCCCATGCCCGCTGCCAATGCTCGTCGGGAGAGGAAGCCACATGGGTGTTGTCATAATGCATAATGCCGGCGTTCGAACAGAAGATGTCGATCCGGCCGAATTTCGCCTCGGTATCCCGCACCACGCGGGCGATGTCGTCCTCGATGGTGACGTCGCAGTTCATGGCGACGCCCCCACACTCGTCTGCGACTTCTTTCGCGCCCGCTTCGTTGAAGTCGGCAACCACGACTTCGCGGGCTCCCGTCTTGGCAAAAGCGCGACAAAGCGCCTCGCCAATCCCACTCGCGCCGCCCGTAACTACAACGACTCTGCCCTTGATATCCATGCTTGATTATCCCTGCTGGGCCGGAGAAACGCGCTGCGCTCCAATTATAATTCTGAGGCCGGTATCGAGTGAGTTAATCAGAAATGGCGCGTCCGATCAAGAGAAGTCAGCGAGAAGCGATAACCGCCGCCGCTAGAACAAGCGGAACGATTGGATCAGATGGAGGCGGCCGCTCCCTTGGTCGCCGTCTGGATTGATCGGGATCCCGTAGTCGAGCCGTAACGGTCCCATTCTCGGGATATTGAATCCAACCCCCAGGCCTACGCTGTACTTGATATCGCCCAGGTCGATGTTGTTGTCGGTCTTCCACACGCCGCCGGAATCAACAAAGCCGTACAGGCGAATCATTTCCGAGGCGACGTACTTCACTTCGAAGCTGTTAATCATCCGGACCTCTCCGCCGATGGCCTGCTTGTCGCCGAACCAGATGAGGCTGCGGACCTTTGGGCCGATATCCCGGTTATCATATCCACGAACCGTCGAGGTCCCCCCCGCGAAGAAGCGGTCCGAGATGGAGACGAGATCCTTGTCGCCATAGGGGATCGCGTAGCCCTGGTGCGTACGGAACGAGAGGATATACTTCTCCTTTTTACCTACGGGCCAATACCAACTCGAATCATGCTCGAGCTTGACAAAATCGTTGTCGCCGCCAAAGCCGGCCACCTCGATCTGGATGCCATGGGATGATCCCGTCGTCGGGTCGCGAGAATTATCTATGGTGTTGCGGGAGATGCCCCACATGTTCGAGAGAGTCGTTCCGGGGTCGCGCAATTCGCGGAGATCCGGATGCAAGACGATCCCGATGTTGCTGATGTCCACATCTGAGTAGCGCAGGGAAGTCCGCAGGTTTACGTAAGGCGAAAGCGCCTTGCCGAGGCGAAGCTGCGCGCCTTGCGTCTGCTGCGTGAAATCCGACCCGCCCGTGGTCTTAACCGTCTCGTCGAAAAAGTCAAAGCCGAGGGCGAACGGATATCCGGCGATTTCCGGATCGGTAAAACTGATGTTATACGAGGTGTTGAATTCGCCAATCGAAAAACGCGTTGCGAACTGCTGGCCGCCGCCGGTGAATCGCGGCCAGTTCGAGATATCAAAATTGTTGAGCCGGATCTCCGCGAATCCGCCCAGGCCCGAGTCCGTGCTGAACCCGCCGCCGAAGTTGAAATTCCCCGTGCTGCCTTCCTCGACGTCTACCTGGAGATCTGTCCATTGATCGCCGAACGAATCGGTCGGCAGAAGCGACAACCGGGATGTCTCGAAGAAGCCCGTGGACTCGAGCCGGTCTCGGCTCGCGCGGTAGAGCGCTCCGTCGTATCGGTCACCGGGGTTCAAGAGCAAGCGGCGGCGCACGACTTCGTCTTTGGTGACCGAATTTCCGATTACTTTTACTTCGCGGATATACACCATGTCGCGCTCGGCGATATTGTGAACGACATTGGTGGTCTTGGCTTCGCGGTCAATAGTGAATTGATCTTGGACGCCCGCGCGCCAGTATCCCGAATCCCAATACCCGTCCCGAATCGCCAGCGCGTCCTCGCCCACCCGCGAGACGTTGTGGACGTCGCCCGGTTTCACCTCGACCGGACGAAGTAATTCGTCTTCGTCAAAGACGGTGTTCCCGGCGATCGTGAGGGTGTCTACGCGGTACTCCGCGCCTTCCCGGAGCGTGATCGTAATGTCCAGTTTCTTGCCGTTCGAACTGTATGCGAAGTCCGTTCCGAGCACTTCGGCTTCGAGGCGACCCACATCGAAATATTCGTGCTGAATATTGGCGATGTCCTCTTCGAATTTGGCTTCGTCGTAGCGTCCGCCAATAAACCAGCGGCGCGGCTTGGTCCTGACAACCTTGCGCAGCTTACGTGTGGAGAGCGCTTCGTTGCCCACGAAGCGGACCGAACTGATGCGGGCCTTCCGGCCTTCTTCGATAAAATACGTGACGCTGACCCGCGAAGGGGAAAGCTCCTCGACCACGATATCCACCGTCGCGTTGAGAAAACCCTTGGAGAGATACAAGTCGAGAACAGCGCGGCGTTCTTCCTCGTAGCCTTCACGCGCGAACGAGTCGCCCTGCCGCCAATGGAGGACGCCGCGCACATCGCGCAGACGCACCTTCCGGTTTCCGGCGATGGTAACTTGCTCGATGATGCGCTGCTCTTCAAAGATATAAGTCAGGTCAATGTTGCTACCCGACTCCTGAGCGTCCACGCCGATATAGACGAAGAATCCCAATTCGTAGAGGCGGCGGATATCGCGGCTGACAGCCCTGCGGTTGAAGGGCTGTCCCGGCTGCACCTCAAGCTGGGATCGTATAAATTGCTCGCTGGCGCGTTCTAGCCCCGAAAACTCCACGGCGCGCACGGTGTAATCCTCTTGGGCCTGACCGTGTGAAACAGGAACGAGCGCCAGCGCGACCGCTACCGCGGCCAAGCAAGTGGCGAATAGTCTCAAGTAGTTACACCTTCCGCTACGGGTACTGAAGGCTCGAACGACAAACAATCCGCGTCTTCGGCAGCGTTCGCTTCGATAGTAATCCCCGGCTCGAACGCGCCCTGAAGCAGCAGCTCGGACAACGGATCTTCGATAAATTGTTGTACAGCCCGCCGCAACGGCCGCGCGCCATACTCCTCGTCCGTGCCTTTATCGACGATGAACTCCTTCGCAGAATCGCTCAAGATAAAGTCGATTTCCTTTTCCTGCAGGCGTTTTAGCACCTCTTTCACCTCGATGTCAACGATCTCAAGCAGTTCATCGCGTGTCAGGCGGTGGAAGACAATCATTTCGTCAATCCGGTTCAAGAATTCCGGATTGAAGACTTTCTTCGCCTCCTCCATCACGCGGTCCTTCATGGCGTTGTATTTGTTGCCTTCATTGTCCTTCTGGAAGCCCAAGGAGACGTTCTTCCCGATCCGCCGCGCGCCCACGTTGGTAGTCATCACGATGATCGTATTGCGGAAATCGACCTTTCGGCCGGAGGCATCGGTCATGTGTCCTTCTTCGAGGATCTGAAGGAGGGAATTGAACACATCGGGGTGCGCCTTCTCGATCTCATCGAACAGTATGACCGAATAGGGGCGGCGCCGCACTTGTTCGGTGAGCTGGCCCCCTTCGTTATAGCCCACGTAACCGGGGGGCGCTCCCGCGAGGCGGGACACGGCAAACTTCTCCATGTACTCCGACATGTCGATGGTGATCAGCGCTTCTGCGTTGCCGAACAGGAAGGTGGCAACCGATTTCGCCAGATGCGTCTTCCCTACGCCGGTGGGCCCCATGAACAAGAACGAGCCCACGGGCCGGTTCGTGTTCTTGAGTCCGGCTCTCGACCGTTGAATGGCGCGCGTAATCGCGTCGATTGAATCGTCCTGTCCGATCACGGTGCGGTGCAATTCTTCGCGCATGCGCAATAGCCTCACCGATTCGCGTTCTTCCAGTTTCGTGAGAGGAACACCCGTCCACTTCGACACGATATACGCAATGTCCTCCTCGTTGACAACAGTCTCCGCGGAGTCGCGCTTCTTCTCCCAGTCGCGTCTGCGCTCCTCCAGCTTGGCGATGAGCGTCCGCTCGCTGTCGCGCAGTTTCGCGGCCTTCTCATATTCCTGGTTGCGGATGGCCGATTCCTTTTCCTGCGTAACCGATTCGATCTCCCGCTCGATCTCTTTGAGGTCCGCCGGGCGCGTGGTGACCTGCAAACGCGCGCGGCTGCCGGCCTCGTCGATCACGTCCACCGCCTTGTCTGGAAGATAGCGATCCATAATGTATTGATTCGACAGCTTCGCCGCTTCCGAGATAGCCTCGTCCGAAAACTTCACCCGGTGATGGGCCTCGTACTTGTCGCGCAAGCCGTGGATGATTTCGATGGTCTGTTCGACCGAAGGCGCCTCCACGATAATCGTCTGAAAGCGGCGCGCCAGCGCGGCGTCCTTCTCGATGTGCTTGCGGTATTCATCCATCGTCGTGGCGCCGATGCATTGCAGTTCGCCGCGGGCCAGCGAAGGCTTGAGCATATTCGCGGCGTCCACCGCTCCTTCCGCCGCGCCCGCGCCGACAATGGTGTGAAGCTCGTCGATGAAAAGAATGATGTTGTCCACGCGGCGGATTTCCTTCATGACCGATTTGAGGCGTTCTTCAAACTGGCCGCGGTACTTGGTGCCGGCGACGACGCCAGCCAGATCCAACGTAAGAACGCGCCGGTTCAGCAGCAAGTCCGGCACGTCCCCACTGATAATCGATTGGGCGAGGCCCTCGACGATGGCTGTCTTGCCAACACCCGCCTCGCCGATGAGCACCGGGTTGTTCTTCGTGCGCCGACTCAGAATTTGGATAACGCGCTCGATTTCGCCCTCGCGCCCGATTACCGGATCGAGCTTGTCCTCGCGCGCCAAGGCCGTCAGGTCGCGCCCGAACGTATCCAGCGCGGGCGTTTGCGATTTCTTGCCGGTCGCGGCCTGCTGCGGACTGCCGCCACGGCTCTGGTCGCCCAAAAGCCGAATGACTTCCGCTTGGACCCGGCCCAGGTCAACCTTCATGTCCTGGAGGACCTTCGCCGCGATGCCTTCGCCTTCCTTGATGAGGCCCAGAAGAATATGCTCGGTGCCGATGTAACTGTGGTTAAAACGGCGGGCCTCCTCGACGGCCAACTCAAGAACCTTTTTCGCCCGCGGCGTGAAGGCGATATCGTCGCCCGAAACGGTGGCCGTTCCGCGTTGGCACTGCTGCTCGATTTCAATCGCGAGCGCCTCGATATCCACCCCCAGATGCGCCAGGGCTTTCGCGGCGATTCCCTCGGGTTCTCGGCACAATCCCAAAAGGATATGCTCAGTCCGCACGTATTCGCTGTTGAGGCGGGTTGCCTCTTCGCGGGCGGCGCTAACCACATGCTTGGCGCGTTCGGTAAATCGTTCCCACATGTCAGATGAGTCCTCGTGCGTGTCTTATGCGAAGCGGGCGCGGAAAAGATCGGCCCGATCCGAGTTAAGGGTTAATTCGTCGCAAGATTGATTGTGCTTTAGTTCAATTTGCGCATCGTGCGAGGCGATGAATACCTCGTTGACGGCATGGGTGGCAAACTCGTCGAGCAGCCCTTCGGAAACACCCATTCGTAGAGAAGACAATACCGAAACAGCCTCGCTGAATTCAAGGAGTCGGGCTTCGCGGGCCACGCCCAACGCCCGGCCAACACGATCTTCCAACTGCAGCGGAAGCTCCGTTCGGATGCGCGCGCGCGCCGACCGCTCCCGGCCGATGAGGTCGGCCGCCGCCATCTTGATTCGCAAGACGATTTCCGATTCCGGCCGGCCAAGAGTGCTCGGATTAATGAGCCGGAACAAGTCGGCCAATTCCTCGCCATGCGGCCCGACCGCGGGATTCAACGCAAAACGCTTATCGCGGAATTCGTCCGCAACCTTCACAAGTTCACCGGTCATGACCAGTCCCGGCAGGTGGAGGAGCGCGCTCGCTCTGAGGCCCGTGCCCACATTGCGCACCGAGGTCGTCAGGTAGCCGAGGCGATCGTTAAACGCAAAATCAATATTGTTGGCCAACTGATCGTCTATTGCGTTGACGCGGGACCACACCTCTTCGATTTGCACACCAGACGTATGAGCCCGGATTTCAATATGGTCCTCCCCGTTGATGGCGATGCCGATCGATTGGTCGTTCGCTATGTACGCGCCGCGCGGGCCGGAGCCTTTCCACAGGCGATAGGGGATGAGCAGGCGCTCGAACAGGAATTTCGCCTCCCTGTCATCCAAGTCTCCCAGACTGAAGTAGGCACCATTCTCCATGAGATTCAACGCATCGAGGACATCCACCACACGTCTTTCGACCGCCGCCTGCTCCGTGTCGTCGCACTGTCCGGGAAAGGGGAACTCCTTCAAGTTCCGCGTGAGGCGGCATTGCGACAAGATGGCCGAATCCGCATCCGGGCCGTCCCCAGAAAGCCATTCCGCCTGTCCGTCCAGCAAGGTCTCAAGCATAACTAATTGGCCTCGGCATTCCCTGAGTTCAACCCAGATTCCAGTTGCCGGATCGCATCGCGCAAGCCCGCGGCCGCCTCATAGTCTTCCATATCTAGCGCCGTCTTCAAGAGGCCCCGGCGCGTCTGCAGCTCGGCCCGGGCAATCGCCCGCTCGTCGCCTATATGAGGGGTCTTTCCGTGGTGGGCAAGGCCATCATGAATTCCTTCGAGCAACGACTCCAATTCGGCAGACACCTTGTCGTAGCAGCGGGCGCACCCCACCCGGCCCGATTTCAGAACCGTCTGAAGCTCCGTTTCACAGGAGGGGCAAATTTCCATGGCCGCCGGCGCGCTAGCCTTGGCCGCGCGCCCCGGACGGATGAAAGGGGGCGGATCCGACAAATCAAAGCCAGTCTTCACCTCATCCTGCTGTTGGTTCAGGCAATCGTGACACAGGTGCAAGTCGTTCACCTGCCCATCCACGACCTCGGCATACCGCACCGATGCGAGATTTTTATGGCATTTTTGGCACAGCATGAGGCGGCCCTCCACAGCGATTCCTCGATACCAATCAGATTATAATTATACCACTTGCGCCGAAAGCCAGTCTATTGGGGGGCTAATTCGCTGCCCGCGCTCCGTCAACAATAGCGCCGCCCTCTTCGTCCGGAGGGGCCTAATGCCATTAAAGGCCCTCTCCTAACTTGCTAAAGAGAATAGGCTTGCGCGTACGAGCGCGATCCTATTGCGGGGGAGCGATGGCCCATTCCGGCACTTCCCCCATTACCCCGAAGATGAGGGCGCCCATCGTAAACATGGTCGCCACGATGAGAATTAACCCGACCACGTCCATGACCAGGCCCGCTTTTATCATTTGGATGATGGGGACCCGCTCGGACCCGTAGACGATGGCGTTCGGTGGCGTGGAAACGGGCAACATGAAAGCGCAAGACGCCGCCAGGGTAGCGGGAATCATCAGCAGAAGAGGATTCACCTCGATGGCCGCGGCCAACGAAGACATGATGGGCAACACCATGCTGGTCGTCGCCGTGTTCGACGTCAGCTCGGTAAGGCCGGAGACGATCGCGACGACACTGGTAACGATCATGGGGGAACCGGCCCCTTCGAGCGCGTTGCTCAGCTTCGCGCCGATCCAGTCCGATAGCCCTGTCTCGACAAAGCCCTGGGCCAAAGCAAGCCCTCCCCCGAAGAGTATCAGGATTCCCCAGGGCACCTTCTTGGCTCCTTCCCAATCGAGAAGCCGTCCGCCTGTGGCTCTACCCGCCGGTATGAGAAACAGAAGCAAGGCCATGAAGATGGATACGGTGCCATCGTTGACCATGCCCGCGATACCCGATTCTTCGGTGAAAAGGGAGGACCAACCGGGGATGGCGAAGGCTTCCCCGAAAGGGATGCTCTTGCGGGTCATCCACAGCACGGCCACACCCGCGAAGACCGCGCCGACTCGTTTCTCTTCCGTGGTGACGGGGCCAAGTTTTTCGATTTCGCCGCGGATGAATTCCTTGCCGCTGAAGGGGCTGTCCGCCGGAAGCGGAAAGATCACGCGGCAGAGAAGGAACCAAGCAGTGAAGAGGAAGACCACGCTGAAGGGAAGGACAAAGGCCATCCAGGCGGCGAAGGAGATGCCACCGGATTCGGGATAGGTGCCTCCGAAGATGTTCACGAGCACACCGTTGGGCGGTGTGCCAATCAACGTCGCTAGTCCGCCTATGGAAGCGCCGTGTGCCAGGCCCAGCATGAGGACTAAGCTGAAATTCGGCGCGCGCGGATCCAGCGTTTCTCCCGCCTCGACGCGTTTGTCGTTCAGGTCTTCGTAGAGCACGATGAGCGAAAGGGCCATGGGCAACATCATCATGGTGGTCGCCGTGTTCGACAGCCACATCGAGAGCAACGCCGTGGCCACCATGAATCCCAGCACGAGGCGGGCGGGTTGTCCGCCGATGAGTTTGAGAATGTGCAGCGCGATGCGCTTGTGAAGGTTCCACCGCTCGACGGCAATTGCGATGAGGAAACCTCCCAGGAACAGGAATATGAGCCAACTCATGTATTCCTTGGCGACGTCGTCGGTCTTCATCAAACCCAGAAGCGGGAACAAGGCAACCGGCAGAAGGGCCGTGGCGGGAATGGGGATAGCCTCGGCGACCCACCAGGTGGCCATCAGCACGGCAATGGCGGCCATGGCAGTTACTTGGGGATTCTCGGGGTCGAGATCGAGAAAGAAGTAGACGAGTCCGAACAGGATGGGCCCTAACCACACGCCAACCGCGCTGCGAAAGGATGAGCCGTGATCCGTTTGCATACCTCTTCCAGACGAACTCATGACTCCCCTTCTCCTCTTCTTATTGTACGTCGACTGATTCCCGTATCGGCGGCGAACGGTCCGCTGTACGCCCAGGCTATGCGCAGTCATTCGCGCGGCATCGATACGATGGTTGGAGGTCGCTTCCGCTCAGAACGATCTTTCCGATGCTTCACGCAATATTAGTCTCTAGACTGCCCAAATTCATAATCCGCGAGAGCCCACAGAGCGGCAAGGCCGCAAGCAAACCGTGGCTGCTCTTTACAGAATTACCATCCATTCCTGTCATCGCGAGTCAGAACTCGCTACGCGGAAAATTGGGGGCTTGGCAGATAAATTTCGATCAAACTCTTTGACAGCTCGACACCTCCGTAGCGGGGTAAATTGCGAAATATCGACCCTCCCCCAGCCCCTCCCTAAACCGGGGAGGGAGGTTAGTTCTGTCATCCTGAACGAAGTTAAGGATCTCGATACGCCAGAAATCCAATGAAATGAAGGGTTACTTCGCTTCGCTCAGCATGACGGATGGGATGAAGACAGCATGAGCCAGTACACTAGGATGACGCCACCCACGCGGCAATCTCGTCAGCCCATCAGCCCAATAGATCTGTGAGAACGAGATTGCCGCAGTCGCTAGGGCTCTCGCAAGAACAGGTTGGGGTCAGGCGAGAAAGATAGAACCATTTCAGTGTCCTGGGGCCTAGTAGTACAAAGTGGTCAACTCTTCGTTTACCGCGTATAATTCTACGTACGTCAGCGTGTCGAAAAAGGGAGACGGAGTTCTTGCGCTGAGAAACGTGCGTCCCGCGCGGCCAGACTCACGAGCAAGCGTTCCATCGAAGAGGAGCGGTATCGTAATAGGAAGAAGGGAACTCGGCTTTTCCAAAAGGCTTCCGATAGATGACAGCAAAACGCACGTATCGAGTCGGCGTGATTGGCGCGGGTTCCATCGCGCAGGAATGTCACTTTCCCGGATACAAGAAACATGACAGGGCAGCCCTCGTGGCTTTCGCGGATCCGGACGTTGCGCGGCATGGTGAAGTTCAAAAGCAATTCGGCAATTTGAAAGCATACGCGAACTATCGCGACATGCTCGGTCGCGAAGATTTGGATGTTGTCAGCGTCTGCACGCCGAACAAATTTCATGCGGAGAACGTCATCGCGTCGTTGCAGGCGGGCTGCCATGTTCTTTGCGAGAAACCGATGGCGACTGCGCTGAAAGAGGCCGACCGGATGATCGCGGCGGCGAAGAAGAAGCGCAAGAAGTTCATGATCGGGTTCACGCACCGGCTCATGAAGGGGCCGCAGCGCTGCAAGCGGCTCCTCGCGGACAAGGCCATCGGGAAGCCTTTCATGATTCGCATCCGCTTTGCCCATGGCGGTCCTTACCCCGGCTGGGCCAAGAACAGTTGGTTCTACAACAAGGAGCTCTCGGCTGGCGGCGCGCTGTTGGACATGGGCATTCACGCCATCGATTTGGCGCTGTGGTTGTTCGGCCCGATTATTTCCGTCAGCAGCCGCGCGGTGACGCTGGTCAAGAAGATCGACGTGGACGATAACGCCGTCTTGATCGTGGAATTCAAGAACGGCGCGCTGGGCTATATCGAAGTGGGTTGGACCAGCAGGCCGGGGTTCAGCGGCCTGGAAATTTACGGCACTGAAGGTTCGTTAATCTGCGATTACGAGCGCGGCCTCCAATTGTGCCGCGGCGAGGCTTCGGCCGGGAATGACGGCGTCACCGAATGGAAGATGCTCGATAGAGGCCCGGCTGCTGGCGGGTGGGAAATCGAAATCGACCATTGGATGGATGTTGTAATTGGCAAAGAGCGGCTCACGATGACCGGCCGCGCGGGGCGTGCCGCGCTCGAGGTCGCGTTTGCTGCCTACAGGTCGAGCAATTCGGGGAAGCGGGTAACTCTTGGCTAATCGACCATGCGGGTGAACCGGAATCGAGCCGTTTCGGCTCTATCCGTCGTCGCCTTCGCCTTCGGCGCGGTGTGGCTCGGACCGGCGGATGCCCAACGCGTAACCTACCGTCCTGGCCGCGAGTACCGCTCGCTCAATACGGATCTCTACCACATCGCAATCCAGAAAAACGGGCGTGTGGATGTGGCGCTCGCTTCGGGAGAGTTGGTCTTCGCCAACGCGTTTCCAATGGCCTGGCTCGAAGGCGATGACCGCCCCAAGCCGATGCGCGTCGATGGCCGGTTCAGCGCCCGCAGCGAGGTTCGCGATCCCCTAGGCGAAGGCAACGGGATGACGATCCAGAAACGAGACGTCGAGTGGCATCTGCGGGCCTATCCCACTCAGCCCTTCTTCGCGGTGCAGGTCGCCTTCATCAACACGTCGAAAAAGCCCGTTCGCGTGAAAGCCCTGTATCCGTGGTGCGTCGGTTCGCCGGCGAGGGGCGCGTTAACGTTGGGAGCGGAGACGGCGTCTTCGGCCGCGCTGGAACATTCCGGCTCGTCCGGGTTTCGCCTCGCTCCGGGAGGTTCCGATGGTGATGGACCCGTGGCGGTCGTGAACGGCGAAACCGGGCGCTCCCTCGTAGCCGGCTTTCTTACCCACGACCGGGCGGCTGGCTCGGTGACGCTATCGCAAGGGAAGAAGCCCAGCGCCGACAGCTTCGATCTATTCCGGGCACGATGCGAGTTCGACCCATCGATTACCGTCGAGCCGGGCACCATGATCGAGTCGGAGGTCCTCTACATTGCCGTCGCCGAATCCTCGCCGTTTGACGGGATTGAACGCTTCGGAAGAGCGGTCGCGGCCGCGAATCGCGTCGCGGGGCGCGAACGAATCTTGCCACACGGCTGGGACTCCGCATCGGGTCCCGCCGGTCCGGCGTTTGACGAATCGGCGTTGCGTGAGGCGTTGGCCGTCGTGGACGCGCGGCTCCGCCGGTACGGCTGGACGCATTTTGACGTGGGCGAAGGTTGGCAAGACAACCGTGGCAACTGGTTCCCGGATTCAACGCGTTTCCCCGAGGGGCTCAAGCCCCTGGTAGAAGATATTCACGACAGTAATATGACGGCCGGGCTATGGACCGCACCATTTATCGTAGATGCCGATTCGGCGCTCGCCCAATCGAACCCGGACTGGGTGGTTTCTCCGAACGAAGCGGGCCGCGTGAGATTTGGTGCCGGCGCCAAGCTCCTGGATGTAACGGCTGAGGGCGCGTTGGACTATGTGGCGTCGTTGGGCGCGCGCTTCGCGGCGTGGGGGTTCGATTCGTTGGATATCGGGCAGGCGGACGCGCTACTTTACGCGGAACGCTACACGAATCCATGGTCGACGCGCGTGGCGATCGCGAACGACGCGCTGGCCGTATTCCACGATTCGTTTGGCAGGAAGAAGACGCTTCGCGCGGCAGCCGGCAGCGCAGCTACCCACGTCAACGTCCTCGCCGCTGGCGGCCGGGCGGACAGCGCCCCCCAGTGGGGCTCGGAAGCACTGGGGCGATACCGAGGCGCGGTCGAATCGCTGACCGGGGCCGTTCGCGAAACGCATTTCAGCTACCCATCGCGCTCCGTGGATGGCGGAACAGCCTTCTTCGGCTTGCCGCGGACACGGGCGCGTTGGAACGCAGCCAACGGTGAGCCCCTGACGGACGCGAACGTCCTCGCATGGTTAACCGCCGAAGCCATGCTGGGTGGCGCGGTGCGGTTCGGCGATTATCCCCCCGATTTGAGCAACGCACAGTTCGACGTGTTGCGCCGCCTTCTTCCGGCACCGGACACGCCAACACGCCCCGTGGATCTCTTCGCGAACAGCGGTCCGAGGATATGGTCGATCCCAGTCGAGTCGCTTATCGGCAACTGGCAAGTGGTGGGCTTGTTCAATTGGAGGGATGACAACGCCGCACCGCTCGTGCTGGACTTTGCACAGTTGGGACTCGACCCCGCCGCGGCCTACACGGTTTTCGATTTTTGGTCGGGCCGTTATTTCGGAACGGCGCAAACGCAGGCGCGCGTGAAAGTGCCTGGAAAAGGTGTCCGGCTCCTCGGTCTCAAGCCCTATCGAGGGCGGCCCATGTTCCTCTCCATCGACAGCCACTTCTTGCAGGGCGCGGCGGAATTCACGTCGCTTCAATGGGACGAAGCGGCGGGTGCGCTCAGGGGCGAGTTCAGGGGAATCGCGCAGACGCCGTACGAACTGACGCTACTCTCGCCCGAACCCTACGAATACGAAGGCGTAGAGGTTTCCGCCGGGCCTCCCGAAACGGTTGCGGGTGAGCGGGTAGTGCGCATCCGGTTCCGTTGCGAGGCATCCGGGCCTGTACGGTGGACCGCCCAGTTCATAAAACCTACTCGCGGATAGTGCTTCGGCCCGAACCGGCCGCGGGGCCGGTCGCGCGTACGCCGAGCTCTGCCCGCAGCGCTTCGACGGTTGCTTCGTCGGCGTTCCGCACTTCGGCTTGCTGCAACATGCGGACGGCCTGCTCGCGCTGCCCGAGCGACTTCCTGAGCTCCACCAGCTTCAGCCACGGCTCCGGGCTTTCCGGATTCTCTTGAGCCGCCCTGGTAAGGAAAGCGAAGGCGCGCTCAACTCTCTTGCTCTTCATCGCCATGCCGGCCAGGGTCAGCAGCGGAAGCGGGCGTCCCTCGAACAGCTCGGCCTCGCGCTCCAACGCCAGGAGCGCACCCTCCCATTCGCGCGACCCGGCGAGACGCCTGGCCACTTCAAGCCACGGCGATACCCCCTCGGCCGCATTGGGCGCGTCGGGCCATTCGTCCAAGAACCGGCGAACAGCGCCAACCTTCGCCTTACTGACTGCCAGCAAGTACCACATACCGAGATCAGGGCCATTCGTCTCGAAGAGTTCTTCGATGAGATAGGCGGTTTTCTGATGATCGCCGAGCAATCCCTTCTGCCTGGCGCGCATTCTGTCAATTTCTGGATCGTTGGGATCTTTTTCGGCCAGGGGTTGAATCCCCGCTTCGAGCCCGACGACCGTTTGAACGAGGGACTGAATCTGACGGAGCACTTCGGCCGCCGGCGAGTTAGCGTCCCTCGTCCACTGAAGCATCATCTCGGCGCGGCGCAAATCGCCCAAGCGCACAAGAAATGAAGCATAGCGCACCGATTCTTCGGGAAGCATCGGGGCAGAGCGCACGGCATTCTCGTAAAAGTCCAGCGCAAGGCGCTGATCGCGGGGCCGGTGGGATTGTTGGGCGCGGTTCTCCATGAGGATACCCATCTGGAGCAAGGCCTCGCGATTCGCCGGGTCGATGCGTAGCGCTTCGGTCAACGATTGCATAGCCCCGTCAATATCGCCCAACGAACCCCGCGATGTAGCATGAGCGACGCGCACGTCGGCCGTTTCCCCGCCCTCGTCGATAACATACCGGAGTAATTCCTCCGCGCGTTGAAAATTCGCGCGTGCCTGTTGGGAATCCTCTGCTGCCATCCTCTGGATGCCCGCGGACACGTGGCGCAGGCCAAGAACGCGTGACGGTTCCAAGCAGTCAAAGCACTGGTCGCGTGCTTCGTTCCAAAGCCGTAGCGGCTCGCGCCAAGTCTTCGTGCGCTCGGATGTGTAATAGCCGCCAACGGCGATAAGCGCGGCGGTGGCGACTCCAGCCGCGGTGCGAAACGGTGGACGGGGGACTTGGTTGACGAGCCATGGAAGCAGGCAGGCCACGCCCGCGAGGGACAGGTACACGCGCTCCTCGCGGAAGGAGTCATCCAAGCCGAACAGGCCGGGGCCGGCGGCGGCAATGGCCACCCAGAACACGGCCAAGCCCGGAAGAGGTAAGATCCACATGAGGACGGCGGATATGACCAAGAAGGCAAGCCACATGACGGGAAATCCGGCGTTCGCCAGATCGAAAGGCGTGTGGACGAGGCTCAAATTGGCCGGAAAGAAGATTGTGTGAAGGTGGTCGAAGACGGTCTCGGCTTGGGCGTAGAAATGGGATGGGGATCCTTCGGGCGCTCCGGCGGACACGCCGTGGCTCACGAACAAAATAGCCAAGAGGGCTGTGTGCGGGACATAGGATAGGACGCGCGTCCGAATGTCCACATCCCTTCGCGCGACGGCGTCAACGGCGATGAGCAAGACCGGCAGCGTCCAGACCGTCAAATCGGAGGCCCAAGCCAATCCGAAAGCCACGAGCGACAATCCCCACGCTATCACACGAAGCCTCTCGCCGTCCTCGGTGGCGCGCAGGAAAAGTACGATGGACAGGAGCGTGAGGAATGCTCCGAGCGTTGAGCCCATGTGGGATACGTAATAAACGCTCTGCGTCACGGCGGGGTGCAGCGCAAACATAAGGCCCGCCGACATGGCAAGGAATTCTGAAGTTTCACGGCGAAGCAGCCGCCTGGCCAGGAGGTAAACCAAAATAGAGGTTATCAGATGCGTAGCGATGCCGAAGAGGTGCAGGAAAGCGACCGCCCCCGACCCGGCTTGCCAACCCGCCGCGAGCACGAGCGCCGCAAAGGGGCGAAGCGTCGTGCCATTCCACGCCTGCGACGCCGTGGCGATGCGGTGCATGGCTGGAACTTCCGCTAGCCGTTCGTAATCGTCGGTCTGCAGAGGAAGAGTGAATCCGCTGGACAACGCCACCACGCCCACTACGGCAATCAAGAACGCGGAAATGCCCACCTGCGCCCTATCCAGCCCCTTCTGTCCTTGAAGCAGAGGCGTTGCAAGGCGCTCCCCCAGTTTCTCGTCGGCAGAGGATTCGTCCTCCGGCGAAGTTTCTCTCTCCCCGCCATGTTCTAGATCTGAGTCGCTCACGCAGAAAGTCTCCTGGATTTTCGAGTCACGCCCCGACACGGGGCGAGAAAATTATAGGGTTTAGGCGATTCCGCATCAACTGGTCGCGAGTATTCTTTTACCAGGAAGGGTACGCAGAACCGCTCCGCTACAATAGATATCAATTCTTCGTGTCCTTCATGGCGAAATACTGTATCTGTTGCGCGTGCTATCGCCTCGAGGGGTCGCGGGTGCGCTCGGACTCCCCGAGGCGGCTGCAAGAATAATCCACTCTTTTTCCAGCGGCGGAATATACCGTCCTCGCGCGACAATATCTTCCGGGTCGAGGGCTCTCTTGATATCGTTCAGCACGTCCCAGTACTCGGGATCGCCCGACCAAAGCTTCTCCATTCCCTGAAGGCCCACGCGGTACGGATAGAAGCCCGCGCCCTGCATCGCTTTGACGAGGGCGTCGTAGCATTTCGAGGCGCGTTCGGGCTCCCCTTGGATGGATTGGTCAAACGCGATGTTGAAAATCGCGACGAAGCTCCGTTCGGTGAGCAGGCTGAAGCTGACGATCATATCGAAGCCGTGTTCGGCGAAAATGGGCTCAACGAGTTCGCGCAGTTCGGTAGCCTCCGGTCCAAGCATGGGCATGGCGGGCGAGATCCAGTAGAACCCGCAACCGGGACCGAGGAGATCGCAGGGGCCGTCATCGGGCGGATTGCGCAAGCGCCACTGCTGGCCCAGAAGCGGTTCGGGCGTGGGAATTCCCTTGAGCAGATCGTAATTTGGCCGAAGGATATCGAGCTTGATAGCGAGCGCCTTCGCGAGGCCGAATCGGTTCAGGCCCATGCGGACATCATGGGGCAGGGGAGTCTGGTCATTCGCCTCTTCCCAGGGGTAGCCCGCGTGGCCCGCGAGCACCCGAAAATCGTTGGCGATATAGACGGCCGTCCTGAGGGTCCCGTCCAACCGCAACGGACGAAGGCGGTCGACCAAAGTCGCGAGAACTTCCTCGTTCGGCGCTTGGAAATAGAAGAACTCGAAGGCCTCCGGCGCAGGCTGAAGCCAAAGCCCAATACGCAAGACGATCCCCTGGTTCGACTGGCAGAACAGGCCGTCGAGCATGGGGCCCACGCCGTAGCGGTGGACCCGCGTAGCGCGAGCGTTCGGGTAGTGGCCAAAACCCGTCCGGACAACCCGGCCATCGGCGAGCACGACCTCCATGCCGCAGCACGTGAGGAAATGGTCGCCGTACCACGTGTGCCCAAAGCCGCGGTCAACCGTATTGCCGACCAAGCTCGCGTTTGGGCCGGCGGCCGTGGCGTCCATCCAGAGGCCGGTGTCGTTCTCCTTGAGGTAGTCGAACAATTCCTTCTGCGAGACCCCCGGCTCGACAACGCAATACGCGAGATCCGTGTTGACCTCGACGATTTGGTTCATACGGCTAAGGTCGACGATCGCCGCGCCATCCGTCGTAGGACACGCGTCGCCATAGCCCCAGTTCTTCCCGCGCGAAATGGGATACAGGACCACTCCGTGGACCGAAGCGATAAGCGCGGCGGATTGGACCTATTCGGTCGTCGTGGGCCACAACACACACCCGGGAGACGGCGCTTCGGCTTGCGTCGTGCGGCTGTAGCGAGGGAGAACGGCGGGGTCGTCCGAAACGCCATCCGCGCCTAGGGCGTCGGTCCACTCATCGACAGCAGCGCGAAGCCCGCCATCTCCCGTCCTAACGCGGAGCCTTCCGGATGCACGGCCTCTCCCCTCCCAATCGACAGCGAAGCAACCCATTCACGCTCGAAACATCGACGTCACGATGGTACTCGATTTGCAGACGTTTGGCCGAAAGCGGACCCATTTACAGGTCGATTGAGATACCCGCCCTCCCCTTCTCAGCGCCTTTGAGGACACAGAAGAAGGGGAATCCAGAATCATTACGCCGACCGGTCCGCCGCCCCAACCTTGTCAGAAAGCGATTGAATTGATAGGATGCATCGGATTGGATATAGGATCCAACGATATCGCTTGCCGGGTGCTCCCAATACACAATGCTTAGCCGAATCATGACGCGGCGCGAACAGTTTGTTCTTCTCTTTCTCGCGTGCTCTATCATCGTCGGCGCTATCGTGGCGTGGCCCCCGAATGTGGATCCGGAAAACGAGCCAGGCATCGTGAATCGGGTGGATCCAGGTACGGCGAGCCCCCCTGCGGTTGATCGACCGGGCAACGGAGCGCTTCCCTCCGAAGCTTCGGACGCGGCGCCGGCAGCCGCGGAACGGGAGGCCCTGCCCAAGGTGACCGTTTCCATTTTGGGCGCGGTCCGGGCGCCGGGCGTCTACCGTCTTAGCGCGGGCTCGCGCGTAGACGACATCATTAAGGAGGCCCGCGGCCCGAACGCCGACGTGGATCTGTCCGACATCAACCTGGCGGCGACACTCATCGATGGCTCGACCTTAACGATTCCCGCGAGTCCGGATGAAACAGGGATCGGGCGGCCCCGTTTGAGGCGCAACGCGGCGGATCCCGCGCGGTTCAATCCTCCGCAATATTCCATCAGCCGGTGGCAGCGACGCGATCTCGGATCGGTCGCGCCTGGAGCTGGCGCGGGGCGGTCGGCGGGGGGAGTCGGCGCTGGCGGACTCATCAACATCAACACGGCGAGCCGCGAGCAACTCGAATCGCTTCCCGGCCTCGGGCCCGTGAAAGCCCGCGCAATCATTCGGTACCGCGAAGAAAGCCGTTTTGCGGCGAAGACGGACCTGATGAAGGTTAGCGGGATAGGGCCGAAGACGTACGAGAATATTGAGCGTCTCGTTACCGTTCGCTAATCGCGGACGGCGCCGGCGCCATTTTCGCTGAGACAGGTCGGCGTGTCCCGCGGCAGAGTGAGCACAAAACCGCGCTCAACGTCGTACTCCAATGAGCCGCCATGGCGCTCAGCGACCACGCGCGCTTCGTACAGGCCAAGCCCAAGGCGATTCGCGCCCTTCGATGTGTAGAACTGCTCAAATAGTGCCGTGCGGCGATCCTCGGGAATCGGAGCGCCGCCATGCGCCACCTCGAAAGCGACACTATCCTCGCGCTCGTTTATCGTGACGCGAATGCGCGTCCGTCCCGCCTGCCGCGCGTCTTCGATTTCGTTTGACAGCAGGTACATCAACGCGCGTGTGACCGCGGGTCTGTCCACTTCCATGGAATTCGCCACGCCGCTCTCTACCACTGGCAACACAATGACTCGCCTGTCCCGCCCTGAAAGCCTCGGACAATTGACGGTTCTTGTGTTCAATGCCCATTCGTGCGTTATCCGTTGGTGACGCCGAAATTGTTTCTTGCATGGATTGAGTCCTTCTCCTGACTTAAGACCATTCTGTCAGAAGATTGCCCAAAGTGCAAGGAAGATCCCAAAATACCGAAGAAAAACTCGACTTTATGGATATAAAATGTATTCGATGAATGATAGTTTCCAAAATAGAAGCTGAATCCATCGACCGCGAATACTAGATAAACTGTTTATATACAAGGAATTGCGACCCAACGCCGTTTAACATATTCCGTAGCGATGCGCTAAAGAGGGCCGCCACGCCTAAACGTATTCGAAGGCATTCCGGCGAGACGCGAGACCGCGTCCGTCACCTCCTTTCCGCCTGTGCTTCACTACAAATCAAGCATGCGTACTTGGTTCACATGAGGGGTTTTACGCAGTTTCGTCAACGTGTCCTCGTCCAACGGCCCATCCAGATTAATGAGCGTCGTAGCGCTTCCACCTTCGGTCTGCCGGCCCAAGGTCATATTCGCAATATTGACGCCCGCGCTGCCGATGATGGTCGTCACGTGGCCCAGCACCAGCGGCTTATCGTCGTTGCTGAAGACCACCACCCACCCCTGCGGTTCGGCATCCATGCGCGTGTTATTGATGGAGCAAATGCGCGGATCGTCCTCGCCATACAGCGTACCCGCCACCACGTTTGTTTCCTTATCCGTTTGCACACTGACCTTAAACTGGAACGCGTGGTCCGGATCCTCTGGGGAGTGTGTTTCGGTGCTGGAAATCCCATGTTCCTTCAGCAGCGCCGGCGCGCTGATCATGTTTACCATTTCCACCTTCGGCGCGAGGAAGCCCGAGAGCAGCGCCGCCGTTATGGCGTAGGTGTCGGTCACCCCGAAGTCGCCGCTATACTCGATCTGGATACTGGACGGTCGCCCTTCCATGTACATCGACTGGAAACGCCCCAGCTTCTCCGCGAGAAAGAGGTAGGGCTGCATCGCATCGCGCGCCTCGCCGTCCAGGCTCGGAAAGTTCACCGCGTTGATGATCGCGCCGGTGTTCAAGAACTCGATCATCTGCTCGGCGATGTCCACCGCCACGCTCAGTTGGGCCTCGCCGGTCGACGCGGCTAGGTGGGGCGTCATGACGATATTGTCGAGCCCGATGAACGGGTTCTCGTCGAACGGCTCTGAGGTGTACACGTCCAGCGCGGCCCCGGCGATCTCCTCGTTCCGCAACGCGTCGGCCAAATCTTGCTCGTTGACGATTCCCCCGCGCGCGCAATTAACGATTCGGCATGTGGGTTTCATCTTCTTGAACTGTTCGGCGCCGATGAGGTTATTGGTCTGATCCGTCTTCGGCGCGTGAATGGTAATGAAATCGGCTCGTTCGATGAGTTCGTCGATGCCCACCAATTCGACCCCCATTGCGTCGGCTTTCATCTGCGTAAGGATGGGATCGAACACGATGACTTTCATCTCGAAAGCCTGCGCCCGTTTGGCCACCTCTCCGCCAATGCGCCCGGCGCCGACAATTCCGAGCGTCTTTCCGCGCACTTCCGCGCCCATGAATTGCTTGCGGTCCCAGCGTCCCGCCGCCATGGATTCGTGAGCTTTCGGCACGTTGCGGCACAGGGCGAAGAGCAGGGCAAAGGTGTGCTCGCACGTGGAGATCGTATTGCCACCAGGGGTGTTCATGACGACAATGCCCGCATTCGTCGCGGCTTCCTTATCGATATTGTCCGTGCCGACGCCTGCGCGCCCGATGACCTTCAGTTTCCCGGCTTTCGCTATCGATTCCGCCGTGACTTTGGTGCCGCTACGAACGACGAGGCCGTCGTAATCGCCTATAATCGCGGCTAATTCCTCTGGTTTCTGCGGTGGCTTGACGTCTACTCCAAAACCTGAGGTTTTCTCAAAAGCGTCCACGCCTTCTCGGCTCAGGTTATCCAGTACTAGAATCTTCGGCATTCTATGACCCCGGTATGAATTGATTCGTCCTCGCTGCGATCCCAAGAATGCACCGCACGCGTCTTCTGTGTTCTTCATGCATCTTCCGCGTCCCGCTTACAGCTTGCCCCGCAGCTATGGTCTCCCGGTAGACGGTCCGCATCAGGTTGGAACGCGGCGCACATGGCGGACTCCGGCCGGTCGATCCCCGTGGGGAGGTCAAGCCCGCCCTTCCCACCGGGAGGAAAATGGAAGACCCCACGGGCACAAACTGTATCAAGAAGCCGAAAAATAAGTCAAACTTTTCGCGTCCGATAACGTCATCGAGTTAGCCAACTTGTGCTAAACTATAGCAGGTCAGAACCAGCCGCGGAGAATGCCATGAACGCTCATCTGTTAGGGTTTCTTGCAGGCGCGTCCGCAGTGTGCGCCCTCCTTTTGCCAACGGGTCCTGCGTTCGCGGAGGATGGCAAGCCCGTGATCACGACTGTAGGCCGGGGCACCGATCCATTTTGAATTTACGTCGACGGAAAGCGAGTGCCCGTGACGTCGCGGCGAAGATTCGCCATTATACAGGGTAAACGCGCCAAACCCGCGGCTATTTCCGAAGAGAGGGAGCCCGTCGATAACGAAGAGAAGGCGGAAGAAGCCGAAAACAGCGCGGAAGGTTCAGCGGAGTCCGATACGGCTCTGCCGGCCGTTCCGGGTTCCGAGGAAGATGTGGCTCCACCGCGGGCGGAGCTGTTGCGGTAACTGATGCAGAAGAAACTAGCCCGTTCAGCCCTGCCCAACCTTCCACCAGATGGACGGGGGCGGAGCCTTGATCGTGGCGGCGCGGCGAGCGGTGGCGTGTCGCTGGCCGAAGAGGTCGAGTTGACCGAAGAAGAAACGCGGATTCTCAACGAGACGCGGGCGCGAATTCGGCGGATATGACGGACGAACAGCGGCAGATTCGCCAACAGCTTAACCAAGAATTTATCAAGCAAGCGATTCCTTCGATGCCGGCAAGCGTCCAGGATAGAAGCAGGCGGACTTCGGGCAACCGTGTCGACCGCGGTAAAAATCCCGCCGACATCAAAGTACCCATTCCCGAACATCTGTTGCAACAGCCCGCGCCGAAGTTGCCCGAGAGGAACCCGAGGGCGTTTCGGAATCGTACGGAGCGCACCTCGGCGTCCAAACGGAAGAACTGAGCCTAAACGCTTTTGCGCCGCCTATCTTGTCCGTTCGCTGCGACTCTTCGCTTGAGACAGCCGCCTGAACGTCGACGAAGAACTGTCTCACGCCGTATGCGCTCAGGGACGCGCACACTCGGATAAGGGCAAAGCGAAGCAAGGAAGGGTGGGGCGGAGTGGCATGGGCTTCCAGCCCATGAATCACGGGCAGGATGCCCGTGCCACTAGCCGCGAACGAAGAAACCCCAACCAATACTATTGTAGAATCGCCGCTCTTCACGCTCTCTCGCTTGGCACCTTGGCGTGACATGTCGAAAGGGCTCGCCTTAACGCCAATGCAGTCCGGGGTTCGTTTGATATACTCGCCGCTTCTCGCCGGAAGCTGCGCACCCCATCTGAAGGAGTACGTTCATGAGTTCTACCGAGTCCGCTATAGTCTACGCCCGTTCACACCGGGATGCATTTATCGATCAGTTCAAGGAGATTCTGGCCATCCCGAGCGTCTCGACCTTGTCTGAGCATACGCCCGACATGGCGCGGATGGCGCAGTGGTTGGCGGACGAGTTGCGGCGGTTGGGCATGACGCGTGTCGAGATCATGCCGACGGCGCGGCACCCGATTGTGTACGGCGAATGGCTTGGCGCGCCGGGCAGGCCGACGGTATTGATTTACGGCCATTACGATGTGCAACCCGTGGACCCTATCGACGAGTGGGAGTCGGGCCCCTTCGATGGCGAGATTCGGGGCGACTACATTTACGCGCGGGGCGCTTCGGATATGAAGGGGCAGATCTTCGCGCAACTCAAAGCGATGGAGTGTCTCGTGCAAGCTGGCGATCTTCCTGTCAACATAAGGTATCTCATCGAAGGCGAGGAGGAGATTGGATCGCCGAGCCTCGACGGGTTTATCGACGGGCACACGGAATTGCTGAAATGCGATTTCGTGTTGAATTGCGATTCGGGTATTTACGCGAAGAATACGCCGGGGATTATGTATTCGTTGCGCGGCCTGGCATATTTCGAGTTGGAGGTGCGCGGCCCGGAGAAGGATTTGCATTCAGGACTATTTGGCGGCGCTATCCACAACCCGGCGCAGGCGCTCTGCGATTTGATCGCAGGCATGCATGATGCCGACGGGCGGGTTACGCTGCCGGGTTTCTACGACGCCGTGAGGCCGCTGTCGGAAGAGGAGCGCGAAGAACTCGCGAAACTGCCCACGACCGACGAAGACTGGCGGAAGATGGCCGGGGCCCCTGCGTTGTGGGGGGAGAGCGGCTACTCGGCGATGGAGCGGATCGGCGCGAGGCCTACGCTCGAGGTGAACGGCATCTGGGGTGGATTCACGGGGGAAGGATCGAAGACGGTCCTGCCGGCCGTCGCGACCGCGAAAATTTCGATGCGGCTTGTCGCCGACCAGGACCCCTCGGCCATCTGCGCCCAGCTTAAAGCGCACCTCGCGGAACACGCGCCGGACAGCGTGCGGTGGGAAGTACGCGAAATGCTCCACGGCCCCGGATCTACGATGAATCGAAACTCGCCTCAGATGGCGGCGGCCGTCAAAGCGCTGAAGATGGTGTTCGGCGAAGAGCCCTTGTTCAAGCGCGAAGGCGGCAGCGTTCCAGTCGTGGGCCTCATGCAAGACAGACTGGGTGCGGAGACCGTCATGCTCGGATTCGCGCTGCCGGACGATGGGATCCATGGCCCGAACGAACGGCAATACGTGCCGAACATTTTCCGGGGCATAGAAACGTACGTGCATTTCCTGATGGGCCTGTAGGAGTCGACGTTCGCTGAAACCGTCGAAGCTCCGTGCAAGAGTTCAGAACTTTCGGTATGATGGTTGCCTGACGTTGTTGGGCTAATTGGTGTTCAAAGCGAGTTCGGGAGCCCGCCATGAATTCATCCGGGCCAGGTCCGAATGGGATGAGTCTCGCCTTCGTCGAGGGCCTTTACAAAGACTACCTTCTCGATCCGTCGTCCGTTAGCGACGAATGGGCGCTGTATTTCGAGTCGCTCAATGGTGGCGCGCCCAAGGGGGTCGCGCCACGCCTGGGGACTTCGTTTCAGCCAACGTCGATCTTCAATCCGCCCGGCGGCAACGGGAAGACCTCGCTCCAATCGCAGCTCGAGCGCCAGTCGGTCTTGCAGCACAAGGTGGACAATATCATCCGGAATTACCGCTTTCGCGGCCATATGGTGGCGCGATTCGATCCGCTGACGCCGGACGTGGAAGAGTTGCCTGAATTACAGCCGAGTTTCCACGGCATCGAAGACCACGAGTTGAATCTTGAATTCAGCACGTCGATCATGGGTGGCGAAGACCAAGTGCCCCTGCGTCAGATCATCGCGCGCTTGCAGAATACCTACTGCCGCTCTATCGGC
>CAYNZS010000001.1:34378-54658 GCA_964401695.1 uncultured Nitrospirales bacterium
GCGTTCAGATGATGCATGTCGACGATTTAGACGTGCGCGTTTGGCTCCATTCTCGGATGGAAAACACGGAAAACCGCTTCGAACTGAGCCGCGCGACGCAAATCAAGATCCTGACGCACCTGACCGACGCGCTCACGTTCGAGGAGTTCATCCAGAAGAAGTATCCCGGTGCGAAGAGTTTCTCGTTGGAGGGCGCGGAAAGTTTCATCCCGCTCTTGGGGTTGGCCATCGATAAGCTGGGCGATGGCGGAGCGGAAGAAATTATACTGGGCATGGCGCACCGGGGACGGCTCAATGTGTTGGCCAATATCATGGGGAAGGACCCCGCCCAGATTTTCCGCGAATTCGAAGACAAGGATCCGGAAGAGTACACGGGCCGGGGCGACGTGAAGTATCACCTCGGCTATCACTCGGACTGGCAGACAGACGAAGGGCGGCGCGTTCATCTGGCGCTGTGCTTCAATCCGAGCCACCTTGAGTTCGTGTCGGCGCTGGCGTGCGGCCGCGCACGGTCGTTCCAGGATCGCAACGACGACCTGGAACATCGGCGGGCCGCGGTCATTCAGATTCATGGCGACGCGTCTTTCGCGGGCGAGGGCATCGTTCAGGAGACGCTCAACCTGAGCTGTCTCGATCCATACACTACGGGCGGCTCGCTTCACGTCATCATCAATAATCAGATCGGCTTCACGACGAACCCGGAGGAGAGCCGTTCGAGCCGGTATTGCACGGACGTGGCGCGCATGTTGCAGAGCCCCATCTTTCACGTCAATGGCGAAGACCCCGAAGCCGTCGCCCAAGTGGTCGAACTGGCGCTGGATTTCCGCGATGAATTTCAGCGCGACGTAGTCATCGACATGTATTGCTACCGCAAACGGGGCCACAACGAGGGCGATGAACCAGCTTTCACCCAGCCCCTCATGTACCGCGAGATTGCCAAGCGCAAATCCGTGCGCGAAGATTATCTTGAACGCCTCCTCGCCATGGGCGAGATCACGCGCGAAGAGGCAGACACCATCGACGCCGAACGCCGCGAACACCTGGAAGAAAGCTTATCCGAGGCGCGGACCGAGCCGCAGGTGCGCCCGGCATCGGTGCTCCGCGGCATCTGGAGCAATTACCGTGGCGGCCCCGATGTAGATGTGCCCGATGTAGACACGGGCGTGGACAAGGAACAACTTGCGTGGCTCTCGGAACGCCTGACGGATTTTCCGGAGAGCTTCACGCCTCATCCCAAGGCCTTGCGGATTGTCGAGGCGCGCCGGAAGATGGGCGAGGGCGGGGCTCCGATCGATTGGGCCATGGCCGAGGCGCTGGCCATGGCCAGCTTGGCGACCGAGGGCGCGCGGATACGGATGAGCGGGCAGGATTGCCAGCGGGGCACTTTCAGCCACCGCCACGCGGTCTTGTTCGACAACAAGACGGGTGCCCCGCACTCGACGCTGCAACACCTGTCGGACACGCAAGCGCGCGTCGATATTTACAACAGCCCCTTGTCCGAAGCGGGCGTGTTGGCCTTCGAATACGGCTATAGCAGCGCGTATCCCGACGGCCTGATTCTGTGGGAAGCGCAGTTCGGCGATTTCACAAACACCGCGCAAGTAATCCTGGATCAGTTTATATCGAGCGCCGAGGACAAGTGGCGGGTGCTCTCGGGTTTGGTCATGCTTCTTCCGCACGGCTTCGAAGGCATGGGGCCCGAGCATTCGAGCGCCCGGCTCGAGCGATTCCTCAGCCTCGGCGCGGAGGATAACTTTCAAATTTGCATCCCCACGACGCCAGCGCAGTTCTTCCATTTGCTTCGACGGCAAGCAGTTCGGCCCTGGCGCAAGCCTCTTATTGTTATGACGCCGAAGAGCTTGCTGCGCCATCCCAAAGCCGTGTCTTCGCTGGACGAATTGAGTCAGGGGCGCTTCCTGCGGATCCTGCCGGACGCGGGCGGGCGGGTCGAAGGGGTGACACGCGTTCTCATGTGTGCGGGGAAGATTTACTGGGAACTGGAGGCGGAGCGCGAAAAACTGGGTCGTGAAGACATTGCAATTCTCCGGATCGAACAACTCTATCCGTTGCAGCCCCCGGACCTGGAGAAGGTCTTTCAAGCCTATCGGGCGGAAACACCGGTCTATTGGGTGCAGGAGGAGCCGGAGAACATGGGCGCGTGGCGGCGTATGAAAGGGAAGTTTGGCGAGTGGCTGCTCGGGCGCTTCCCTTTTACTTCCGTCAGCCGTCCCGCGTCGGCCAGTCCCGCCACCGGTTCCGCCCATAGCCACCGGCTTGAGCAGCAAAAGCTGATGGACATCGCGTTCGGTTCGGAGGAAACCTCGTGGTACTAGTGCGCATCGCTCAAGGAAGCGCGGGCGTTTCGCCCGCGGCAAATGACGAGCAAGATGCCCGTCCTCCCTTTCTCAAGGCTTTGCTGAACGAGAGCCTCTTCTAAGAGCGTGGTTTGACCGCGGAATATCGATTATCCAAGGAGAAACGTCAACATGGCGATTGAACTTGTTGTGCCCCCGTTGGGGGAATCCATCACGGAGGTGCAAATCGGAGCCTGGCTGAAACAGCCGGGCGACTATGTTGCCATGGACGATTCGATCGTCGAGATCGAATCGGATAAAGCCACGGTAGAATTGCCTGCGCCGATCGGCGGCATCATCACGGAGATCGTGAAGCAAATGGGCGATCAGGCCAACGTGGGCGATGTCGTCGGATACATGGAAGAAGGCGAGGCGCCGACCGCGGAAGCCGCGCCGGAAGCCAGCGCTCCGGCCGAGTCCCCCGATCCGAGCTCCGGGGCGAAAGGCGATGCCCACGTCATGCCGTCCGTGCAACGCGTCCTCGCGGAGGCGGGTGTCCTCGCGCAGCAGGTGGCTGGCACTGGGCCGGGCGGCCGTGTCCTCAAAGAGGACGCGCAACGCCATGTTACGGGGAAAGCGCAACTGGAACCGGCGGCCTCTACCGCTTCGACTCCCGCCACGCCCGCGCCTCCCAGCGGCCCGCGGGACGAGGAAGTGGTGCCGATGTCCCCCCTTCGCAAGCGTGTGGCCGAATCGCTGGTCAGCGCTCAACATAACGCCGCCCTGCTAACAACCTTCAACGAAGCGGACATGACCGAGGTCATGGCGCTTCGGTCGAAGTACAAGGAAGCTTACTCGGAGAAATTCGGAATCAAACTCGGGTTTATGTCGTTCTTCGTGAAGGCGTCGATCGATGCTTTGCGCGCCATCCCGCAGGTCAACGCGGAAGTGCGCGGAACGGATATCGTCTACAAGAACTACAACGACATCGGAATCGCGGTGGGTGGCGGCAAGGGGCTTGTAGTACCCGTTCTGCGCAATGCCGAGCGCATGAGTTTCGCGGAAATCGAAGTGGCTATCTCCGATTTTGGACAGCGTGCGGCCAGGAATAGAATCGGCTTGGAAGAGTTGAAGGGCGGGACGTTTACCATTAGCAATGGCGGCGTCTACGGTTCGCTTCTTTCGACGCCCATCGTCAATCCGCCTCAGAGCGGCATCTTGAGCATGCACGCGATTCAACAGCGCCCCATGGCGATTAATGGCGAGGTCGTCATCCGGCCCATGATGTACCTGGCCCTTTCGTACGACCACCGCATCGTCGATGGACGTGAAGCCGTGACTTTCTTGAAACGAATCAAAGAGTGCCTCGAGGATCCTTCCCGAATGCTCTTGGAAATTTAGCAAACGCGTTCTGGCCACAGAGGACATAGAGAGCACAGAATAGATTGCGGCCTTGCCGCTCTGTAAACTCTGTGTCCTCTGTGGCGAGTCTATGAAACTTCGGAGCGATTTATGGAAACCTATCAACATGATTTGGTCGTCATCGGCGCCGGCCCCGGCGGATATGTAGCCGCCATTCGCGCCGCGCAGCTTGGGCTGAACACGGCATGCATCGAGTTGGAAAAAGATCTCGGCGGAACGTGCCTGCGCGTCGGGTGCATCCCGAGCAAGGCGCTGCTCGAGTCGAGCGAAAAATACGACGAAGCCCACAACGCCCTCGCGGAGCACGGGGTAAAGCTCGGCAGCGTCACCCTCGACCTCGACAAGATGATGGCGCGCAAAGCCAGCATCGTAGACCAACTGGCCGGCGGCATCGCGGGCCTATTCAAGAAGAACAAGATCGCGCGTTATTTCGGCACGGGGCGTATCGCAGGCCCAGGAGAGGTGATCGTAGACGGCGAAACCCCAACTACACTGGATACGAAATATATCGTCATTGCGACGGGCAGCGTCTCGGCTCCTTTGTCTGGGATCGAGCTTGACGGCGACCGCATCGGGACAAGCACAGAAGCGCTTGCCTATCCCGAGGTCCCCAAACATCTGGTGGTCATCGGAGCGGGGGCTATTGGTCTGGAACTGGGTTCGGTATGGTTGCGCTTGGGCGCGAAGGTCACCGTGCTCGAGTATCTGGATCGCGTGCTGCCCCTCATGGACCGGGAGATTTCCAGAGAAGCGGAGAAGATCTTCAAGAAACAGAGTTTTGCCTTCCAGCTCGGCGCGAAAGTCACTGCGGCCCGGCGTGAAGGAGATGGATGCGTCGTCGAAGTCGAGGGTAGCGAGACCATTTCCTGCGACCGAGTTCTGCTCGCCGTGGGCCGGCAGCCCAATACCGAAGGCCTCGGCCTGGACGCGGTAAATGTGCTCAAGGATAAGATTGGCCGCGTGACGGTAGACGAGCATTTCGCCACAACGGAGGAGGGCATTTACGCCATCGGCGACGTGATCCGCGGTCCCATGCTAGCGCACAAAGCCGAAGAGGAAGGCGTCGCCTGCGTCGAGCGCATCGCTACGGGTTATGGCCATGTTAATTACGACGCCATTCCGAACGTGGTCTACACCCACCCGGAAATAGCCTCCGTCGGAAAAACGGAAGAGCAACTGAAGGAGGCGGATGTCCCGTACCGAAAGGGCTCGTTCCCCTTCATGGCCAACGGCCGCGCGCAGGCCTTGGGCACGACGGAAGGCAAAGTTAAGATATTGGCCCACGAAGAAACCGACCGCGTACTTGGCGTCCACATCATCGGTCCGCGCGCGGGTGACCTTATCGCGGAAGCGGCGGTCGCCATCGAGTTCGGCGCAAGTTCCGAAGACATCGCGCGCTCCTCTCATGCGCATCCGACCCTCGCCGAAGTCATCAAGGAGGCCGCCGCGGCGACAACCGGAAAGGCGATCAGCATCTGACGTGCGCCGGCTACCTGAGGCGCTCGCCGATTCTCAGATTGGCTGAACGGTATGCGTTCCCACGGAGGACCGTGGGAACGAGAGAAGAGGAGGGCGGGCATCTTGCCCGCCAATCGCGCTTCCCCGGCCCTTCCTTGAGGAGAAGTGAGCCAGCCCTGCGACAAAGCCAACACCCATGGATCCCCGGTCGCGCGCCGTGATAGGGTATCGCCTTCACGGTGCGCCTTCGGCTAGCCCAACTCTTAGAGACTTCGCCTGCCCCCATGGACAAAGCCCCCTACTACTTGCGGCTGCTTGAGAGAGTCGGCGTCAACACCACGAAGCTTCGATGGCGGCTCTACCAACTTGAGCAAAAGGCCGAACGCGCGAAGAACACAAAGGGTGTGCCGGGCTCGCTTCAGTGGTTGCGCTATACCCACAAGATCTGCGCTCATTGCGGTGTGGTAAATGACCGTGCCGAACGCGCCTGCGTGAGTTGCGAGCGCAGCCTCCCATCCTTGCTCGGGTACCGCGCAGCGCGTTTTCTCAGGGTCGTCTTCCCCAAGGAATCGCCCGTCACCTTGCGAATTGTCATGGGACTGATGATCCTGTTCTTTCTTGGCCAACTGGCCGTAGACGCCCCCGCGCGAATCATGAGCCCATCCGGCTTGAGCATGTGGCTGTTCGGGAGTTGGAACAGGGGAATGCAGCTTCCGCCGGGAGATGACTGGTGGCGCATGTTGTCCTTCGGTTTGGTTCACGCGGGAATAATCCATATCGGATTCAATACCTACGCGGCGAACGTGCTCGGGCCTCTGGCTGAGGACCAGCTCGGACGAAGACGAACGCTCGTGTTGATTACCTTCGCCCAATTTGGAGCCGCATTCGCCACTCATCTTTGGTACGGAAACAGCCCATTCAACACCATGGGCGCTTCCGGGTGGGTATCTGGCCTTCTCGGCTTCGACATTGCGTTCTTCTATTTGTTGGGCGAACCGGGGCGCATGTACCGCCAGCAGTTGACTCAATGGGCTATCTTCATCTTGCTGTTTGGAGTCTTCGCGGGTGCCAACAACGCGGCCCATATTGGCGGTTTCGTTTTCGGGGGCGGCCTCGGATTGTTTACCGGCGGAAGAAGGCGCGCCACCGAGGCCGAGGACCGCCTATGGGATGCCGCCTTCTGGGCCTGCCTCGTGTTGTGGATCGTCGTCTTGGGTCTCCTCGGCCGGAATTTCTTCACTTACACTTACGCGGGCGAGATCGTGGCCGCACTCGGACAGCGATAATTCTCAAGCTTTCGACAACCTTGCCTGAATAGGATGACATTCCCGATGCCCGGTGCTTTCGACGAAGCGATTCGCCGGATAGACGAATCGAATTCGGAAGATCCTAATCGCGAGGAGGCCGATGGCAGATCCTATCCCAAGGAAGTCTTGTACGCCCAGCGGATGACGGCCTGGGTCGAGCGCCTCGACCCGACCGCCTCGGAAGCCCTTCTCCTTGCCGCGCGAAGCCAACACATCCGGCGCTGGGAATCCCCGCGCTCGGATTTCCCCATGACGAAAGCGGGATACAACCGATGGCGCACGTCCCTCTACGCGTTCCACGCGGACACGGCGGCATCCATTCTGGAGGAGGCGGGCTACGGTCCCGGAACGGTCAGGGCGGTCAAGAACCTCCTCATGAAGAAGGGGCTGCGCACGGATCCGGAGATGAGGACCCTCGAGGACGCCGCTACTCTCGTGTTCCTCGAATTCCATTTCGCAGAGTTCGCCGAACGCGACAACATGAATGACGCGAAACTGATCGACATTCTCCAGAAGACGTGGCGGAAGATGTCGAATCCTGGCCGCGCCGCCGCGCTCAAATTGGATTTCACAGACGAACCCGCGCGCCTCATTCAGAAGGCGCTTGCGTTATAGAGACGCTTCATCTTTACGCGAGTGATTCAACTCTTCTTTCTCCCATCCCAAAATCTTCTGGGATATAGGAAGAGCCGAGCCTGCCGGCATACGCCCAAGCACGAACAGAAGTTGTCGGCGTCTACCTTCGTCGTGACTCAGCAGTCTTTCCGCGCAGTCTTCGGCTTTTCTTAGGGTATATCGCTCATTCCAGATTCTAACGAGTGTCGATCCACCTGTTTAACTTTGAAACAGTTAATTCATCTGCTACGAGTCTTCCCCCGTCGAAGCAAAATTAATTTCCACTCACAACTCCTTTGCCATTAACTGTTTACGCAATATTTCATTCCGCCTGAACAATCTCCGGATTAATTGGCACTGCTCTTGCATTTTCTCGAAGAGGCCCACATCTCGTGTGGCTGACGCGTACTTAGCGGAGTTCACGCGAAATTACGGCCTCTGGATTCACCGATATCATGAAAGGAGCAACTGGAGATGACTAAGGTAATCGGAATTGACTTGGGGACGACCAACTCCGTCGTTTCCGTTCTCGAAGGGGGAGAACCCACGGTAATCACAAATCGCGAGGGCGCGCGAACAACGGCGTCCGTGGTCGCGTTCTCGAAGGATGGCGAGCGGTTGGTCGGCGCATCGGCCAAGCGGCAGGCCGTCACCAATCCGGAGAATACGATTTTCTCGATCAAGCGGTTCATAGGTAGGAACCGCGCGGAAGTGGGCGAAGAAGAAAAGCTGGTACCCTACGCCATTTCGCAGTCCGCTTCCGGTGACTGTCAAGTCAGCGCGAACGGCAAAGCGTACCGTCCGCCGGAAATCTCGGCGATGGTCCTCAAGAAGTTGAAGGAAGACGCCGAGGCTTACTTGGGCCATTCGGTCGAGCAAGCCGTGATCACCGTGCCGGCGTACTTCAACGACGCGCAGCGTCAATCCACGAAGGACGCGGGAAAAATCGCGGGCCTTGAAGTCTTGCGAATCATCAACGAGCCGACAGCCGCGGCGCTCGCCTATGGGATGGACAAGAAGAGCGACGAGAAGGTCGCCGTGTTCGACTTGGGCGGCGGTACGTTCGATGTTTCTATCCTGTCTATCGGCGACGAAAGTTTCGAGGTGCTGAGCACAAGCGGCGACACGCACCTTGGCGGCGACGATTTCGACCAACAGATCATCGATTGGCTGGCGGATGAATTCAACAAAGAGCAGGGCGTCGATCTGCGGAACGATCCTATGGCGCTGCAACGGCTCAAAGAAGCAGCCGAGAAGGCCAAATGCGAACTCTCCTCAAGCGTGCAGACGGATGTGAATCTGCCGTTTATCACGGCGGACGCGTCGGGCCCGAAACATCTCAACTATGCGCTGTCTCGTGTGAAGCTCGAGCAACTGACCGAAGAGTTACTGACGCGCACCGTGGGGCCTTGCGAACAGGCGCTATCGGACGCGGGGCTCGGCAAGTCCGATATCGACGAGGTGATCCTCGTCGGCGGAATGACGCGTATGCCCGCGGTCGGCGAAGCGGTCAAGAAGGCCTTCGGCAAGGAAGCTAACCGCGGCGTCAACCCGGATGAAATCGTGGCGGATGGCGCTGCGATTCAGGCAGGCGTACTTTCGGGCGACGTCAACGACGTGCTGTTGCTCGACGTGTCGCCCTTGTCTCTGGGTATCGAGACGCTGGGCGGTGTCTGCACGAGACTGATCGACCGAAACACGACGATTCCGGTGACGAAGAAGCAGACCTTCTCGACGGCCGAAAGCAACCAGAGCGTGGTGACCATTCATGTCTTGCAGGGCGAGCGCGAGTTCGCCTCGGACAACCGTACGCTGGGCCGCTTCAACTTGGATGGGATCCCGCCGGCCCCGCGCGGCATCCCCAAAATCGAGGTTTCGTTCGATATCGACGCGAACGGCATCGTCAACGTGACGGCGAAGGACCTGGGTAGCGGCAGAGAGCAGCGGATTGCTATCGAATCGTCGAGCGGCTTGGACGAGTCTGAGATTAACCGGATGGTGAAGGACGCCGAGGCCCACGCTTCGGAAGATGGCGAACGGAAACACGGCGTCGAGGTCCGCAACGATGCGGACGCCTTGCTGTACTCGACGGAGAAAAGCTTTGATGAATACGCCGAGGCGCTGTCCAGCGATGACAAGGCCGCGATCGATTCGGCGATGGACGGTTTGTGCGAGGCCCTAAAGGGCGATGACTCGGTCCGGATCGAGTCGGCGTCGAAGGTGCTGTCCGAGGCGGCGCACAAGCTCTCCGAAACAATATACGCGGAGGCCGCACAGCAGGAAGCGGCCACGGCGCAGCCTATGGACAGTACAGGCGCGAACGGGAATTCGGCTCCGGACTCGGGACCGACCTTTGACGCGGATTTCACAGTCGTAGATGAAGACGAGAAGAAGAGCGCGGGAAGCGCGACCTAATGAGGGCTCTGCGCGCAACGAAGTAGAGGCGTAGCCATGCTCCACACAAAACAAATCGGTTTCTACGAAGTCCTAGGAGTCTCTCGCGAGGCCACGGCCGAGGAGATACGCAAAGCGTATCGGAAGCTCGCCCACAAATATCACCCGGACAAGACCGGCGGCGAGAAAGCGGCCGAAACTAAGCTCAAAGAAATCAACGAGGCCTACGACGTGCTGAAAAACGACCGCAAACGAAAGGAGTATGACGCGGACTCGGCCGGCCATGGCCCTTTCTCGGAATTCGAGTATTCCGATGGAGCGGGATTTGACGCCTCGTTTGCGGACATTCTGGGCTCCATGTTGGGTGGCGCGGCCGAAACGGAGTACGGGGCCCCGCACACCGGGCGGGATCTGGAAACGGAGGTCGAGATATCGCTCGACGACGTAGCCAACGGAACCAAGCAGAAGCTCCATGTGAAGCGGGCCGAGACCTGTCCCGACTGCAACGGATCGGGCGCCGCGGAAGGGACCGTTCCCGAATCCTGCGCGGATTGCGGCGGCGTCGGCCAGCTATTTCAGAACGCCCGCATGTTCCAGAGCAGCAGGATTTGCCCCAAGTGTCACGGCGCGGGACAGCATATAGCCCAGCCTTGCGGTACGTGCGAGGGCGCCAGTCGAACGCTTCAGAACCGCGAGATTACCATACGGATCCCAAAGGGAGTCGCCGAACACACGCGGCTCCGGCTGGCGGGCGAAGGGGAAGCCGGGGCCGTGGGGGCGCCGCGTGGCGACCTCTACGTCCGTATTCATGTCCGGCCGGATCCGATCTTTACGCGCGAAGGCCTGGATCTCATATGCGAGATGCCGATCTCGTTTCGCGACGCTGCCCTCGGCGCAAGTCTGCGGGTACCCACGTTGACCGCTTCGGCGGATCTGTCGGTGCCGCCGGGCACACAGTCAGGAGCCGTCTTGCGGATGTGGGGCATGGGACTGCCTCGCTTGAACGGAAAAGAGACGGGCGACCAGTTGGTCAAAGTAGTCGTCGAAGTGCCCAAGAAAATCTCTAAAGCGCAACGCAAAGTAATCGAAGAATTCGACCAGGCCATGAAACCCGACGCGATGCCGGCGCACGAAGAATTCAAGCGCCTCGTCGATAGGCTGCGTCCCGCTTCGAATAATTAGCCCAGATAGGTAGAGGTCCGAACTCGTCCGCATCGCCGTCAACACGAAGGCGTAGCGCTGCACGGTGAGTCGCGCTCGCGCTGCGCGGACGGTCCATCGTCGCGAAACTTTATTCGCGAGCCACTCCGGGTGTAGAATTTCCGCTTCCTACAAGTCACTACAGGCCCCCAAGGCCGGAATCCAACCCCGCTGGCGCGGCCGTTTTCCTTTTTCGATACAGGTTCTTGCTATGAATGCTTTTGGTAGAGATATCCTCCCTAACACGATATGCATCTTCAAGGAGAGCACGACGAAATTCGACGCCCTGGAAGAAATGATCGACGCCCTGATGACGACCGGCGCCGTAAGGAGCCGAGAAGCCCTGCGCACGGCCTTGTTCGAGCGGGAAGCCATTCGCAGCACAGGATTTAGGTCGGTCGCCATCCCGCACGTCCGCATCGACGAAATATCCGAACCTACGGTAGCCATAGGCGTGAGCAAGGCCGGAATCGACTTCGAAGCGTTGGATAGCGAACCGGTGAATATTGTCGTGCTCTTCGCCATGCCTTCGGGGTCGGACAAGGAATACTTGGGGCTGCTCGCGCAGGTCATGATGACGCTACGTACGCCTGGGTTCTGCGAGAAACTCATTGAGTGCGACGAACCCGGCGACGTGATCGCGGTCCTGGCCGATTAAGGGCTAACCGGCGAAAGGAGATTCCGCGCCATGTCGTCCCCCCATACGGAGCCCTCCCCGCCCAAGCGATCCAAGTTCCTTTCCGGCTCCGCTCTGGGATTCGTCGCCCTGGCGGCTGGCGTGGCGTTGATCGCCGGAATGGCCTCGCTCGAGGTGCGGGAGAATGAAGACGTGCCGTGGGCGAACCTGCTTATCTCGACCGACGCGGAAGCGCCTTGGCCCGGAACCATCGAGGTATCCGCGCGGCGCATCGACAACCGCAACTACCCCGCTCAAGAGACCGCCGCTAAAGCAATCCGCGGGTCAGACTTGGCAGATTCATATAAAGCCATGTTGCTCGAAGCAGTTGAACTGACCGAACGGATTCTCTTCATCGACATGCCCGCCGAAGATCTCGCCCCCATTCTGGAGTCGGGAGAACTTCCCACCCCTGGAGAGTACGAAGTGTTGGCCGGCGTCAATTGCCGGTTAGATGAGTTCGAACTGGGCAATCGACGTTTCCATGTGACCGGGCGCATTCGGAGGGATATCCCCGGACTCTCCTTCGCCTACCTCCTGCCCTACGAAACCCACATGGGGCGCCTGTTTCAGTCCAACACGGAAACAACGAAAGGCTGGCTCGACACCGAGGGGCGGGGAAAGCTGCTCGCCCTTCCGCCGGACGACCGGGGACTCGAAGACTCACCCCTGATCGCACCGCTTGCTCCGACGACGCCGTTCGTTTCGTGGGGCGTGCTGGTTGGCCTGATGCTCGTCGCGGCCGGCGGTGCGGCGCTGCAAGTGCGCCTGTTCCTCGCCATGGCTGGGCGCGCCACTGGGCCGCTAAGACCCATCATCTCCGCCATTACCGACCGCTCCTTCCTTCTCTCCGTCGTTCACATCCTTCTCTACGGCCTCTTCTTCGTGGGCATGGCCGCGGGGATTCGCTCGCCGGTCGACCAAACACGTGTGCAGAATTTCGTTGTCCAGCAATTCGAAGACGGCGAGCTGAGCCATATCACCGACGCCTTCGAGTCCGGAGAAATCCCGCGGACCGCGTGGGCCATCTTCGCCAACAACTACGGCAAGGCGGCCTTGAGGACGATCTTGCTCCCATCGTGCGTCATTCCCTACGCGGGCGCTCTCATCTGCGCGGGGATTTTTTCGTTCACCGGTTTTGGAATGGCGCCAGTGTGGACGGGCATCGCGGCGCCCTATACGTACCACTCCATCACGATGACGCTCGAACTGGAAGCCTACGTGATCGCCGCCTTTGTCGTGTGCTTGCTCCCGATTCTTGTCGTTCGCGGCATCATCCAACAGCGCTTCTTGCAGGGGGTAGGCGAAGCCGCCCGCGCATTGGCAAGCGTGGCCCTGCTCACCGGAATCATGTTGGCAATTGCCGCCGTGTACGAGGCCGCCACGCTCATTACCTTGCAGTAGCTTCGCGGCCTTGCGTTCGACTTCACCGTCAGCGCCGCATGAAAGGCTACAGACCAGCGAGGCCCTCTCAGGATTCGAGATAGTACTGGAGGAAGAGAAGCTGTTATGGAAAATTACTGATGAGAGCTTCTTCGATCCTGCCGCGGCTACTCGCCTTGCTATTGATAGCGCGATTCACGTGAACCTTTCGAACATGAAACGTTGGGGCATAGAGGCCTTTGATAAGTGGGGTCATCGAATTAGAAACAATCACTTTTACGCCCTTTCGATTCAGCTCTAGAACAACGTCTGCAAGTGCTCGCTGAGAGGATTCGTCGAAATTGATCCCGTTGTACGCGGTAAACGAAGAGGTCGTCGAGACAGGGTCATACGGAGGATCGAAGTACACCAGGTCGCCTCGCTGCGCGTACTCCAGGATCGCCTCGAACGGTTGCGCATCGAGCTTAGTTTTGCGAAGACAGTGAGAAACGGCGCGTAAGTTACCCTCGTCGCATATCACAGGATTCGTATAGCGGCCTATTGGCACGTTGAACTCGCCTCGGCTGTTTTCCCTGTAGAGGCCATTGAAACACGTTTTGTTCAGATAGACCACTCGCGCCGCGCGTTCCGCCTTGTCATTGGGAATGGCGCCGCCAAGCGCGCGAACGCGATAGTAGTGTTCCTTGGAGTGCAGCCCTTCGTGCTCTCTAAGATGCGACAAGACCTTGCTCAACTCATCGCGCACGGACTCATACGTATGGATAAGATTCGGGTTGCCGTCGGACAACCGTGGATACTTGCGGCCGATTGCGCCAATTCGCGCCAGTTCAAAGAACAGCGCCCCTCCGCCAAGAAAAGGTTCATGGTAGCGACCGAATTCCCCCGCCTTCCTCACGGTCTCGACCAACTCGGGCAGCAAGGCCCGCTTGCCGCCGGCCCATTTCAAGAAAGGCCGCGGCACGAGCCCGCGCGAGGATGTGGCGGTTCGCTTCATAGCCCGAAATACAGTTCCAGCCATTTTTCAAGATCCCTCAATTCGACCGCCATGCCCGTCGAGAGTAGATACGCTGTCATGTTCGAGGAAAACCCTTGGCCGGAAAACACGACGATTCCCCGAATAGGCCAAACGCGGATATCGTCGATAGTCGCCGGAATCTTCTCCTCCGCCGAGCCGCCCACCCCCTGATACTTGCACTCGATGCCGAGGCTCACTCGCGTCCCCGGTTCCTTGAGGACGACATCGATACTCCGCTTCGCGCCCCAGATGCGGCGGCCCACCTTGACCTCGATCTCTGCATCCAACCCTAGCCCGGCGCCGACTTCGACCACGGCGTCTCGCAACGAATTGCCAGACGTGAGCGCTTTTCTTTTTCCCGCCATTGAGTTCTCCGAAAGTTGGACCGGAGTATGAAGCACGAGACCGGCGGCGTTCAATTCGGTAGCCGGGCCATCGGGATTCGAGGAGAGCCGGAGAACCACACCTATGCATACCCACGGAAAACCGTGGGAACGAGAGGGCCGCAAGAAAGACAAAGCAATAGCGCGGCCCCTGACGATAACTCGCCTGGGGCCGCGCCTATTCTTGCTTCGTTTCAGCGAGGCGGTCGGCCTGGCCACGAACGGGCCTAAGCCTGCTCGTCGAACAACAACCCGACCAATCTCCTAAAACGCGCTGCGATCTCTACTACTTCTTTCGGAGGTATCTCTTTGATCACCTTGTTGTTGGCGTCCACGATTTCCGCGATGAGCCGCCGAGGCGGATCACTCAAGTGAAACCGTGTTCCATGCCGGGTACTTACCGCACTATCTGCGGCGAAGGCAACCGGCGCGGAATGCGCCCGTTCCTCACCACGCGGGGCGGTCGTTTCCCGTGTAGGCGCCGAGGCCCCCGCTCCTTCGGGGGCTGGAGGAGAAACGAGAGCAGGCGCGTGGACAACAGGCGATCCATCGGGAGCTGCCGCCCCCTTGGGAATCACTCCACCGATATCCATTATCGCTCTCCTAACTCGTCTCCGGCGTTTCCGATTTCTTCGGAAGCGCCGTACCTATCTCCGTAAGGCGGGAAGCCCTTCAAGCCGCTACGCGATCCATGCGCTTCGGAATGAAAGCCTCCCAGCGCCCTTCACCTACCCGAGAAGCTGCAACGCCGTTTGTGGCACAACATTTGCCTGCGCCAGCACCGAAGTGCCCGCCGCCACCAGAATCTGATTGCGAGTGAAACCAATCGTCTCCGCCGCGATATTCGCGTCGCGGATGCCGCTCTCTAATGCCGCCGAATTCTCCGCCTCAATCGCCAACGTACTGATCGTGAACTCAAACCGGTTCTGAATGGCGCCAAACTCGCCCGTTGCATATTCACCGCAAGCAGCGCGGCATCAGCCAGAGTGATGGCGGCGCCGGCAGTATCGGTGCTCGTTGCCAGATCGGCTGTAGCAATGTTTCCCAGCGTTACCGAATCCGCTCCAAGGCTGGATATCGCGAGAACCTGATTCCCGTCCGCGCCAATCTGAAGAATAATGGTAGTACCGCCAGACACGATGGGGTTGACGTCATTGAACTCCGTGTTCGACGAGATCGCGTCGGTCTGATTGATGAGTTCAGCTACCTCAAGGTCAAGATCCGTGCGGTTCTGCGTCGAATTTGAGCCGTTCGCCGCTTGAACCGCCAGTTCCCTAATTCGCTGCAAGATATTGGTCGTCTCGCTGAGCGCGCCCTCAACCGTCTGCACGAAGCTGACCCCGTCTTGAGCGTCTCGTTGCGCCACGGCCAAGCCGCGGACCCTCGACCGAAACGATTCGGCGATCGCGAGACATGGTGCCGGCGTATAGCAAAGCTATTGGGGGGTGTAGATGGAAAGGATTGGCGGGAGGCGGCGGCGCGGTTCCCATTACGAATTCACACGGACCCTTCCCGGGGTCCGCCGAATCCACGCGCCGGCGTGCTAGAAACTGTCGAAGGGCGTCCTGCTCTTCACACGGAAACGGGTTAGATGATTCCAGAATCCGTCAACAGACTTTTACGCATAAACGAATTTACCGGAGGCCAATCCATCAAGCGAATGTCCAATTCTACTTGATTCAACTGTAATGGAACCCGCGCTGGGGCTCCCAAAATCGCCGCAAAGCGTCGCAAAAGACCAATCCTCCGCGATCGACATCCCTCAGCATCCTTGCTTCGGGTTTGCTTAAACTGAGTTTCGCGGGTGCCTTCCCGCTTAACTGCTATTCTTATCGACAACTTTAGCGAAAACTTTAGCTTTTTCTTCGAGAAATTTCAGAAATATTTCACCACATGTAACCAATTATACAATAAGGCGTTACAGAAGTGGAGTATACGGATACTTCGAAAAAGCGAGAAAAAACTTCTCTCCCGCGAAGGAATTTCGGACCTTTTTCGTCAACTTCGGGGCGGCTCAACCCGGGACCGACGAACGGCATGGAAAGGGCCGCCGAGACGCTGAAGAGGAGATGCCGCCCGAGCTCTTTCCCCCCGACCCTCTCGCTAACTGGCGGCGAAGATGGATTGGGCGAGAGCCAAAGCCACCGGGACCGCCAAGCAGGCAACGCGCGCGCCAAGCACCTTCCAGGGCGTCCATCGCACCGTGTCGATCCCCTCGAGGAGCCATGGGGCCAAGGGGGCGGCGTAAAGGCAGATCGCGGCAAGCAACGGCAGCCCGGAGTGGAAGTGCGCTTGGTACATCAGGCCCGAGTAAAGCGGAACCCACAACGTGACGCCGCCCTGGGCAAGCGAAACGCGCGGCGCCCACCAGGCGAGAACGGCAGCCGCGCCGAGCGTCGCGGCCAGCGCACCTGTGAGTTGACCCAAGAACGCGCTGCCGGCAAGGGCCATACAGACGCTGGCGCACGCTGTGGCAAACCACAGACTGAGGGGAACGGCCGTCCCGGGCCTGCGTAGCGCCAGCGCTTCCGTAGCGGCCCAGAGAAGGACTGCCGCGGCCACGAGCGCGCTGATTCCGATCCGGCCCTCCCACGCCGTCCAAGTATCGCGAACCGGAGTGCGAAGGATTCCGAGGGCGAAGATCGCGCACACGACGACACGGGTAAAGCACCGATGCCGCCCCTTCCGGCCCCAGAACGGTTCGAAAAGCGCAAACGCGGCGAGGCCCAACGCCAGGTAGAACAGTGCCTGCTGAATTGAAACGGGCGGGTAGGCGGGGAAACCGTCAAGCAGGCAGTGGCCGGCGGCATATCCCGTCGCAACGGCGAGCGGCCCTCCCCACTGCCCCGTGACCGGCACCGTATTGGCGCGCCGCCACAACTGCCATGAAATAACCCACCAGCTCCCCGCGACAAGGGCAGGAAGGGCAATGCCGAGAGTGGCGGTCTGGAGCACGTCGGATTCTTGCTTTCTGAGCGATTGCACTTTGGAGTGCGGAAGCTTACTTCCGCTACGTTTGAGGAAGCTTGCTCACGGCTCTGGCGCAGGAACGGAGCTACCGGACGCCGGTGGGGCCGGGAGCGAGCTCCCTTGAGGAAAGCGGAAGCAAGCTTCCGCACTCCAAAGAATCTTCCGTTGTAGTACTAAGCGACCGCGGCAATCCCGCTCGGCGCTGGAGGTTAGGCTGGGTAGGTCGGGTCGTTGCTCCTCGCAAAGCGGGTTGAGAGACGTTTGCCGGTGGCGTCATCCCAGGAACTATCCCGCGTCCCATCCGTTGGGCTCGGACTGGGAGGACGTCCTCTGGAACCAGGGCTTCTCGTTGTCCAGCAAAGCAGGCCGCTCGACGAGCGCGATTTCGATGCTCGGGAACTGGCTGAAGCGCAACTTGCTCTCGTCGTAGGCGCTGATAAGATGGAGGTACAACATCAGGCGAGCCGTGCGCCGTTGCCTGTGGGAGCCGCAGTAGACAGTCAAGCCGCTTTCGACGACATGCTGGAATTTATCCAACAAGGCCATGGGCCGGTTCGCGTCAAGTTCGGACCAGGTGAAGAGATCGATGTCGCCGGGCATGGTGGCGGGGTTGTACGTTTCCGTCTCGAACTGGACGCCCAGCCGCTCGTACAGGGCGACCATCTTGTCGAACCAATAGAATATGGCGCGGTATCCTTCCTCGAGCACATCGATTTCGATATTGGCGCCGTCAACGGTCTCAAGCGTCTGTTTGGCCAGGTAGACCTCGCGTTCTTCTTCGGGCTCCGGAACGAGGCGGACTCTCGCCTTCTCGGCCGCTTCACCGTAATTGAAGCTCTCCAAGATCGACGCGATGGTGAATTTCGTGTTCGACAGAAGCGTGAACTCGCGAAGCATGAGTGCAACAACTTCGTCGTTCTCGAACACAAGATCGAGCCGCGGGTCCGGTTGAAAGAGGTCGGCTTTCCAGTCGAACCAAATATCATGGAAAAGCGTGATGAGGGATTTGCCGATGCCATTTGGGTCGGGTCCGTAGGCCCGCTCGACAATCTGAGAGAAGCGGCTGCCGAGGCGCCAGTCCGAGCGTTTCATGATGTCGTGATCGAACAGATAACGGAGCACGAGAAGCCGATCCATGGCGAGGTCTACAGTGTCGTCGCTATCGGCCCCGTGAGCGCGCATGGCGTCGGACCAGTGGGCACACCATTCGCGCAACTGGCGGGCGACATAGCTGCGGGGATGGCGGCGAAGCTCTTCGAGGGAACCGCGTTCGATGCATGCCTTGGCAAGGACCGGCACGAAATCGCGATTGAATACTTCGGGGGAGTCGGCGTGAAGCAACAACTCGTCGGACTCCGCGTCGTAGAGGTACGACCGAAAAAGGTCGGTGACGAACGTGTAGCGGATGTTAAGCTTCCGCGTGCCGTTGACCAGAAGGCGCGTCGTGTCGCAGAAGTCGAGGCCCCGTTCGATGAGGGTCGAAGGAGGGTCGAGGGACCCGGGGAGTACGAAGTAAGCCGCCACGTCGCTCTGGCCTCCGCCTCGAATGACGAACGCGGCGCTCGAAAGTGGCGGGTCCTTCATCGTCGCTTCGATGCGCGTCAAGCCGGACCACCCCAGCAGGGCGAGAAACTCTTCAGCGCAGGCGCGCTGGTCGGCCTTCGTGGAATCGGATAAACGGTCCCACCAGGTCTCGCATAGTTTCGTGATTTTCGTTGACGCTTCCATTACGGCACTCCGCTCCCCTTCGCGACTTCGAACCCGGCCTGCTCGATGCGGCGCCACAAGATGTCGCCGCGCCGTCCCAGGAGGTCGATCCCGTCCGCTAAGAATTGTTGCAGCCCGCCCGGTTTGTGGGCAAGTTGTTGGCGAAAGTCCTCGGTGGACTCGGTTGTTACTCGAAAGGCCTCGGGCGCCGGGAACACCGCTTCCCGAGGGCTGTCCATCACCACGAGCGCGTCGGTTTCATTGGCCGCCAGAAAGGCGAGGCGAACCTTCTCGTCCGCGGCGACCGCGCCTCGCAGGCGTTCCGACTGGGAACAAGCCTTGAGAATCATACTGCGCAATTCCGGGTAGAGGGGGAAATGCGTGTCTACCTGGTAGTAGACGCGATTACCTTCGGCTCGCCTGAAGAGGAGATCGATGGAAGTTAGCCGATCCAATTCCCGCTGAATGGCCCGAATCGCGAGGCCCGTCGAGGCTTCGATTTGGCGTTGATAGTAGGCGCGCTGCGGGTCAAGGGTGAACGCGCGAAGAATGGCGACACGCGCGGTAGACGCGAATATGCTGTTCAGGGATGCCTCTGTAATCTCTTGACTATAAGATGTAGTAGTGCTTCCCAAGACAATCCCATTCAGCTATATGTTGTCGTCAAAGTCCGCTAAACTTAGCGCAAACCACCATAGAGTGTTATGCAATATTACCGATTCCTTTCGAATATGTCAAGAATAAATCCTTTCCATCCACTGGGGGTGCTGTTTGACTAAGACCTGTGGTCAAAGAAACTCAGAAACACTTGTAAAGGCAGGCGCACACGGAGAGTGGAGACGGCAAAGCCTCGAGGCGTCCCCGGATTTCACCAACGGCCACAAACACCCCTATCGAGACAGGCGGACTCGGCCCTTCTTGAAACCCGAAGGCTACCCCATCATATCGCGGTAGGTTTCTCGTGCGGGCGTCTTCGAAAGGGTGAGCTTGGCCGTGTTTGGTCCGTGTCCGATCAGGACGATGATGTCATTCTCGTTCGCCACTACGTCGCCGCTGGGCCGCCGCGTGATCGACCCATCGGGATGCCGGATGGCTACAATGAGAAATCCGCCATTGTTTTCCACCTCGATTTCGCTGACCGCTTTGCCTGCCAGGGGAGACCCCGGCTCTACCGTGATGTCGCTAAGGCGTACGCCAAGCTGTTCCAGGTCGTCGTTGATGGCCATGGCATTCTTCAGCATGTCGATCAAGCGTAACGACGATGGCCGCGGGCAATACGGCACCGTTAGCCCCGGCTTGAATCAGTTTCGCATTGCAAAAGAAAGAATCGACAGGTCTGCATTCCCACGGAGGACCGTGGGAATGAGAGGCAAGACTATCGAAAACAGATTGAGCAAAAGAGGGACTGACGCAAGCGCAGTGAGGCACGAGCGGAGACAGGTCTGTCCCTCTTTTG
>CAYNZS010000002.1:0-46614 GCA_964401695.1 uncultured Nitrospirales bacterium
CTCTCTAGAACAACGAGAGGAACACCGTGTTGCACTTAAGAGCTTGAATCCAGGCCCAAAGCCGTCAACTCCAAGGTCAGACGCGAGGCCGCGATTGAATTTTTTCGGCGGGGTTGCGTCCATTACGCAGGCCTACACATGAACAGCGCGTTTGGCGCTTATGGAGGCATAGCCATGAGACTCTATAGCCCCGCTGCCATCGTTTTAGTAACGAGTTTGGCTCTGGCCGTCTCTCCGGCCGTCTTCGGTCAAGAGGCCCCGGCCCACGGGCGGGTGAGCTTCGCCGACGCCAGCGCCCTCGTCAAGGGCGACTCGGAGGCGGAGTGGAGTTTTGCCACTCAAAATAGCCTCGTCTTGCCTGGCGACACGATTTGGGCAGTCGATTCGGGTGTCGTGGAACTGGAATTCTCAGGCGGCGCCATCGTGCGCATGGCGGATGGCAGCAAGTTGGACGTAACGTCCGCTCCTCCCGCCGCCGCTTTCCGCGGATGGAACGGGTCATTCTATATTCAGCGCATGATCCGCGGCGCCGGTACCGTCCAGTTCGAATCGCCCGTGGCCTCGATCAGCGTCGATATCGATTCGCAAGTGCGTGTAGACGTGCTCTCGGAGGGCTCGACCACCGTCACCGTCCGGTGGGGCCGCGCGGTAATAGACGCCGGCGGCGCCAAGACCGTCGTGGTCACCCAAGGCAAACGCAGCTACATCGATCCTGGCTTCGCCCCCTCGACGCCGCTCCCCTTCGACCGAAATATCGAGGACGACTTCGACACTTGGAATCGCGAGCGAGCCCGGCTGTTGGCGCTGGGGACCGAACGCAACCCAATCGTTTCCACTAGCTCGCAGACCGCGCCCATTGGCGCGGCGGATTTGAATGCCTACGGCGAATGGGTTTACGTCGACAACGATTACTATTGGCGTCCGACCTATGTGGACGATTACGTGCCGTACCGGAACGGATGCTGGAACTATGTCCCGAGTTACGGACACGTCTGGGTCGGAAACTATCCCTTCTCCTACACCACAAGCCACTATGGCTATTGGGACTATCACTCCACCTACGGATACATTTGGAGCTATGACGGCTACTGGTCGCCCGCCCATGTCGCCGCGTTGCGCTATGGCGACCACTTTGTCTGGTCTCCCATCAATCGTTACGGGAACACTCTCCACCACGGCAGCGATTATTGGAGCGTCGGCGGGCTGAACTTCAGCACGCACGGAACCAGCTACGCCTACGCGCACGATGTGCTGGGCGGTCCGCACCAAGTCTACGGATATGACCACGGCAGCATCGGCAATGTCTACGCCGACGACATCTACGTCTGGAATATCGATATCGGCACGGGGCATGGCGGCAACCGTCCGAACCCCTACCGAGATACGAATTTGCGCGTGCGAGACTACGAGCCACGGCGCGTCATGCGCGGCCCCTCAAGCGCCGGACAACGCGGAATCTCGGCCCGCGCCCAGATCGCCAGCCTGCAATCCACGCAGTCCCGCGACCGTTTTCACGCCCGGGGCTCCTCCGCTTCGAGTAACCGAAGCTCCGCTAGAACGCCGAACGCGGCGCTGGATCGAACCGCTCGCGTGCGTTCCACGCGTGTCAACCCCTCGGCGATCTCGACTTCACGCAACACCGCTCAACGCGCGGCGCGAAGCTCCCACGAGACATCCCGCCTCGTCATGCGGCGCTCGGGAGTTTCCGCCGGAACCGCAACAGCTTCGACGAACGATGGGGTGCGGTCAAATCCGACAATCCGGGCGGCTCGCGCCAGGGGCCAGATCTCTTCGGCTTCGCGAACGATCACGATCGCTAATGTGGCCGGCGTCAGTCTGAACCGAACGCGCCGGAGCCGTGCGCCCGAAACACCGTCGTGTTCGACAGCCGCTACGCAGAGCCGCTCGCGCATCGCGCCAACCACGCGAACGCAGGCGCCCCGGTCGTCGGTAGGGTCGTCGCGGGTTTCATTAAGATCGAGCGGTCTGTCGAACCGATCGACACCGGCTTCCTCGAGTTCACGGAGTTCTAACATTAGCCGGAGTTCCTCGAGCAGCCGCTCCATATCGACCCCTTTGCGGACGCCATCGCGCAGCTCCGCCTCCTCATCCCGCTCAAGCGCCCCCAGAGCTACACCGCGCGCTTCGTCGCCAAGAGGCGGCGCCTCCTGGTCAGGCGGGGCGTCCTCCTCACGCGGATCGTCGTTGCCACGGGGCGTGTCTCGATCGTCGCGCACCCGATAGTCTAGAAAGGGATTCCTCATGCTCTCGTTCACACATCGCTCGAACTGCGCCTCGACGGTAAGATGGCCGGGACGCAGCGCCACTGTCGGTATGGTCTTGACGGTTGCCGCGGCTGTACTCGCTGGCTGCCCGCCCCCCACCGGCGGACTCTCCGAATTCGACCGTGGCTACGACGACGGTTTCGCCGAAGACGAACGCTACTTCGAGGGCTACGACGATAGCTGGCTCACCGAAGGCATGGGCCCAATCCGCTACTCGGGCGCGGACATTCCATTCATCGACGACGAGACCTACCTGGCCGGTTTCTGGGACGGTGTATATATCGCCTACAACGATGGCTACTTTGTCGCCTACCGCAACGCGTTCATCATTGGGTTCAGCGAAGGCTACGACAACGCCTACTGGGACGACTTCCTGACCTTTCTCGCAAACGACTTCCACACCGAATATCTCCACGGCGGATTCAGTGATGCCTATAACGACGGATTTTCCGAAGGCCGGGTGTACGGCGCTTTCGATTTCGAGGCGGGTCTGCCTTTCGACTGGGAAGATGCGTTCCTGGACTGGGAAGACCTCGAAGACGGCGTGGTCGACCTCTATTTCGAGGAGATAGACATAGGGACAGGTGAATTTGGGGACGTTCTCCTCTACGAATATAATACCGACCCGAATACCTTCAAGTCCGGAGAATGCGCCAGAACGTGTTCGAAGAGCGGGTTCGCGACGTTGCGGTCGGTTCCCAAACAAGCGCTTGGCTTCGAGAGGCCCTTGGGCGAGGCCAGGGAAAACGAATTGTCCGTCACGCCAACGACCTCCGAACGAAACGAGCGGCCTCTGCGCCTCGACACCACGTGGCTCGAGCGTATTCAGGCAGGGAGCGCGCTGGAGAAATCGGATTACGTTTCGCCGAGAATTCGCTAAGATAGGTTTCGCGACCGCCGAAAACATCATCGTGAAGACCCCCAACAAGGGGCGTTCTCTACTCTGAATCGGGGACTTCTCTCAGGGCGTCGAATAGGCGTTCTTCGCCGCCGCGGTAGATGAGCATGTCATCGACTTTCATGGTTTCTTCGGGACTCATGGGCGAGAACTTTCCTTCGGCCTTGGCGTATTCGGTCCCCTGCGAATCGATAATAGCCCCCTTGGTCGAAGTCAGGCGCCGATTGGACTTGGTGACCTCGGCGACGACCGTGTATTCGCGATCCGCCGAGAGGTGTTGCAGGTACCGGAGAGTCAATTCGGCGGTGACACACATTCGGCCTGTGGCGCGAGACGCCGCCCACACCATGCATTCGTCGATAATCGCCGCGACGATTCCACCGTGGACGAGGCTGAGGTAACCGCAGTGGTGTTTGCGCGGCTTCAGCGAGGCGCGGACCGAATCGCCCTCGATGTAGAACCGCGTTTGGAGTCCGGCCTGGTTATCCTCGCCACAGACGAAGCAGAAGTCGGAATTTGGCAGGTACGCTTTCGGCGATGTCGTGCTCATATGGGTCCTCGAAGAAGAGTGACATCTTCAAATGGTTTCTGGGTTGTTGTAAATCCGTTGGTTTGATTGAATGCTGAGTAAGTCTATCGAGGAGACCATGCAACTACCCGCTCCGTCCGGAGATGCGCCACGAAAGGAGGGATACGTCTCCGCTCGCGCTTCGCTTGCGCCAGTCCTTGCTTTACTCAGTTCTTTGTGGATGATCCCATATTTCCCTATCCAAGTTCCCGCGTAGCGGGTTCTGACTCGTAATGACAATAGGGCCGGCTCTCCACTTCTGCCGGCTGCGTCTTCCAGGGAGTGGCTTGGGAAGGGTCAGAATTTCTCTATTTCCTCGCGCCTCCGCGAACATTATGGAAGATTCGGTTGCAATAACGACGTGGGTGTTGTACAGTTTTCCGGTAGCGCAGCGTCGTGGACGTATTCTCGCGCAGCGTTGAATCCGCTTTCCCTGGAGCGATCCTCGCGTCCCCGAAATATCTCTCGTATAACGAAGCTTATCATTCAAATCCCCGCCTTTAACGAGAAGGAAACGCTGTCGATTTCTTTGGGTGCGCTTCCCAGGGAAGTGCCGGGCGTCGATGTGGTCGAGTGACTTGTCATTGATGACGGCAGCTCGGACGGCACGGCGGATGTGGCGCGGGAATGCGGCGCCGATTATGTGGTGAAACTTCCGCGGAACCAGGGGCTCGCGAAAGCCTTTTCGGCGGGCCTCGACGCGTGCTTGCGCCATGGCGCGGACATCATCGTGAACACGGACGCCGATAACCAATACTGTGCGGAGGACATCCCGAAGCTTATCGAGCCGATCCTCCACGATCAGATGGAGATCGTGGTGGGCGCGCGCCCTATCTCGGAGATTAGCCATTTCTCGTTCTCGAAAAAGTTGTTGCAGAGAATGGGGAGCTGGATTGTCCGACTCGCGAGCAAGACTACGATTCCGGACGCGCCGAGCGGGTTTCGGGCGTTCAGCCGCGAGGCGGCCATGCGGATCAATGTGTTTAGTTCGTACACGTATACGTTGGAAACGATCATCCAGGTCGGCAACAAGAACATGGCGATCACCTCGGTTCCCATCCGCACGAATCCGCCGTTGCGGCCTTCACGTTTGATGATGGGCATACCGCGCTATTTGCGAAACTCGATCTTGATCATCGTTCGGATTTTCATGACCTATCAACCGGCGCGGTTCTTTGGCATCCCAGGCGTTCTTCTGTTTGCCGGAGGCATCGCGGCTTCGTGTCCGTTTCTCTACTTCCGTTTGGTCCATGGCACTGCCCGGCACCTGCAATGGCTGACTCTGGGGGCAACACTCATCGTCCTTGCTACCTTCCTGGTCATCACTGGGTTGGTTACAGACCTCATCGCCGTGAACCGACAGCTGTTGGAAGAGGAGCGATTCCGCCTGCGGCGCATCGAATATGAACACCTGTCCCGGCGCGATTAAGGCGGGAAGAGAAGGCGGCGCCCGTTGGCAGCCGGGAGGGATAGCCGCGCTCTCGGCGCAGCGCCGGAGGTCCTAATTGAACGCCGAATCCTCTTTACCCTCACCTGCCCCGGCCTGCTCGGTGAGCGTCATTATCACGACCCATAATAGGCGCGACGATTTGCGCGCGTGCCTGCTTTCTCTGCCTTGGCGGGAGATCGAGGAGGCGGAGGCGGAAGTGCTGGTCTACGACGACGGATCGACGGACGGTACGGCCGCAATGACGACCGCAGAATTCTCAGGCGCGCGGCTGTTGGTCGAGGCGAACCGAGGCTTGTGCGCCGCCCGGAATCAGGCGGTGGACAACGCGCGAGGGTTGCTACTGCTTATTATCGACGACGACGTTATTGTGCAAGAAGGTTGGATTGCGGCCATGCTGGCGAACGACGACGGCCGCACCATCTTGGGGGGCCGTACACTCGATATGGACAGCGACCGGGTGCAAGGCGTGCCGACGCGCTTTACGTTTATCGGGAAGCGGCTGCCGTGCCGGCCAGAAAAAGCGAGTGTGGGCACGGGCTGCAATCTGGGGATTCCAGCTGCTGTCTTCGAAGCCCTCGGCGGTTTCGATGAGGAACTGGACGAGTACGGTTTCGAGGAGAGCGATTTCTGTATACGCGCGAACAGGGCGGGCTATGGCTTTCGTTATGTGGAGGCGGCCACGGTGCGGCACAAGGGTTCGTCGGTGAAACGGGGGCGAGCGATTCACACACAGGAACGCAACAGTACTTACGCCATGCTCAAGGCCTACCGGGGAAGCCTCTGGCTTCTCTGGCGTCTCGCCGCGTGGGGTTTGAAACTTCGATTCGGAGATGCGCGCCTGCTGCTCGCCGGATGGCTCGCCGCCTATCGACGCTTCGCCCGTCTCTCGAGATAGCAGGCCCCTACCCGCGAATAAGGCGGGTATAGACTTCCATGTGACGCGCGGCCACCGCTTCGGGTGACGCGGCGCGGCGCGCGCCTTCGGGCACTTCATTGAATTCGTTTTCCTCGGCCTCTTGGTTCTCGAAGAATTGGATGAGTCTTTTGGATAGCGCCTCCGTGTTGTCATGGGGGACGATCCAGCGTTTGTCGTAGGCGCCCGCGTGGGGCAGTTCGCCGGCGTCGCTCACGATAAGCGGTGTGCCCAGGGCGACCGTTCGCGAGGCGGCGCCGCTCTGCGCGCTGAAATGAGTGTAGGGCAGCGCGGCAACATCGGCGGTGGCGAAAAATCGCGGCAGGCTTTCTTCGGGCACGTATTCGAGAAAACACAAAATCCGGTCCGCGATGCCAAGCTCCTCGATCAGCGCTTCGTAGGGCGCCCAATCGCTCCACGGTTTGCCCGCAACGACCAGAGTTGCGGCGGGAATCGTTTCGCTTACTTCCTTGAACGCGCGCAACAGAGTCTCTAGCCCCTTGTAAGGGCGGATGATTCCGAAGAAGAGAATCGTCTTGCCGTCTTTTTGTATGCCAAGTTCCTTCCGCGCCAGGGCGGAATCTTCCGGGGGCAACGCGGCGGGCCGAATCGGATGGGGCACATCGAAGATCCGGTCGAGCGGGACGCCGTACACGCGTGAGAACTCCTCGAGATTGCGTCTTCCGTGCACGATGTACGCGTCTGCGAAATGGCAAAGGATCCGCGCGAGGGGGACGAACAGAGAAGCGCGCTCGTGTGGCTGCACGTTGTGCGCGGTAAGTACGATCTTTTTGCCGCGGAGTTTCATGACGACCAAGAAAACGAAGGAAATGGGCCACAGTGGCAGGCTCCACCATTGCAGATGGAACACGGCGCAGGGCGCGGAACCGGCGGCAAGTATCCAGCCGAGGGGATTGTAGTATTTCAGTTTGTGGGACACGTGCAGGCGCGGGCCCTTGGGCAATTGAGCCGTCGGATCGACGTCGGAAGCGGTCCCGGGAAAGAAGAGAGCGGGATACATCTTCGCATATCCAATCGCGTACACGTCGCAGAGCTCGGACAGGGCGCTCACGAGGTCGCCACAATAACTCGAGATGCCTTGAGATTGGGGCGGAAAGGTCCCGAGCATGGCTACGGCCGGCATGGGGCCGTTGGCCTTTTCGTTCATAACGGAAGCCGCTCAACGCTCGGCGAGGCGGCTGCTGTGGAGGTTCGCGGGCTGGATTGCCAATTCACAGCGATTCCACCGGGGCGCCCATGACGGAGATTTTTCGAACGTACGCGCGCCCGGGATTCGGTCCGCTCGCTGCGATGTAGATTCGGAGCCGACGCGTGAGGACGGGATCGAATCGCGCGGTTAACGGTTCGGAAGAGCCCTCCGCGGCTTCGGGAGCGGCGGCGCTGGCGGGGGGCCAGGTGTCGTGTTCCGCGCCGGAGTCGTCTACGATCTTGGCGTAGAAATTCTTCACGCCATGGCTCGCCGAATAGGGTCGAAGCGTGACTTCGTCGATGTAGCAATCGCGTCCGAAATCGACTTCAACCCATGCCGGGGAAAGGGCGCTCCAGTAGGACGCCATGCCTTCGCCCTGCGCTTCGTTGACCCAGGGCGCGGGGCGGGATTGCCGCTGGGTGTTCCGTCTTCCGAAAGGCGTACACGACTCCGGACGTCCGCCGCCCGAAACTCGGAGACGTTGACGCGGCTACGCTCGAAATCCCCCCTGCGTTCGCTAGAAAGGGCGACTTCGCTGCGCGAGACGCCAGGTTGCGAAGGCGTTCCCAGTACGCGTATCCGCGCCAAGAAGAGCTGGTCTTCGGCCGCGGCGCCCCCTTTGTGAACCGGAACCGAAGCTTCTCGGCAAGCTTTGGTTGAAACCGGGCGCGCAACGAAGCCGCGGGCCTGTCGTAGTCCGGGTCGGCTACGGGAGGCGCGGCAAGGGCGGTACGCGGAAAGGTGTCGACGGTTTGGCCGCGGGCCATGATCTGAAGCGAGAACTCGCTCAGTCCATAATGTTGTGAAAGAGGATACAGTATGACCTCGCTGACGTAGGCGGGCCGGTCAAGCTTGAGTTCCAACCATGACGACGGCACCGCGCCGCTGGTCCAGTACTGGGCCTCCCCGTGAAGTCCGGACTCTTGTGGAGCCCACAGTATCTCCCGTCGGCCGTTGGACTTGGCCATCGTTGGAACAATCACGCGATTGGCGACTTCGCCGGTATCAAGAATAGCCAAATCGACCGGGCGCTCGGACAAAACAACGGGGTCGCCACCGACGAGAGTTCCTGAAAGCGTGGACTCGGAGGCTGTGGCAGGCATGGGCGCGTCCATGTTCTGTTCGGGCTCGTCTCGGGGTTCGACGCCGCCGCAACCGGCCACGGCGCAAAGACCCAATACAGCCAATGTGAACAAGATGTTGGTGAGCGAAATTCTCATGGGCAGCGCATGTTCCAGATTCATGGAAGGATCAGGTCTCGGTAGCGTTAACGGAGCGGGCCATGTCAACGAGGACAGTCCAGCAGACAGATACGATTAGAACGGTCGCGGCGACGCCGCAGAAGACGGCAAGCAAAATCGGCTTACTCTGACGTCTGACCGGGGACTCGGGTAGCTCTGGCATAGATACTATATCGAACTCGGGCGTGTGATCGGCCAAGGCCAATTCGGCGTTCAGTTTCGCTTCGCGTAGCGAGATGACGACGGCCCGCTCCAGCTTGACGTCAAAACTCGTCTCCGAGCCGGCCGCATCCCCTTTCTCTTCGCTGGATTCCGCTTCTTGGAGGCGCTTCTCCGCGCGGGTGTGCGCTTTGGCGATAGCCTCGAGGGTTCTCCGCTGATTCGACCGCCGCATGCTCTCTAAGAAATCGGCTGACGCCCGCGCCCACGCGGTCGCGAGGGCTTGAGCTCTATCCGGTGAGGCTGCGGTCGCTCGGAGTTGCACTGTGGGATAGTAGTTCGCCTCGTAGACGGTCTTCAACTCGACCCGCGTGATGGCGGCGAGGTGTCTGCGAACAGCGCCCGGCGTCATCTGTTTACCAGATTCCATGGATTGGTTGTAGGCGGCTGCGACTTTCTTTAAGACCGCGTCGGACTGGAGGAGCAACTCCAAGTCAGGCGTGTGGAGGTCTGACGGGGTGGGGCTGTGCGTTTCGCGCTCCATTGACTGCTGCACGGAGGGTACGCTGAAAATGGGCGTGCCCGGTTCACCGGCAACTTGGAGCTTGGGAAGCTGTATTTCGGGGACGATGGCGGTTCGGAAGAGGGCAACCGCTTCGCTCTGGTAGGTCGGCGCGCCGTACAGGCTCCGGGAGGCGAAGTACGTGGATGCAGCCGCCAAGACGAGCGCCACGGGCACAGCCCACCGGTTTCTTATCAGCGCCAACGCCAACAGCCGGACTTGTGAATCAGGCGAATCCATTTAGGGGGCCCGTGGACATAATCGAAAAACTTTGCTCGCCCGGTTGTCTCACCGTCTTTCTATTGCGACGGCGGATAAGGCCGCTCTGACGAGACCTTTCTCGTCCTTAGATCTCGACGTGAGCCGCCACGCTGTCGTTCGAAAGGCTTCGACTAAGTCTCGATATAGCAACCTTTTCCACCGTCTCGCTACGAAAACCGGTGAGATAACCGGACTGAGATTGCGCACCCCGCAAACCGCGGGTTCGTTGGAGAATAACACTGTACTTGCGCCCGTTCAAACGGGGCGAGGGAGGTCAAAAGTGGGAATAATCGCTCTCAAACAGCACTGTTGACATGAGCGGCCCTTTATGATAGATTGTGGCGTGAAATGAGTGGCTATCTCTTTTGATCGGGAGCAGTCCCCTATTTCGCACGGCCATGGCGGTCGACTTGATTGATAGAACGTTTGTCCCTTCAGGGATTGTCGGGGTGTTCGATCTCTTGTCGAAAGCAAGGCTGTGGGAGGCAGGAAGGCGGTTGTGCGGTTAAAAGATGAGAACCACTTACAAAATCTACTTCGGGAATGGAGGTGAAAAATACACATGAAGAAACTTTTAGTTGTTGTAACAATTATGGCCTTAGGCGCTGGTACTGCGTTTGGTTCAGCGCTATCCGTTCCGTGGTTCTTGGATAGAGCGCCATCGGACGGGACCTTCCCGCCGTCGTCGCTCGAGGCTTCCTGGATCACGGTTACGAATAACACCGATGAGGATATCGCCGCGACAATCCAGTACGTCGATTCTACCGATTTCTCGGTCTTTATCCCGGATCCCAACTCGTTTGTATTGCCGGCGTATACTTCGTTTTCGTTTCGTCCAGTAGGCGATGATGCGGGCACAGAAGGTGGCGCTTCCATCGTGCCGAACATGACGTCCGGCGGTACTTCCGGTAGCGCAACGGTTTCGTGGATGGGCGAAGCAACTGACATTCAAGGCCGTTTGGTACAAACCTCTTCGACTGGCGACACGTTCGCGTACTTGCTTCCTCCGGGCTTCTAAGCTGGTGTGGTCGTGGGGTTAGTAGACAATCCCAACAGACATAACTAAACCTTCAGGGCGGGAATGTCGGAATGACATACCCGCCCTTTCTATGTCTTCAGTGCGGGCGAGGGAGTCGCGTTGAATCCGATGGGGTGCGCTTGTATCGGCGAGATAACCGGGTTGATTCTGCGCTCAGTTGGATTGGGTCACGGTCTCTTCTGGCCGGTCCGGTTCGTAGCCGCTTCGCGTCAGTTCGAACCAGAACTTCATAGCATCGTAGTAATACTTGAATAAATACGGCCGCTTCACCAAGTTGCGTGCGACCAAGCCCCAGTAGCGGGGGCGCAGGTAATACTTGCGGTAAGCCCGGCGCACGATCGCGTGAAGCTGGTCGATATCGCGATAGCCTTCGGACAGGTATTCGGGAAACCGGATCGCGTCAATGTCTTCGATGATCGTGCCCGTCGATTGGGCCAGCGCCTCGATAGGTGTGCCGTCCACGACGCGAAACGGGAAGAACATCATCCAATCCGCATTCAGTTCGCAGGCGAACCGGATGGTTTCCATTGTCTGCTCTGGAGTCTCCGACGGGAATCCCAGGATAAACGAGCCTCGAATCTCGATGCCCGCGTCCTTGGTCCATTGCACGGTTTCGCGGATCTGCTTGCGCGTTGTCCCCTTCTTGACGAGATCGAGAAGCTCTTGAACGCCGGACTCGAAACCGTAATAGAGATTGTAGCAACCTGATTGCGCCATCCGCTTGAGCATCTGGGGGCGCACGGCCCGCATGTGCCCATAGCATGACCACGTAATGTCCAACTTCTCCCGGTCCAGCTCGTCGCAGAATTCATCGATCCAGCGCGGATTGACCGCGAAGGTGTCGTCCCAGAAAATAATTTCCTTGTTTCCGTATTCCTTGACGAGGGGGATCAACTCGGAGACGACGTTCTTCGGAGAACGGCGCCTGTAGGTTGGCGAGAATTCGCCGCCTTGATAGCAGAATGTGCACTTGCCCCACGAGCAGCCGCGCGAAGTGATCGAGGTCGTGGACGGCTCGTGGCGCACCTGGTTCGGAAGCGCCCGGTAAGGGTAAGGCTCGAACAGTTTGCGGGACGGATGGGGCAGGTCGTCGAGATTGGCAACGGCTTGCGCCCGGCCGTTCAAGAAGACCTCTCCGTTGTACTTGCGGTAAGACAGGCCCTTGACATCGCGGTAGTCTTCGTTCGCCGCCACCTTGTCCACGAGAGCGGCGAAAGGCACTTCGCCATCGCCGGGGATTACGACATCGACGCAAGGGCAGTCTTCGTGGACGGCCTTGTAGTCGGTGGTGCAATGCGGCCCGCCCATGACAATGAGGATTCCGGGCGCGCGTTCCCGGATCAGTTGGGCGACCGCGTAGGTCGCGTGCGCGTAGGCGGACATGAGCGAGAATGCCACGACGGCCGTGTCGCGCTCAAGGATCCTATCCGCGGTCTGAATATGACCGAGATCCGTCACCTGGGCATCGACGAGCCGGGTCTTGTGGCCGCGCGCTTCCACCATGCTCGCGAGGTGGCCAATGCCAAGCGACGGCAGGAAGCCACGTTTCATTTTCGTGGTGGTGCCAAGCGCCGACGACATGTTGAATGGCGATAGTACGAAAGTCACATTCATGTGTTTGGCGCTCCAAAAGTCTAACGTGCCACTTTCGGCCAGCCTTGCCGAAACACCCGCCTGCTGGTCGGCATTCCGGCAGGCGGCCGGTTCGTTCCGCTACGCTTCCGAAGGGGCGGGTTGCGCGTCCACATGCCCGCTGGTGCGCAGAAACAAGAACTCGAAACTATCGGCGAGGGCCTCGTAGGAAGCGGTGATAATATTCTCGGAAACGCCCACGGTGTACCACGTCTCCGATTCGTACCGCGACTCGATAAGCACCCGAGTCTTGGCGCGTGTGCCGGACTGGCTATCGAGAATGCGAACTTTGTAGTCTTCAAGCTGAAGTTTTTCGAGCTCGGGATACGTTTCTTGCAGGGCCCTGCGCAGCGCATTGTCCAGCGCGTCCACAGGCCCATCGCCTCCGGCCGCGGTGTGCACACGCGAGGTGTCTCCGGGCAAGTACAGCTTAACGGTCGCCTCGGAAAGAGACCCAAGGCCGGGCTGACGGCGCGTAATGCTGACGTGAAAACCGTCCATCGTAAAGAAAGTCGGATGGTCTTTCGCTGTGCGGCGAATAAGCAGTTCGAGCGAGGCGTCCGCCGCTTCAAATTCGTAGCCCTGGCTTTCCAATCGCTTCACGTTCTGCAAGATCGCCATGGTGTCGGGCTCGTTGCGATCCAATTCGATGCCGATGTCGGCCGCTTTGTCGAGAAGGCTCGAACGGCCCGAGACTTCGCTTACGGGAATCGTGGTCGTATTTCCAACCAGGAGGGGGTCGATGTGTTCGTAGCTTGACTTGAACTTTCGGACCGCGTCGGCGTGCATGCCGCCTTTGTGCGTAAACGCGTCGCGCCCGGTGAAGGGCGCCGAATCGTTGGGCATCTGATTCGCGAGCTCTGCGGCGAGTTTGCTCAGGTGAGTTAAGCTTCTGAGGCCATCGGGCGTGACAACGTCGAATCCCATCTTCAATTGCAGCGTGGGGACGATGGTACAGAGGTTCGCGTTGCCCGTCCGCTCGCCATAGCCGTTGATCGTACCTTGCACTTGCACGGCGCCATCGGCAACGGCTTGGAGGGCGTTTGCCGTGCCGCATCCCGAATCGTTGTGCGTGTGAATGCCGAGCGGAGCGCCTGGGATTCTGGCCCGAAGCGCCTGGATCGCCTCGGAGATTTCCCAGGGCAGGCGGCCTCCGTTGGTGTCGCAGGGGATGACAATTTCCGCGCCGGCCGCGAAGCCGCGTTCCATGGCGGTCAACGCATAGTCGCTGTCTTCAAAATAGCCATCGAAAAAATGCTCGCCATCAAGGAATACCCGGCGGTCCTGAGACACGAGATACGCGACGGACTCTTCGATGATCTCCAGGTTCTCCTCTAGGCCGATACGCAAAACTTCGGTCGCCTGCATGGGTGAAGACTTGGCGAAAATGACGATGACTTCGGTGCCCGCGCCGAGAAGGGCCTTGATGTTGACGTCATCTTCGACGGTCGACTTGGAGTGCCGTGTGCTTCCGAAGGCGGTTATCTTGGTATGCCCGAGGTCCATATCGCGCGCGCGCTCGAACAACTCGACCGCTTTCGGATTCGAGCCGGGCTGGCCCCCTTCGATATAGGCAACCCCGAAGTCGGACAGCGCTTCCACCAACCGCAATTGATCCTCCGAAGAAAACTTGATGCCGGGCCCTTGGGCGCCATCGCGAAGGGTGGTATCGTATAGTTCGATTCTGCGGGACAACTCAGCGTCTCCTTGGATCCATCAGGTCGATTGCCAGACTTCGGCTCTCAGATTGGCTTCTTGAATGATAGCGGCCACCAGGGTGTATCCGGCGGGAAAGAGAACGCCGGCTTCCGCGGCGGACGCTTCGTTGTATTCGACGCGGGCGTCCTGCTCTATCCCGGGTCCGCACATCGCGAAGGGGACGGGGCCCTGGGCATGGGTCCGCGTTTCGATGGACGTAATATGGTCGGGCGCGATAAGTACGCGGCAATCGCCCCGCTCTCTGGCGCGGGCGAGGCAGGGCGCGACCACCCGTTTGTCGTAGTCTTCGATCGCTTGAATCTTCAGATCGGTGCGCCCTTCGTGACTGGCTTCGTCTGGCGCCTCGATGTGAACGAAGACAAAGTCCACGCGGTCGAGCGCGTCGAGGGCCGCTTCCACTTTGCCTTCGTAGTTCGTGTCGAGATAGCCCGTGGCCCCTTCGACGGCGATCACCTCGAATCCCGCGTTGCGGCCGATTCCATTCACCAAATCGACGGCGGACACAACGGCGCCTGTGATGCCAAAGCGCGATTCATACAGCTCCATATCGGGCGCTTTGCCTTGTCCCCAAGGCCAGATCGAAGTGGCCGGCAGTTTGCCGTTTGCGATCCGAGCCTTGTTTACAGGATGATCCGCCAGGATCGCTTGGGACTGCACGATCAATTCTAGGATTCGTTCGTTTCCGCAGCCTTGGGGCAAGTAGGGAGCGTATTCCTGGTCGGTAATGTCATGGGGCGGGGTGCAGGCAAGCGATACAAATTGGTCGAAAGCAGATGCTGTAGGGGTTATAGTAGCTAAGTGCCTGTAGCTAACGCCTGGATGGAATGTGAGATTGCTGCCTCCCAGTGCGCGCTCCAGCGAGCCGATAAGTTCCGCGGCCTCTTTCGTGCTAATATGGTCGGCCGTGAAGTCTTTCATACACCCGTTTCCGAGCGTCACAAGATTGCAGCGGAAGGCGAGTTGGTCAGGACCCAAGGCGATTCCCCGGTTGGCCGCCTCAAGAGGTGCGCGTCCGGCGAACGATTCATCGGGGTTGTAGCCGAAAAGGGAGAGGTTGCCGATGTCACTTCCGGCGGGGTAGGCGTCGGGAATGGGACAGAACAAGCCGCAGATGCCCAGGCGCGCGACTTCGTCCAGGGCGGGGGTCTGGGCCACGGACAAGGGGGTCGAACCCCCGCAGGATTCCAGCGGGAAATCGGCCATGCCGTCGCCTATCAGGATCAGAAATTTCAAAATAGCCCCTATTATCGACAAAATTGCTGAGGTACGGTAACAAGTGAAGGCACGTAAGTCAAACGGAGAGCGTAGGCTACAGCAAACTATGCGGGGAGCCGTCATGTAGGGGGATAGTAACAGTGAACGAGGAAACTATAGCACATGGTTTAACGCTGCTTCACGATGAAGTTCCGGATTTGGACGTGGAGCGCTGCGTCCAACGGCTTTGTGAATTCGACGATATTCTCGTGGACTGGAATGAGTACGCCCATCTAGTATCGGCGCGGGATCTGGCCTCTTTGGAGGGGCACGTTGTCGATTCTCTCGCGTTGGCTCCGACGGTTCGGTCCATCGTGTCCAAAGGAGGGCTCCTGCTGGATATTGGGAGCGGGGGAGGGTTCCCGGCCATCGTGTTGAAAATAGTCCTTTCAAGTCTCCCGATGGTTCTGATCGAGCGGGACCGGAAGAAGGTCGCTTTCCTCACTAAAGTGGTCGGCAAATGCGCTCTTGAGGATGTGCGTGTGGTGCAGGGATGGTTTCCGAGAGACGTTCCGGACGGGCAGTACAGCGCGGTCACGGCGCGCGCGGTAGAGAGGCCAGGGGTGATTCTCCCGGCTATTGCGAGGTTTCTGACGCCTGACGCGGCGTTTGTTTGCCAGTCGCCGAGAGCCGAGGTCTATTTCAGGGACGGTTTCGACCTGGAAAGCGTAGATGATTGTTGGAGCCAGCGTGGTCTTCGGCGGGGCTCGCTGAGGATCTATCGATCTTCAAAGTCTGGGTCGGGTTAGTGCCGTGACTCGGATTCAGCGACGGCACGTTCCACGTGGAACCCTTGGGACTCCACGATCTTCGGTAATCCTGAGGTCGGGATAAGAGTTCATTCGGACCCATCGTTTCTTATACGATTTGCCCTTGGAACGGAGTTGGTGAGGGCCTAAGAAACACCTGTGATCTAGTTGTCTCTTATTGTTCAAGAGCAAGAATGTGGGATCGCCGATGCGGTGAACGACTCATCCCGGAGGTATTCTTTCTGTCCCACGACCGCCGATGCGGTGTTTGTCCGTCGCCGCACTCACATCTTCTTGAAGGAGAGGCCCTATCTTGCCCGTATATCTGGTGTGCTGAACCCGCAACTCGGAAAGCAACCCCTGGAACGACTTCTGTGTGTGAACACCTTCTCCTGTGTAGATTTGCGGGAGGGTCATGGGAAGGGTGGATTGTCTCCGATTTGTGATCGGCCTTCTGGGGGCCTTCAGGAGGTTCCATGTGGAACATGCACTAAGCGCCCGATCTTCGACCCCTGGTGGCGCCCTTGCGCCGCATAGCGGGCCGAGAATTCCGTTAGAGAAGCACATAGTACGCATAAGAGTAAACTATATTACTCTGTCTCTGCGCACTGGTGAAAGAGTACTCTAATACACGCATCGTAAACGTCGTCTGCCGAGATCAGAGCCAGCTTTTCCGCGCCGGTCATGCGGGCAATATCTTCGCGGCCCGAATGGCTCGCCTCGGCCGTGAGGATCTCGTAGGGTCGTCGAAACGGCGCGTGGCGTTCCGGATCTGTGCCACCGAATAACGCTACAACTGGTGTTCCCATAACCGCAGCGATATGCATAGGCCCTGTATCGCCACCAACGTATAACCCAGCATTCGCTATGACCCATATGTAATGTTTAATATCCGAAAATTCTGGGCAAATGTGGAGCGAGCGCTGAGACCGCTCTTGAACTTCCTCGACCTGCCTCTTCTGACCCGGACCCCACGTCAAGACCACGTCGAAACGTCCATCGGCCAGCAGCATGTCGCACAACCGCGCGAAGTGGGCTATCGGCCACTGCTTCTCCGGACGGTCTACGGGAACGTGCACCGCGGCGACCTGCTTGCCCCCTTCGAAACTTTCCTCGAAAAATCGCTCGATCACCGCCTGTGTGGTTTCGGGAACATACAGGGATGGCTCGATGTGAGCGCTCCTGGGCGCCAGCAGTTCGCTGAGACGCAGGTTCTCCTCTACTCGATTTAGCGCTGCTGAGCCAAGCTTAAGTCTTTTGTTAACAAATACATAGCCGAACTCTTTGCCTCTGGGGCGCCCAAATCCGTACCGAGCCGGGGCCTTCGAAAAGGCAGTGAGGAGGCCACTTTTAAGAATTCCATGAAAATCGAGAATAATATCATACCTGTTTCGTCGAATTTCGCGGGCGAATCTCAGGAAGTGCCGTGCCGACCGGATACCCAAACGATCCCGCTCGAAGACCAGCACGTTATCTAGCGCTGGATGCCCCTGAATGACATCGGCCGATTTGGGTTCAACAGCCCAGTCGATTTGGGCGTGTGGAAAGGATTCCCGGATCGACTCGACAGCGGGAACCACCCGAACCACGTCCCCTATAGCGCTGAGCCGGATGACGAGGATTCGAGGTACACCATGGATCATAGTGGGATTCTGGACATGAAGGGCTGAAGCCGTCGTGACGGGCAACGCCGTCCGGACACAACCAATTCTATCTTGCTGGTACGCCTAATCTTAGCAGACCAGAGGCGGATCAGGCAACCACGGACAATCCTGACTCGTAAACGCTCAGGCCAATCGAAGCCCGGAAACGCGGGGCTTTGGCCCGCGAGCCGCAAGAAAAGGGACAGACACGTCTCCGCCCGTGCTTCGCTGTGCTTGCGTCTACTTTTGAAAGCGCTCAAGAGTCCCTTTTTGCTAAGTTCCTTGCGTTTCTTTCTGGGCAAGAATGGCCTGAACGCTCACCCTGACTTCCTCTGAATTCACAGGTCGACCATCTGCCTCGCCGCTGGAAACCGCCGTCTCCTAGCTCATCCGATGGAGTCTGACAAGCGATTTCCGCAGGTGCGCCGTCTTAGGCTACTCAGTTGGAAACGGCGCGATTGCTGGCGACTCTTTCTTTGAGGCGGCGTACTACGAGTTCCGGCACAAATTGCGCTACGTCGCCGTCGAGGATAGCGATTTCCTTGACGAGTCGCGAACTGATAAACATGTATTGCTCGCTCGGCATGAAGGAGATCGTGTCGCAGTCAGGGTACATCCGGCGATTGGTTCCAGCCATCGTCATCTCGTATTCGAAATCCGACACCGCTCGCAATCCACGAATGATGGCGACCGCGTTATGCTGCCGGGCCAAGTCGACCGTGAGGCCCTGGAAATTCACATATTCAAGATTGGGCACATGGGCTGTGACCTCTCTCAGCATTTCCACCCGCTCATCCGGTGTAAAGAATCCGCTCTTTTCGCTGTTCCATGCCACTGCGACCACGAGGGTGTCAAATACCTTCGCGGCCCGCTCGATGAGGTCAACATGGCCTAAGGTTGGGGGATCGAAACTTCCCGGATAGACCGCACACCGCTCAGCCATTCGTCAATTCTCCTCGTACGGCGGCCGCTAGGGCCTCCTGATAGACTTCGATAACGTTAACGTCGGCCGCGTCGGCCCGCTGTTGACAATCCACGAACTCCGGCAATTGATTCATAACTTTGCCGTTCCTGCTTCCGATCTTCACGCGTACGGAACCCCACCGTGTGGCCGCTGTCTTCCACTCCCGATCCAAGCAGATTCTTTGCTCGGGACGCATGCGCAGGCCGATCGTTGTCGTGCCTTCGAACAGCATCGAGGCCATCGCGTCGACCTTCCCTTTGTCCGAGAGAACCGTTATCAATTGCGCCGGGCGGCCCTTCTTACCCAAAACGGGCGTAAGGAACGCGTCACGGGCGCCCGACTCCAGCAGTTTTACCAGAACCGGCGGCAACAACTCTGGGTTCATATCATCCACCATCGCTTCCATAACCACGATGGATTCCGTCTTGCCAACGCCGGCCGCCTCGCCGATGAAGACGCGAAGCACGTTCGGCCTGTCGGGAAGATTCTTGGTGCCGCTTCCGACGCCGACCGTTTCCACGACCATCTCCGGCTGCGGCCCGAATTCGACGGCGAGTTGCACGATCAACGCCGCGCCTGTGGGGGTGACAAGTTCGCCTTTCACATCGCCGCCGTAACTTGGCACGCCTCTGAGCAACAACGCCGTAGCCGGGGCCGGGACAGGCATGATTCCGTGCGCACATTTCACCGTGCCCGAACCCACATGCAGCGACGAAGACACAATGTAGTCCGGTTTCACCATGTGGAGTCCCAGGTGCGCGCCCACAATATCCACAATCGAATCGACCGCGCCCACCTCGTGAAAATGAATCTCTTCCGGCGCCGTGCCGTGGACTTCTGCCTCCGCGACCGCAATGCGGCGAAACGTCTCGACGCTGGCGTCTTTAACCTCGCGCGGGATGTCGCCGTTTTCGATAATATCCACGATATGCCGCAGGTGGCGGTGAGCGCCGCCGTGGCCCGCATCGTCCGCGCGCGTTGCTGGGGTGGTCTCCGGCTGGTCAACGTGGACCTGCGTGGCCATGGCTCCGTGCTTCTTGAGGCGTTCGGCTCGCAGGCTATAACCCTCCACACCCAGCGAGTTGAGCCCCTGGCGCAGCGCTTTGAAATCGGCGCCCGCATCGAGTAGGGCTCCATTTATCATGTCGCCGCTGGCCCCGCAAGAGCAATCGAAGTAGAGGAGCTTCATCGCGAATCCCCGTTTACCAGGCGGTTGACGATCGTCGCGTTGACGGCCGCGCCGAAACCGTTGTCGATGTTGACAACGGTGACGCCCGAGGCGCAGGAATTCAGCATGCTGAGAAGGGCGGCGATGCCCCCGAAACTCGCTCCGTAACCGATGGCCGTCGGGACCGCGATGACAGGTTTGTCCACGAGGCCGGCGGTCACACTCGCCAACGCCCCTTCCATGCCCGCGCAACAGATAATGACATTGGCGCCGTTGATTTCGTCGCGCTCGCTCAGGATTCGGTGGAGGCCAGCGACGCCGACATCGTAAAAGCGCCGCACCTCGTTGCCCATCGATTCGGCGGTCACCACCGCCTCTTCGGCGACAGGAATGTCGGACGTGCCCGCGCACACTACGGCCACATAGCCCGCGAGCACTTTCGGCGCCTCCACGGTGATGGTGATAGCGCGCGCTTCCGAATGATGGATCGCGTCCGGGTGAGCCGCGAGGACCGCATCCACAGTGGCCTGCGAACACCGGGTGACCAAGACATTGCTGTCGTGGTCGCGCATCCGCTTCACGATTTCGACGACCTGCTCGGAAGTCTTGCCTTCGGCGTACACTGTTTCCGGGTAGCCTTGGCGCAGTTGCCGGTGATGATCAAGTTTAGCGAAACCGAGATCCTCGAAAGGGAGCGTCCGCAGACGGCCCGCCGCTTCGCCGGGCGATGTGGTGCCGCTGGCGACGGATTCGAGAAGTTCGGCTAACTTGGACTGTTCCATGGGGTTACTCGCAGTAGGCCCTGAAATAAAGGCCGGTATCTTACGCGAAAGGGAAGTCCAATTGGAAGGCGTGGTTCGCTCAACCATCCCCAGTTTCGCAAAGGGCGCATATAACAAGACCGTTCACAGCTTCTCTGGTCCAAAATGGTCAAGAGTTGTCAAAGGCCTAGACCGGACATCGCACCGCGTTTCTACTGCGCCGGCGGCCGGCTATGGAAGATAGGGGATGCGGCTCGTGGGACCCAGTTGGGTGCGGATCACTTCCTGGGCGTCCTCGATAAAATCGGCGAGCAGTGGCCGCGTATCGCGTGGGTCGATGATATCCTCCACCGCAAACGCGTGGGCCGTTCGGAATGGCGATCGGAATTCGCTGAGCCTTCCCTCGATCTCCTTTCGCTTCGCCACGGGGTCGGGCGAGTTTTCGATCTCCCGCTTGTAGGCAACCGCGACGCCGCCTTCGATGTGCATGGCGCCCCAGTGTCCCGAAGGCCACGCGTAGCGGCGAAACATGTGGCCGCCGCCGCGAGAGTTCAATCCGCCCGCCACGCCATAGGACTGCCGAATCACGAAGCTGATCATCGGTGTCTGACTCAGGCTGGTGATCGCGCAAATGCGCGCGCCCGCGCGAAGAATCCCCTTCTTCTCCTCTTCGAGCCCCACCATGAACCCCGGCTGATCCTGAAAATAGACGATAGGCAAGTGGAACGTGTCGCATAGCTGAAAGAAGCGACAGGATTTCTCACCGCCGTCTTTATCCAGAGCCCCACCCTTGCACTTCGGGTTGTCGGCTATGACGCCGACGGGATAGCCATTCACGCGCGCGAGGCCGGTGATGCGCGTTTCGCCGAAGAGAGGCTGTATCTCGAAGAACGAATCCCGGTCCATCGTCATCCGGATAATGTCGCGCGGATCGTACATCTTGCGCCGGTTCTTCGGAATGACATCGAGCAGCGCTTCGTCCCTCGAATTGGGATCGCCGATCGGTTCGGTCTGCGGCGGCATTTGCCAGACGCTCTGAGGCATGTAGGAAAGGAATCGTTTGATCTGATCGAGCGCGTCGTCTTCGTCTTCCGCGATGTTGGCGATGACCCCGCTCGTCTTGACTTGGATTTCTTCGTTGCCCAAATCGTCCTTGTGAATGTCCACGCCCAGTGCAGCCTTGACGACGGCAGGGCCCGCAACGAAGACGCGGCTCGTTTTCTTGACCATGACGTTGAAGTGGGCGAGCAGGGCCATGATCGCCGGCAGCCCCGCCACCGAGCCCAGCACGGCGGATACGCAGGGCACCCGGTACAACAGTTCCGCTTCAAAGGTGCGGTCGCCGCCGGGGATGCCCGTGCGCCCGGTCATTTCCAGAGAGCGGACGCTGCCGCCGCTGGCGTCGAGAAGGCGTACGTAAGGGATGCGGTGGGTGTAGGCGAGCCGGGTCGAGAATATCCCTTTGCCCGGCACACCGCCGTCGCCCGACCCGCCCCGTATCGTGAAATCCTGCCCCACGATGGACACTTTGCGGCCATTGACCTTAAGGACGCCCGTTACGGCATTTGCCGGCGTGAGATTCTTGAGCCGAAGGTCGTCATCCCACTCCGGGTGACCCGCCAACGCACCCGTCTCCTGAAAAGTGCCCGGATCGGCCAACCGGTCGATACGGTCGCGAACGGTGAGCTTGCCGCGGCTTCGGTGGAAGGCTACGTTTTCCTCGCCGCCCATCTGGCGGGCCATCTCCTCGCGGCGGTGGAGTTCCTCCACCTCTTCACTCCATGACATCATCGTTCTCCGTTTTGAGATTGGTTTCGTGAGCCGTATTATCTACAGGATAACGGCCTAAGACAATGCCGGAGACGATCTGGCTCTTGCGTGCTCCCCGCGCCATAGGCAACTAGATACATTTCGACCCTCCCCTAGCCCCTCCTTAAACCAGGGAGGGAGGTTAGGCTCACGGCCTGGTTTAAGGAGGGGTTGGGGGAGGGTCGATACCGCGGACATCTACCGCGTTCTCGGATCCAAACAACGACTCGATACTTAGACATTCAACATCGACACATATAATCCAGTCTGATATCGTGCGTTCATATTTTCGCCTCAAGATCGACAGCGGCAATCCGCAAAGGAATACGAAATGGATGCGACAACGCTAGGGGCCCTCGCGAATCAAGCGGCGGAACGTTTTGGCAACCGGGAGTATCAATACTTCGAAGGAAAGCGCTGGACGTATGCCGAGACGCAGGTCGAGATCGACAGAGTGGCCCGAGGCCTGATTGGGCTTGGCATCCAGCCTGGGGATAAGGTCTCGCTGTGGATGACTAACCGGCCGGAGTGGACGCATATCATGTTCGCGCTGGCGAAGATAGGCGCGATTATGGTTCCCATCAACACGCGCCTGCGGACGTCGGACGTCGAGTACATCTTCCGGCAGTCGGACACATCGACGATCATCACGATGGAGCAATCGGGTCCCATTCGCTACCTCGACATGGTCCTGGAGCTTTGCCCAGAATTGGGCGAGCAGGACAAGGCGGAAATCTCTTGCGCGGCGTTTCCGAAACTGAAGCGGGTGCTGAGTACTGGCGATCAGAGCCTTGCGGGAGTCTACGCGTGGCAGGAAATGTTGGACGCCGGCGACGGGGTCTCGGCCGCCGCTCTGCTCGAGCGGGAGGCGCAAGTGAAGCCGGACGACACGGTCTTCATTATGTACACCTCGGGGACGACCGGCTTCCCAAAAGGCGTGATGCACTGTCACAACATCATCCGCAATGCGATCATGTCGGTCGACACGATGGAGATTACCGAAGAGGATTGCACGATCATGTACCTACCCCTCTTCCACGCATTCGGCTATTACGAAGGCCCCCTCAACTGTTACGCATCGGGCAGTCGAATGGTTCTAACCGAGACCTTTGACCCCGGAGAAATTCTGGCGTTAATTGAAGGCGAAAGGGGCACGATCATCCATGGTTTCGATACGCATTGGCAGGATTTGATGGACCATCCCGACTTTCATTCCCGCGACTTGGAGTCGCTGCGCACGGGCATCCTGGCGGCCGGCCTGCCCAGCACGGTGCCGGTGGCCGAACGCGCCAACCGTGAAGTCTGCTCAACCGTCACGGCCTACGGCATGACCGAGGTGATGCCGGGCGCGCTGATGGGGCGCGTCAACGATACCTTCGAACACGCTACGGCCACCTCGGGCGCGGCGTCAGAGGGTTACGAAGTCGAGGTCAAAGACCTGCCAACCGGCAAGACGCTGCCGCCGGGGACGAACGGCGAAATCTGTGTTCGGGGATACGCCGTGATGCAGGGCTACTACGAGAAGCCCGAAGAAACCGCTAAGACGATCGATCCCGAAGGCTGGTTGCACAGCGGCGACCTAGGGGTGCTCGAAAAGGACGGGAACATTCGCTTTCTCGGACGGTACAAGGAGATGCTCAAGATCGGGGGCGAGAACGTCGACCCGGTCGAGGTAGAAGCCTTCTTCCTCAATCATGAGGCTGTCAATAAGGTGCAAATCGTGGGCGTGCCGGACCGGCGGATGAGCGAAATTCCCGTAGCCTTCGTAGTCCTCGAATCCGGCAAGCAAGCCCAGGCGGAAGATCTCGCCGCATTCGCCAAAGGCAAGATGGCCAGCTTCAAACTGCCCCGCCATTACCTATTCGTAGACGAATACCCAATGACCTCCAGCGGCAAAGTAAAGAAATTCGAACTACGAAAGATCGCGGCGAGCGAACTTGGGATCGAAGCGCCCGGCGCGTAGGCTGAATCGCTTCTTGACCTCGGCGTGGGCGAGGGTCACTTCTTCGGCGGAACGACCGATCCCGCTCTGCACCTTCTCGATACCGTAAAGATGACGCGACCGATAAAAGTCGGCAATCTCGACAAGAGCGCTACATCGTCATTCTAACCGAAGTGAAGAATCTCTTCTCCACCAGCGACTTACGCGCGAAAGAGACCCTTCAAATTCGCTCAGGATGACAGTCCTGGCGACTTTTGTCGGTGACATGCGTATCGGTGATATCAGAACTCAAGGCCCGTAATGCCATCATGATCGCCGCGCCGTTTTCCGGGCTCTTCTCTAATAATATATCGGCATCCTGTGTGGTATCGGGGAACCCAAGTAGAATAACGCCGGACTTGCCGATGAATAGATACCGAACCTTGTGCTCGGCGAAGACGTCCCGAATTTCTTCCGCTTGCCGAGAGTCAAACGCGGCCATAGCCCAGCCAGTCGGGCAGATTTTCCTTACACCATTCGCGGTACTCCGCTGTGGTGTCGAACGACCGATAGGGCGCGTCATCCATCACGGGCTTGTACGTCTTGATGAACGCGTAACGGAAACGCGTCGCCAAGGAGCGCTGGGCCGCGGCCTCGAATTCGGCGAGCCAATCTTGGGGAATGGAGGGTGGTTCTGGAGTTTTCGTATGCGCAACCATTTTGACCTCGATGAAATCATTGTAAGCGTTCAGGGCATCCTTATCCAGAAATCGCAAGAAGGCTTCGCAGAGAGGTAGGCTATCCACGCCGCATGGTCGCCGGGCCGACGTCCGTACAACATTCAAAACTCGATCCCAAAGGACACCCCTCCTTGACAGCGCCGCAGCCCCGTACCGAGGGCAAATTGTGTGAGAAACGAGAGGTCCGAATCGACTGTTGTCCCAGCCATGAGATTGTGGGGCGTTGTGGAAGATCGACCACGACGCAGACGACGGTGCACAGCTATAGGCGTACACGCCGAGCCCGTAGGCAGCGGTAAACTCTTCGGCGCTGGAATCGGCGAGGCGATCTTGACTTGAGATCAGATCTGTTGGTACTCTGCCGCCTTCCTTAACTCTTTACTGTTCAACGATCTAATTCTCTCCGAGCTGCCCGCTTATGACGATTCAAGATGCTATTTCTCATGTGGCCGATTTTGGCGATCTCACCCGGGCCGAGGCGGGAGGAGTCATGCGCCAGCTGATGCGCGGCGAGGGCAGCGACGCCCAATTGGGCGCTCTTCTCGTCGGGCTGCGCATGAAAGGCGAGACCGTCGAGGAGATCACTGGGTTCGCCGAAGTGATGCGTGAGATGGCTACGCCCGTGAAGATCTCTCGCGAACACCTTGTGGACACTTGTGGCACGGGCGGCACCCATTCGGGCACATTTAATATTTCTACCACAGCCGCTTTCGTTGTGGCCGGGGCCGGCTTGGCTGTTGCGAAGCATGGCAACCGCAGCGCCACGAGCAAGTGCGGCAGCGCGGATGTGCTTGAGGCCCTCGGCGTGAATTTGGATGCTTCGCCCGAAACCATAGCCAAGTGTGTGGACGAAATTGGGATCGGATTCCTGTTTGCGCGGACGCTGCACGGCGCGATGAAACATGTCGCGGGTCCGCGGGCCGAGATGAAGACTCGAACCATTTTCAACTTGCTGGGCCCGCTGACGAATCCGGCCGGCGCCGACGCGCAGGTGATGGGCGTCTACGACTCGTCGAGGGTCGAGGCAATCGCGCGGGTACTGAGCAATCTGGGATCGCGCCATGCCTTTGTTGTGGCCGGATCCGACGGGATGGACGAATTAACGCTGGCTGGCCCAACGCTCGTGGCCGAAGCGCTCGGCGGCGACGTCAAGACTTTTGAGATTTCTCCCGAAGATGTGGGGTTGGGGCCGGCCTCGAATGAAGAGATTCAAGGCCAAGACGCGGAACACAATGCGAAGATTCTTCGAGACGTGCTCGGCGGCGAGAGAGGCCCCCATCGCGATATCGTTCTCTTCAACGCCGCGGCGGCCATCATAGCTGGGGGCGCCTCGGAGGACTGGAAGCCCGCCATCGACGTGGCCACCCAATCCATCGATAGCGGGTCCGCCCTGAAGAAACTCGATGCGCTCATAGCGCTATCGCAGGCGTAGGCACCACCTCCCCATGATACTGGATGAAATCTGCGAGCATAAGCGCGTCGAGGTAGAGGCGGCGAAGGCGCGCGCCCCCCTTGCCGAGCTCGAAGACCGAATCGAGCGGGTGCGAGCGCCCCGCGATTTTCGGCAAGCCCTCCGCGAGCCGGGAATCAGCTTGATAGCTGAGATTAAGCGGGCGTCGCCCAGCAAAGGCGTCTTGCTCGAAGACATGGATCCCGTTCAACTCGCCTCGCTCTACGAGTCAGCCGGTGCGCGCGCGATTTCGGTGCTCACCGACGAGAAATATTTTCGCGGCTCGCTCGGCGATTTGAGCATCGTGTCCCAACAAGCTAACCTTCCATGCTTGCGCAAAGAATTTGTCGTAGACCCGTATCAGATTCATGAGGCCCGCGCTGCCGGAGCCGACGCGCTATTGCTCATCGTGCGCGTTCTCAGCGACAAGGAACTGGAAAGCTTCCTTCAGATTACTCATGCGTTGGGGATGAAAGCCCTCGTGGAAACGCATAATGAAGAGGAGATTGCGAGAGCCCTCGGCGCGGGAGCGCATATTATCGGGATAAACAACAGGAATCTGGCAAACTTCAGCGAAAATGTGGATTTGACCCTCGATTTGCGCAAACACGTTCCTGGCGGCAACGTCCTCGTCAGCGAGAGTGGAATTCGGAGCCGGGATCATGTCCGCCGCCTCGACGACGGTGGGATTGACGCGGTACTGATTGGCGAAGCGCTGGTAACGAGCCAGAATATCGCTGGAAAGATTCGCGAGCTGTTGAACGATGCGGGTTAAGATCTGCGCAATTACGAACTTGGACGACGCCCTGGCCGCCTGCGACGCTGGGGCCGACGCCCTCGGGTTTAACTTCGCGATTGAGGCGAAGAGGAAGAACCGTTTTATCGAACCTGAAGCGGCGCGACGGATTGTCGAGGCGCTGCCTCCCTTTATCACGACGGTGGCGATATGCGTGAATGACCCGGCAGCGCGTATAATGGAGTACTTGCAGTTTGTCGATACCGTTCAACTGCACGGCGAAGAGACGCCTGCGCAGTGCGCGGCAATAGGTGGCCGAGCTATCAAGGCGTTTCGGGCGGGCGGCGACTTTCAGCCTGAGAGCATGCTCGCGTACCCCACGTCGGCCTATCTGCTTGACGCCCAAGTCGCGGGCGCGCGCGGCGGCACCGGGACGGTGGGCGATTGGGATATGGCACGGGCTGCCGTGGCGTTGGAGCGGCCGATTATTTTGGCGGGCGGGCTGACCCCCGAGAATGTGGCCGAGGCCGTGAAGTATGTGCGGCCCTATGGTGTGGACACCGCGGGTGGCGTGGAAAGCGCGCCTGGAATAAAGGATCATGAGCGAACACGCGACTTCATCAGAAACGCAAAAGCAGCCATATCCTGACGCGAGAGGGCGCTACGGGGATTTCGGTGGACGCTACGTTCCCGAAACTCTGATGCCCGCACTGCAAGAATTGGAGGCCGTGTTCGAGGCCGCGCAGGGAGATCCCGTCTTTCAGGAAACGTTGCGCCACTACGAGGCGACCTACGTGGGCCGGCCCACTCCTCTGTATTTCGCGGAACGGTTTACCGGGCATCTCGGCGGCGCGAAGGTCTATTTCAAACGCGAAGACTTGGCCCATACCGGTGCGCACAAGATTAACAACGCGCTTGGTCAAGTGTTGCTGGCCAAGAGTATGGGCAAGAAACGCATCATTGCGGAGACCGGTGCGGGTCAACACGGCGTCGCCACGGCTACCGCAGCCTCCCTCTTCGGGCTCGACTGCGAAGTGTACATGGGCACAGAGGACATGGAGCGCCAGAAGCTCAACGTCTTCCGCATGAGGCTGCTCGGGGCGAAGGTCGTCCCCGTCGCGTCGGGCAGCAAAACTCTGAAGGACGCCATCAACGAGGCGCTGCGCGATTGGGTGACCAACGTAGGCGAGACCCACTACGTGTTGGGCACCGTTCACGGCCCCCATCCCTACCCAGTGATCTGCCGCGAATTCCAGAGGGTTATCGGCAAGGAAGCGCGCCGTCAAATTATGGAACAGGAGGGCCGCCTCCCCGATACGTTGATCGCGTGCGTTGGCGGCGGGAGCAATTCCATCGGCCTGTTCTACGAGTTCTTGGAAGATGCGGACGTGAAGATGATCGGTGTCGAGGCGGGCGGCACGGCTATCGAACCCGAGAAGCACGCCGCCCGGTTCGCGGGTGGCTCGCCCGGCATGCTCCAGGGCGCCATGAGCTACGTGCTCCAGGATGCCGACGGGCAGATTCAGGCGACGCATAGCGTTTCCGCGGGTTTGGACTACGCGAGTGTTGGGCCGGAACACGCCCACCTTCGGGCCATCGGCCGGGTAACGTATGACTATGCGATGGACGACGAGGCGCTCGATGCGTTTCAACTGGTCAGCCGCCTCGAGGGGATCATTCCCGCGCTCGAGAGTTGCCACGCGCTGGCCCACGCGATCAAAATCGTCCCCACCATGGATTCGAGCCAAGTCGCGATCGTGAACATGTCCGGTCGGGGCGACAAAGACGTCGACCAAGCGGCCAAGTTTCTTCTTTCCGAGGAGGATTCCGCTTGAACCGCATCGACGAACGTTTCGCGCGGTTGAAATTGCGGAGCGAGAAAGCGTTCATCCCGTTTATCACGGCGGGCGATCCGACGTTGGCGATCACGAAGGCCCTCGTGTTGGAGTTCGACAAGTCCGGCGCCGATATCGTCGAGTTGGGTGTGCCCTTCTCCGACCCGCTGGCCGATGGTGTGGTTAATCAAGAAGCGGCGCAACGGGCCCTGAAGCATTATGTATCGCTGCGGCACATCTTGGCGATGGTCAAGGAGGTCCGCACGGACTCCGAAGTTCCCATAATGTTGTTCACGTACTACAACCCCGTGCTGGCCTATGGCGTCGAGGAACTGGCCCGCGACAGCAAGAAAGCGGGCGTGGACGGTATCCTCTGCGTCGATCTGCCGCCCGAGGAAGCCAAGGAGTACATTGACGCCTTCGAAGGACGGGGCTTGGCGACGGTATTCCTCGCAGCGCCCACCAGCACCGAGGAACGGATCGAGATCATCGCGAAGAGCTCGTCGGGCTTCGTTTACTACGTCTCCCGAACCGGCGTGACAGGCGAGCGCGACTCGATGGAGAGCAGCATCAGTGGGATGGTAGCCAAAATAAAGGATCACACCGATCTTCCCGTGGCCGTCGGCTTCGGAATCGCCAAGCCCGAACAGGCCGCCGAAGTGGGGGGCTACGCCGACGGCGTTGTCGTTGGCAGCGCGATAGTACGAATGATCGGCGAGCTCGGCGATTCGCCAGACACACCGCTGAAGGTGGGTGCGCTGGTGAAATCGCTTGCCGATGCCTCGAAAGGAAAGGGGTAATTCGGCCGCGATGGATTTCGAACTGCCCGATAACGCGCACACGCTATTTCTCGTTTTCAGTTTTGTTTTTGGCAGCATGATCGGCAGTTTCCTTAACGTGTGCGTCCACCGCCTGCCCTTGGGCCTCTCGGTGTTCAAGCCCCGATCGCGTTGCCCCAAGTGCGAGAACTCTATCGCGTGGTACGACAATATCCCGATGGTCAGTTGGCTGATTCTCGGCGCGAAATGCCGAAACTGCGGCCAGCCGATCAGTTGGCAATACCCGCTCGTCGAGGCGATTACCGGTACTCTGTTTTTGCTCGTGTATTGGCGATTTGGCCTAACCCCGGCGACGCCGATTTACATGGCGTATTGCGCGGCGATGGTGGTCGTCACCTTCGTGGATTTGACCGATTGGACGATACCGAACGAAATCACGTATCCGGGCATTCCTCTCGGGATTGGCCTATCGGTGGTTGCCATGGTGTATCCCGCGAGCGGCCTTCAATTCGACCAGCCCGTGTGGGCCATCGCCGCGGCTTTCGGAGCGGGCGGATTCCTCTATATGCTCGACAAGGCGAGCCTTGTTCTTCTCGGCAAAAGGGGCATGGGATTCGGCGACGTGAAATTGATCGCCATGGTCGGGGCCTTCTTCGGTCCTTGGGGGGCCGCCCTCACCATTGTGGTCGCCTCCGTCGTCGGAAGTGCCGTGGGGATTCCCATGATGATCGCGGATCGCCGAAAGGCAGGTCAGAGCGAGGGGACGTATCTGCCATTTGGACCCTACCTTTGCGTGGGGAGTTTGGTCGTCCTATTCTACGGTCGGCAGATTGTCGACCTGTACACTGGCTACTTGCAGGTACCGGGAGTTCTGTAGACGATGAGCGTAGCCGTGCCGATAGCCGAACGGTGCCGGGAATTGGGGATTGTGCCGATTCCCCTGCCGACGCACTTCCCCGTTGGGTCGGCGAATGTTTTCCTGCTGAAGAATGGACCGCTGACCTTGGTGGACACGGGCCTGAAGACCGACGAATCCCACGAGGCGCTTTCAAGAGCGCTTCGGGCGGAAGGCTGTGCCATCTCCGATCTCGAACGGATTTTCGTCACCCACGGCCATCGCGATCACATGGGGAATCTGGGTCCTCTTATGGCGGAATCCGGCGCGGAAAGCTACGGCCATCCGATCATCCGCGCGCACGGCATCGCGGGGCATGATGACGGCCTAGCGCGCAGGCAGTTCTATATCGGCATCCTTGAGGAGTTCGGGGTGCCGGAAGGCATTCGTGGGGAAGCCAATTCTCTGTACAACAAGTTCAGGCGGATGATCGAGCCTTTCCAGATCACTCACCCGCTGAACGATGGCGAAACCGTGGAAAATTTCGAGATCCATGGCGTGCCCGGCCATTCGCCTTCCGATGCCTTGCTTGTCGACCGCGAAATGGATTTCGCCGTCGTGGGCGACTACATCCTTACGGTAACGCTCCCCAATCCCTTGCTCCGCCGCCCGGAAAATGGCGAGGAGCGGGAGAAGGCCTTAATCGCCTACATCGCGTCCTTGCGCAAATCCCGCGAGCTCGGGCTCGGCCTGTGCTTGCCTGGCCATGGCGAGCCCTTCGACAATCCGACCGAGGTTATCGATGGAATCCTCGCGAAGCTGGAACGGCGCAACGCGACCATTCTCAAGCTGGTGGCAAGAGGGAAAGACACGCCTTATCTCGTAGCCAGGAGGCTCTTTCCCAGGTTGCCGGTCGAGAGCATTCACCTCGGGCTATCTATCGCGGTAGGGCATATGGAAGCCATGGAAGAAGATGGGCGTTTGAATCGTCATTTGCAGGACGGCGTACTGCATTTCACGCCCGCGTAGCGCGAGACCCGGCTCGAATCTACAGAATCGGAGCGGCGAGCACATGGACCTTTCCAAGGCGGGGCTTCTGTCTTTTGACGAGGGCTACTTCGAGCGAATCTGGGGGGGGCGGAAGCTTGAAAGCATCTACGGGAAACCCTTGCCCGCCAGGAAGCCCATCGGCGAGACCTGGCTCGTCAGCGACCACCCACAGCACACGAGCATCGTACGAGACGGCCCCTTCGAAGGCTACAGCCTCCGGGAGCTTTTGGAATCCGCCCCGCGAGAGGTATTGGGAACCCGGCCCAAGCCGGCGCGGCGTGGCCTTTTTCCGCTATTGCTGAAACTCCTCGATTCCTCGGACTATCTGTCGATTCAAGTGCACCCCAACGATCTGCAAGCCGAACGGCTCGGAGAGCCCGATGGGGGGAAGTCCGAAATGTGGCATGTACTTTCGTCCGCGGAATCGAGCGAGCTTATATGTGGACTGGCCGATGGGGTGACCGAGGAGCAATTCCATAATGCGATCAAGAACGGAAGCGCGGGCGATTTGCTCCGCCATCTCAACGTGTCGCCCGGAACATCCGTGTTTGTGCCGGCCGGAACCGTCCATGCCATCGGCAAGGATATTGTGCTGGCGGAAATTCAACAGAATAGCGATGTAACGTACCGCGTCTACGATTGGGGGCGTGTGCAACCGGACGGTACGGCGCGCGAACTCCACGTAGAGAAATCGCTGGAGGTCAGCGCTTTTGGGACCACGCATCCGGGAGCCGCGAAACCACTCGGGCGGCGAGAAGCGGACGCCGAATGGAGTGTCCTCGCGGCTTGCGAGTTTTTCGCGGCGGACCGGATCGCGCTCGACGGGGTGTTTCAACGGGACACGCGGCAGGAGTCGTTTCATCTGTTGTTGTGCGTCGATGGCGAACTTACCGTTACCGCGGAATCTGCCGGCCGGCTCGCGCTTCCTGGGGACGCGGCGATGGTTCTCGGCGCTTCGGGGCGCTACAGTGTCGAAGGGAGCGGTGCATTCTTGGATTATTACGTGCCAAATATCCGAGATGACATAATCGACCCACTCACGAACGTGGGCCACGGCCCCAACGCCATCGCATCCCTCGGGATCGGCGCGTGGTAGGGTCGACTCGACGCGGATAGTTCCATTATGGAGCTATTCATGCAATACTTCACATCGTTGGCCACTTCATACACAAGCTCCGTTTGAGGTAGAGGATTTATCTTTGGTTCTCGTTCACGGCGCTGACATTGGGGAAGAACGGTGATACGGCTGGACGACAAGCAGCTCGTCGACCGAGGTCTGTCCGGTGAAACGAACGCCTTTGGCGAGCTCGTAAAGCGCTATCAAGGTAGCGTTTACGCGACTGCATTCTACTATGTTGGGCGTTATGGCGTTGCGGAGGATGTGGCGCAAGATGCGTTTTTTGCAGCCTATCGCGCGTTGGGACAGTTGAAAGATGGCGCGCGTTTCGGGCCATGGCTTAAGGCAATAACGTGCCGGACCGCGGCGAATTGGCTGCGGCGCAATGCCGAGCGGATTAACAACGAAACGCCTCTGTCGTACCGGAGAACGCTTGTGCTGGAAGATGCCCGCGAGGGCCCGGCAAGCCACGCAGAAAGAAACGAAGTGGGCGAGCGAATTCAGCGGGCGGTGGACGCTTTGCCGGAACGGTACCGGCTGATTGTTATTCTAAGATATTTGCAGGAACTGAGTTACTCTGAGATCGCGGATTTTACGGGCGATTCGAAAGACGAAATTCGCGGCATTTTACAGAAGGCTGGACGAAAGTTGCGCGACTTGTTGTCAGAATGGGATTCATCCTCGGAAGGAGAGGGTCGATGGCATCCTGTACGCAAATAGACGGCTTGCTTCAAGGTTACATCGACGGCGAACTTGGCGCTTCGGAGCGCGTGATTCTTGAGCAGCACGTGTCCGAGTGCGCCACTTGCGCAGCGCTATTGAGGCGGCATCAGCGCAGTTCGGCTGCCTTGTTCGAGGCGTACTCCGGCGACCGGCTGACGCGTGATTTATCGGCGCAAGTCTTGGAACATCTTCCGGAGTTGGAGAGCTCGCGGGAGAACGTCGAAGACCTCAACTGGCGCGCAAAGCATCCTGGTTATTTCCATGGGCGGATGCGTCAAATTGTGCCGGCGGCCGCGGCTGTTCTACTGGTCGTGTTGGGCGCGCTGATCCGGGGCAATTGGCCCACTCCTCAGGCCTTGGCCGACCAGCAGGGAATTGTGGCCTATGCGCGGGGCGACGTGACCCGGATCGACGAACTCCTCAAAGAGGATGACACCAACGTGGGGGCGGACGTGTTTCGGGCGGATCGTTACACAACGTTGAAAGGCTCGAACCTGATGCTGACGCTGGACGGCGCGACGCATGTCAAGATGGGGGAGAACTCGCGGATAAAGATAGATGACGCGCGAACGATTACGATTGAACAAGGCCAGGTCTATCTCGATGTTGGCAAGACCGACCGTGTTTTCCGGGCCTCGACCCCAACAGGGAATATCAGCGTTTTCGGAACCCGTTTCGGTGTGACCGTGTTAGACGATTTGACGATGGTCGCGGTCGAGGAAGGCCAGGTGCAGATTGACCACAAGGAATATGAGGCCTTCGCGACGTTGCGCCCTGGGCAAATCGTGAATTGCCGGCGCGGCGACGGGGTTCTAGAGCTCCGCGATGGTGATGTGACTTCGCTAACCCGGTGGGCAAAGTCCATCATGCCCGATTCCGACATGCTGACGCTGCTTAAGGAACGCTATCCCCGGGCGGGTGTGTCCGATTCGGACGAGGCGAATCGCTTTCTGTACCGCGAGTTCCTTTTGAAAGATTTGAATAATCGGCACCTCGATTCGATCGTGTTCTCCTGGGAGCCGGATGCGGAGGATGCGGCAGATCATTGCGGCTACAACGTGTATGTGTACACGGACGCGCTTGAACCGATCTTTATGGGCCGGGTGAACGGCTCGGTGTTCTCCAATCCTCGGAGCGCGCGCTTCGAGTTGCTCAATGATTCGTTGAAGACCAAGACCTCCGGGTCGGGTTGGGTCCGGCTGGTTCCGGTTCTAACGGATGGTCTTCGGCAGAATGAAACCATAACCGTAGACGGAAGGACAGGAACGAATGACGAGTTGAATTGACGCTCTCTGAGAGCGTCGTTAATCATCCAGATTCTAACCGGAAGAATCAAGAGCATGTGGGATGAGCCGTAATGCGGCAGACGAAGTCCACCACCTCAGACAACCCAGCGCAAGATGGCGAGAGGCTCGGCAACAAGTAGGAGCCCCAAAAAGGAGGACACCAGACGTCGGGGTCGTCTGATGTCCACCACCGTTGGTTCAGCCTATAGTGGGCTTGGCGGGCGAATGCCGCGCCCACAGGCTCAACCCAGCAGACGAAGTCTACCACCAGATCTCGATCTGCGCAAGTGCGTTTTCATATTTAGCGCAGCTTTTCTACGTTTGCGCATTTGCGTGGATTCTTGAGAAGAACCTCTATTTTTGCCTCTGCAACCCACGAGCCCACGCCGGCTCTTCATCTGACTCTGTGCGCCCAAATCGCTCATGGCCGCTCTCCCCTGCCAGCATCTCTTCTTCCTTGTTCTTGGATGAGAGCCCCTGAATGCTTACGAAGAATTCATTTGGCCAACAAGAGAGCCTCCCTTGTTGGCTGCCACGCTGCCGTCTGCGGTTCTCGCTCTGTGAATGCCTGCTTTCGAATGAGTCTCTATCATAGCGACCTTCTCTGGCGTCGCGGTGGACAAGCGGTGAGACAGCCGAGTTAGCGCGCACCGTTTGGAGTATTCCGAAATTGCAAGGGGACCGCAATCTTGGTAGAGTGGTGACCTTGTTGACTTTTCGACTAAAGAGGTGGGAGCAATGTCGATGCGCAGTTGCGGAGGGCTGACGATAGCCGCTTTGGTCTGGATGGCTGTTCTTGCCGGGGGCGCGCCTGCCCAACAGATACCGGAATCGCTCCGCGAAGCGGTGGATCTGGCAGTAAGCAAAGTCAAACCTTCGCTGGTGCGAATCCATGTGGTATCGACCAGCTATCGTGAAGGCCGCGAGCTGAAGTACGAATCTTTCGGGAGCGGGGTCATCGTGACCGAAGAGGGGCATGTAGTAACGAACCATCACGTCGCCGGCCACGCGACGCGGCTGGTATGCACGATGTCGAACCGCGAAGAAATCGACGCCGAACTCCTCGGGTCCGACCCGTTGACGGACATCGCCGTCATCAAGTTGCTGCCGACCGATGGGCAAACCTTCACGGCGGCGCTATTCGGCGATTCCTCCCAGGTCCAGGTGGGCGATCATGTGCTGGCGATGGGCAGCCCGCAGGCGATTTCACAATCGGTGACCCTTGGCATTGTGAGCAACGCGAAAATGATCCTTCCGAGGCGCATGTTCGGGCGACTTGAGCAGGATGGCGAGGATGTGGGCGGGCTGGTTCGTTGGATTGCCCATGACGCTCAGATATACGGCGGAAACTCGGGCGGACCTCTGGTGGATACGGATGGCCGCATCATCGGGATTAACGAAATAAGCGTAGGTCTGGCGGGGGCCATCCCTGGGAACCTGGCTCAGAGTGTATCCTCGCAGATCATGGCGAATGGCCGCGTGGACCGCGGTTGGATTGGGCTCAGCGTGCGCCCCATGTTGAAGCATGGCGGGACCGATCGCGGCGCGTTTGTGCAGGGCACGGTCAAGGGCGCGCCAGCCGAAGAAGGGGGGCTCGAGTCGGGCGATGTAATCGTGCGCGTGGGTGGCGAAGACGTGAATGTGCGGTTCGAGGAAGACATTCCCGCTTTCAATGGATTGGTCGCGGGCTTGCCGGTGGATTCTCCTTCCCGCTTCGAGGTGTTGCGCTCGAACGAGGAACTCGCGCTTGAGATTACTCCCATTCTGCGCGAGAAGGTTCGGCCGCAGCAGCATGAGTTGAAGCAATGGGGAATCACGGGCCGGGATATCTCGTTCATCATGGCGAAGGAAATGAAACTCGACAGCCGCGACGGCGTTGTGGTCACGAGTATAGCCCCCGGCGGCGGCGTGGGCGAAGCGAAGCCGGCGATCATGCGGGGCGATATCTTGGTCGAAGTGGGCGGCGTTCCCATTGCTGGCGTGGAAGACCTCAGGCGGGTGACGGCGGAATTGACCGAGGACAGCGAGAAGCCGGTGCCTGTGCTGACGAATTACGAACGGCGGGGCGGCGCGTACATTACGGTGGTGAAGGTAGGCGTGAAGGATCTAACGGATCCGGGTATTGAAGTGCGCAAGGCTTGGCTGCCGGTCGAAACGCAAGTGATTACACGCGATATCGCCAAACAGATTGGCAAAGAGGATCTACGTGGATTTCGTTTGACGAAAGTGTTTCCCGATACCAAGGCGGAAGAGGCCGGTTTGAAGGTGGGAGATTTCGTGACCGCTGTGGATGGCGAGAGGCTGATGGCTTCGGCGCCTGAACATTACGAGGAGTTGCCGACGCTGATCCGCAGTTACCGCGCGGGCTCGCTGGCGGAGTTGACGCTGCTGCGCGGCGATGAGCAATTGAAGGTTGAAGTCGAATTGGCCCGCGAGCCCAAGCCGATGCGCGAGATGCAGAAATACCGTGAAGAGCAATTCGAGTTCACGGCGCGCGATGTGAGTTTCGAGGATCGCACGAATGCGCAATTGGATAACGATGTGGGCGGCGTTCTCGTCGTGGAGGTCAAGCCGGGCGGATGGGCCGCGCTGGGGTCGCTTCATGTGGGCGATCTTATTCGCGAAGTCAACGGCCAAGCGGTGTCGGACTCGGCGTCGCTCGGCGTGATTCTCGAGAAGACGCTGGCGGAGCGCCCCGCTTCGGTGGTTTTCAAGGTGCGGCGCGGGATCTACACGGTGTATGTAGAAGTTGAGCCACAATGGAGTGAGGACTAACCGGGAGAGGGTTAATAATGAATCTTCAGTTGAGACTTGCCATGGCAGCGTTTGGTGTGGCGGCCGTGTGCACGATTGTTATAGCGCCCTTGGCCGCTTCGGATGAGGTCAGCGAGAAGGGCCCGGCGATTCTTGAGAAGAACAAGGATGCGGTGGTCACCGTTATGCTTGTGCTTAATCAGAAGATGTCTATGCCGGGCCGAGGCTCTCAGGACAATGAATCGCGGTCGGAAGCCACGGGGACGGTTATCGGTGCTGACGGCCTTACCGTCGTTTCCCTTTCGACGGTGGACGCTTCGTCGATTATGGACGCGATGATGGCTGGGCAACCTGGAGCGAGCGACTTTACCATGGAGACCGACGTGGTCTCCGCGAAGATTCTACTGGGCGACGACACCGAAGTGCCGGCCAAGGTGGTGTTGCGCGATAAGGATTTGGACTTGGCCTTTGTGCGGCCTATCGAGAAACCGGAGTCACCGTTTGCCTTTATCGACATGGTCGACGCAGGCGAACCGGGCATTCTTGAGCAGGTTATTGCGCTGAACCGAATGGGCCGGGTGGCGCGCCGGGTGCATTCGGCCTCGGTCGAGCGGATCGACGCTGTCGTGAAGAGGCCACGGACCTTTTACATCCCCGGGAAGGACCCAACGAACACGAATATGGGCTCGCCGGCGTTTATGCTCGATGGTCGGCCGATTGGCATTTTCTTGATGCGCGTCATTCAGGCCAGCGGCAGCAGCAATCCCTTTGGCGGAGCGCCGGATAACTTGGCGACGGTCCTTGTGCCAGCGGTGGATATTCTCGACGCGGCATCTCAGGCGCCTCCGTTTAAGGAGTAGAGGTGTCGGAAGGGCGGCCGCTTCGCGGCAAGACGGCGCTGGTGACGGGCGCGGCCAAGCGGCTGGGGCGCGCGACAGCGCTGGCGTTGGCGCGAGAGGGCGTAGATGTGGTCATCCACTACGATTCTTCCGCGACCGAGGCGGAGGAAACGGCCAGGGAGGCCTCGGTTCTTGGCGTAGACGCGTGGTGTGTTCAGGGCAACTTGGCCGCGGACGAAGGCGCTACGGGGATATTCGAAGCTAGCATGAAAGTGGCGGGGGCGTTGGACATCCTCGTGAATAACGCCGCAATATTTCCCGAAGATGAGCTGCTCGATGTCGGCGGTGCGAGCATCCAAGAGGCGGTTCAGATCAATGCCGCCTCTCCCCTTGCGCTAGGCCGCCTCTTCGCGGCGCAGGGCCGGGAAGGGTGTATCGTCAATTATCTGGACGCGCGTATCGCGGACTACGATAGCCGTCACGTTTCTTATCATTTGAGTAAGAAGATGTTGTTTTCGATTACGCGCATGATGGCGCTGGAGTTTGCGCCGGCGGTTCGCGTGAACGCCGTTGCGCCCGGTTTGATCCTCCCGCCGGCAGGCAAGGACGAAAGCTACCTGCAATCGCTCGCGTCTACCAATCCCCTGCGGCGGCATGGCGACGGGGAGGATGTGGCCGCGGCCGCGGTGTTCCTTGTGAAAGCTTCGTTCGTCACGGGCCAGGTGATATTCGTCGACGGTGGGCGTCACATGTTGGGAGGAGTCTATGGCTGACGCGCCTTTGGATCGGATCCATATTCGCGACCTTCTCGTTCGCTGCATTCTGGGCGTCTATCCCGACGAACGCCGGGAGAAGCAAGATGTTATCGTGAACATTACGCTGTACGCGGATCTTCGGAAGGCGTGTTTGTCGGACGATATCGAGGATACGGTAGATTATAAGACCATCAAGAAACGCACACTCAAAATGGTACAGCAGTCGGAATACTTCTTAGTCGAGCGGCTCGCGGAACGCATCGCGGAATTGGCCCTCGAGTCGCCCGTTGTGCAGCGTGTGGACGTGGCTGTGGACAAGCCCGGCGCGTTGCGCTTCGCGAGGAGCGTGGCGGTCGAGATTACCCGCGCGCGTGAAGCATGAAAGCTGCCTGAGGGTCAGGCCGTTCTGAACGCAGCGAATCAGCGCAGGTGAAAATCCGCGAGAGAATTGGAACGCCGTGTCAAACGGGAATATGGTGATCGCGTACATCGCTGTCGGGGCGAATATCGAGCCTCACAGGAATATTGTCGAGGCGTTGAGCCTTCTCTCGAAGCGGATCCCGGTTGTAGGCGTCTCCACCTTTTATCGGTCGGCCCCTCTCGACAGGCCAAGTCAGGCGGATTATTTGAACGGAGTCGTAGCGGCGAAAACGGATATGGGCGCGATGAGGTTGAAACGGCGGGTCTTGCAGCTTGTCGAATCGAAATTGGGGCGTGTGCGGACGGCGGATCGGTTTGCGGCGCGTTCCATCGATCTGGATTTGATTCTGTATGGCGGCGATGTGGTGAGCAGCGAAACGTTAATCCTTCCCGACCCGGATATACGGCAGCGGGCGTTTGTGGCGCTGCCGCTGAGCGAGGTCGCTCCGGGACTGCGACTTCCGGATACAGGTGAAGCGTTGGCGGAATTGACGGTATTGAACGAGCGCGATGGCTTGACGCCCGATGTCGAATTGACGCGCCGTGTGAAGGAGAGGTTGGGCTTATGAACGTGGAACGGGTGGAAGAGTTAATAGGGGAACTCCTCAGCGAGATTGGCGAGGATCCAAGCCGCGAAGGGCTGCTGGAAACGCCGCAGCGGGTGGCCAAAGCGTGGCAGTTCTTGACGTCGGGTTATGGGTCGAATCCAAGGGACATCGTGAATGGGGCGGTGTTCGAATCGGAAAGCAACAACATGATCATCTCGCGGGACATCGAGGTGTATAGCCTGTGCGAACACCACATGCTTCCGTTTTTCGGCCGATGCCACATAGGCTATATCGCGGATAGGAAGGTGCTCGGGTTGAGCAAGCTGGCGCGGATCGTGGACTGCTATTCGCGCCGCCTGCAGATTCAGGAGCGGCTGACGGCGCAGATTGCGCAGGAAATTATGGAAGCGACTGGGGCCGAGGGTGTAGGGGTCGTGGTGGAATGCCGCCACTTGTGCACGATGATGCGAGGGGTCGAGAAGCAGAATTCGGTGATGACGACTTCGTCGGTCTTGGGAAGTTTTCGCGGGGACGCAATCACGCGAACGGAATTTCTGAAGCTTATTTCGCGGAACGCGTAGCGTGGCTTGGCGTGACGAAATCTCCGGGGCGGACAGGGACACCTATTGATAATGTGGCGTCTTTATGAGTGAAGAAATCGGGGAAGACGCTGGTGGCCGCATCACGGATTCGGCGGCGCGGGAGATGGCGCGCGATATCGCGGAGACGGGTGGCCGCGAGGTGTTCTTCGTCGGCAACTTGAACGCGGACGGGCTGGTGGCGAAAGTGAGCGCTCGCGCCCGTGGGACCGGTGGGGCGGTGCCGGCGATTTTCGAGGGCCTGGACCGGGGGCAGGTTGTCATCCACAACCATCCCGGTGGCCATATCGAGCCGTCGGAAGCGGACCTTGAATTGGCGGTGGGGTACTCGACCAATGGACACGGCGTCTATATCGTGGACAATCAGGTTCTGCGCGTGTACGTGGTGGTCGAGCCCTTTCGCGATACGGAACGCGAAGAGCTGGATGTAGTCGAACTTGCTCGCTTCTTCCAGCCAGATGGGCCGTTGGCGCGGGCGCTACCTGATTATGAGGTCCGGCCTCAACAGTCGGCCATGATGCGTTCGGTTAGCGGCGCGTTGAACGAAGATTCGATTGCCGTTATCGAAGCTCCAACAGGTGTCGGGAAGACGCTTGCCTACCTTTTGCCCGCGGCCCTGTGGGCCATACGCAATCGGGAGCGGGTGGTCATCTCGACGCGCACGATAAACCTTCAGGAACAGATTGTGCTGAAGGACATTCCCCTGTTGCAGCGGTGCCTGGACGAAAAGTTCAGCGCGGTGCTAGTCAAGGGGCGTCAGAATTACGTCTGTCCGCGGCGCTTGAACCGCGCGCTTTCCGAGGCCTCTCTTTTCGATGACGCAGAGACGACGGAGATCCTCAAATCGCTTGGAGAGTGGGTGAAGACGACCGAGGACGGCAGCCATTCCGACTTGTCTTTCGTTCCTCCACGCGACATCTGGGAGCAGGTCTGCTCGGAGGCGGACACTTGCACGGCGGCGCAGTGCCAGTCGTCGGGCAATTGTTTTGTGCCGAAGGCGCGGCGGGAAATCGCGAAGGCGGATCTTGTCGTGGTGAATCACCACATGCTGTTTTCCGATTTGGCCATCAAGAAGGAGGTAGGAAATTTCTCTACTTTGGCGGTATTGCCCGCGTACCACCGGCTGATCTTGGATGAGGCGCATCACGTTGAGGATTCGGCGACGGAGTATTTTGGGCAAGAAGCGACGCGCAATGGGGCCGTCGCGCTGTTGGGCCGGTTTATTCGGCGCGAACGGGGACAGGAACGGGGCCTGATTCCGTACGTTCGCGTGAAGCTGGCGCAGGAAGCGCAGAGCCTGAGCCTGTCGGAGCATGATGCGCTTATCGATCTGATCGAGAATTCGCTGTTGCCCGCGATAGCCTCTTCGCGCGAAGCGTTTGAGGTGGCGTTCAAGGCGTTGCGCGATCTGACATCGGCGAAGAGCGGACAGGTCGGGCGGGACGTGAAGTGGCGGTTGACGGAAAAAGTGTTGGCCGACGATGAGCTTCGTCAATTGCACACCGTGTACGTGTTGCCTGCGGTGGAAGAGTTGACGCAACTGGTGAAGCATTGCTCGCTTCTTCTCACGAAGTTGCAGGACATCGACCCGACGGCGGAGCAGACGGAGAAGCCGCTCGGGGTCGAGGCGGCGCAGTTGCAGGGATACCGGGACCGCTTGGTTCGCTTGGCGAATGTGCTGGCGGAGGGGACGAGTCCGGATCTCGAAGAGAATACGGTTCGCTGGGTCGAGATCGACGCGCAAAACGAGAATATCGTTCGGATTGTTCGTTGCCCCCTGGAAGTGGGGAAGCCGCTTGCCGAATGGGTGTATCCCAACTTGAAGACGGTCGTGATGACCTCGGCGACTCTGACGGTGCGGCGCCGTTTCGATTTCCTGTTCAGCCGAATTGGCTTGGATGCCAACGAGAAGGCCGCGGGAAACAGCCTCAGCCTGGATTCGCCCTTCGACTTCGCGGAACAGGCGGTGTTGTGCGTGGCGCAAGATGTCGTGCCTCCGAATCATTCGGATTTCATGGAAATGACGACGGACTACATCGGCAAGGCTATCGAGATTACGGGCGGCCACGCGTTCGTGCTCTTTACATCGTTCCGCGCGCTGAATTACTCGTACAACCGGCTCGAGAAGGGGCTTCGGGCGAAGGGTATTACGCCGTTGAAGCAGGGCGGGCAGAATCGTACGCGGCTACTCGAGCGGTTTCGCCGCGATTCGGCAAGTTGCCTTTTCGCCACGGACAGTTTCTGGGAGGGCGTGGATGTCGCTGGCGACGCGCTGCAGTGTGTTATACTTCCGCGTCTTCCGTTTCGAGTTCCGACGGAGCCTATTTTTCAGGCCAGGGCGGAGGCGATTGAGGTTCGGGGCGGTAATGCTTTTATGGACTACACCGTTCCGCTGGCGGTTATTAAATTCCGGCAAGGGTTTGGCCGGCTTGTACGGCGCCGGACTGACCGGGGAAGCATTGTGGTGCTGGATTCCCGGATTCTTACCAAGTATTACGGCAAGTTTTTTCTTGAGTCGCTCCCCGAAATTCGCGTGGTCAAGGGACCACGAAAGGGAGTGTTCGAAGCCTTCCGCAAGTTTCACTCGGATGACGAAGAGGAGAATCGGGCTACGTGACCCAAGGTATTCGCAGCAATATTTCCGGCGCGCGTTCCGCGGCTGTAGGCCGTGAGCATGGTGTCTCCCCAGTCGATTTGAAGGGGCTGGAGCCTGTGGTGGCGCAAGCGCACCGGGCGCTCCGGGCCGAACGTTCCGAAAAGAAATACGGCTTCTTCGACTTGCATCGCGATAAGTCGATCGTCGCCGAAGTGGAGCGCGCCGCGAAGGTTTTTTTTAAGTGGCGTTACGAGAACTTGGTGGTATTGGGGATTGGTGGATCGGCGTTGGGCGCGACGGCGCTGGTGACCGCGTTGAAGCCGCCTTACTATAATCTTCTGAGCCAGGAGAAACGTGGCGGACGGCCCCGCATCTTTGTGATGGACAATGTGGATCCCGAAACGTTCCATCAGATGATGCGGCTGTGCCCTCCGGAGAAGACGCTCTACAACGTGATCTCCAAATCCGGCGGCACGGCGGAAACGGTATCGCAGTTGCTGGTCGTGGTCGATATGTTGGAGAAGGTGGCCGGAGTTTCGGCGCTGAAGGATCATTTGGCCGTAACGACGGGGCCGCTTGAACGGGGCGCGAAGCCGAACCCGTTGCAGGCGCTTGTTAAGAAGCGGGGCCTGGTCAGTTTCGATGTGCCTCCGAATGTTGGCGGACGGTTTTCGGTGTTTTCTTCGGTCGGACTGTTTCCGGCGGCGGTATTGGGGATGGACCTCAGGGCGCTGTTCGCGGGATGCGCTTCGATGGATAAGCAGTGTTCGCGCGCCAGCTTGAAAGACAATCCCGCCTACCTGCGCGCAGCCGTCGAATTCTTGGGGTCGCGCGACAAGGGCAAGTCAATATCCGTCATGCTTCCTTACGCGGACGCGTTGCGCGATGTGGCGGATTGGTATCGCCAAATCTGGGCGGAAAGCCTGGGCAAGTGCAGTAACCTGGATGGGTCGAACAACGCCTGGCACGCGGGGCAGACGCCGGTCAAGGCGCTGGGGGTTACGGATCAGCACTCGCAGCTCCAACTGTACTTGGAGGGCCCCAACGATAAGATTATTACGGTGTTGGCGGTCTCCGCGTTTCGGCAACGGGTTTCGATTCCAATTGCCGGGTCAAGTGTCAAAGGCCCCGCCTATCTTCATGGCAGCACTTTGAACAAGCTCATGGCCGCGGAGCGCAAGGCTACAGTGGATGCGCTCAAAGCGAACGGCAGGCCGGTCATGACAGTAATCTTTCCTCGTGTCAACGAGTTCACGGTGGCCGAATTGCTGTACATGCTTGAGGTGGAAACGGCGATGGCGGGGCGCTTGTTCGATGTGGACGCTTTCGGCCAGCCGGCGGTCGAGCAGATCAAAGTGCTCACGCGCCGGAATATGGGCGCCCGAAACCAGGGGGTGGCGGGCCAATGAGCTCCGGCGACATGCCCGGTTCGACGCCTGCGTTTCCCGACTACGGGGAGCGGGGGGATCAAGCGGGCGCACGCCGGGCTCGGTACGCGTTTTGGCTGTGTGTCGCGTCGTGCGTGGCGATTACTTTGATGCTCTGGTTTGCCGACGAGCACCTCCGCCATGACCAGGCGGATCGCCTCTATATGAGCGGGGTAACTTTGACGGCCCGCGAGTCGGCCCGCGTGATGTTGCTGCAAGCGATTAAGCTGGACGAAGAATCGGGGGAGAAGCCCACGCCCCGTTATACGCAGGCTCTGGCTGTGCGCCGCGAGTTGGATGTGATATTGGAAACGTATGAGGAGGCGTACCAACTCGATCCTAAGAATTCGCTGTTTGCGCTTCGCTATGGCGCGCAGCTGTTCCAGATGGGCGACCCGGTGAAGGCGGCGGAGATCTTTCGCGAGGCGGTGCTCCATCCTCCTGAGAATGCGTTGCCTTCCTTTCTGGAGGCAGCGTGCATCGCGGAGGCGGGCGAAGGGACTGATGGCGTGGAAAATGCGGTGGTCGCGCTGTCGCGCGCGAACAATCAGGCGAAGCCGGTCATTTTTCCGAAGCCGATTTGGATGGCCTCGACGTTGCCGGAGCGGGGGATGCAGTACGCGAGGCTCTCTCGCGGCATCGCGGACGAAGTGTGTGCACCCATCTATAGGTTCAGGAATCTTGTTTTATCCCTAGTGGATGGGCAGATGGCGGAAGGGCAAAAGCGCCACGCGACAAGGTGGCTGGCCGAGCTTCGAATGATGGGTAAGCGCTTGGCGGAACAAGGCGAGCCGCGGTACGCCAACGTCGCGTTGCTGGGCCTCGACATTCAATCGGAAGTCATCGGCCGCCTGAAGAAGTTGGCTGAAGTGAACAACGAAGGGCTCGACGAGAAACTTGTGGCGGACGACATTCACATTAATGACGCAAGTAAGGTTCTCGAAGAGTTTGAGTTAACGAGGGACAACCGAATCGCTATGGGTGTCGCGTCGGTTAGGTATCCGAATCGCCTCTACGGCTACGGGATGTTGTGGGTGTTGGGGGTATATATATTCGCGCGGCTTCTGTGTAAGTTGAGTGGCGCGCGGAAGTCGTCGTGGACGGTTCCCCACGGCCCCCTGGGGGTGGGAGTTGTGGTGGGCGGGACGATTTTCTTGTTTGTCTTGATGCACGGGCTGCGGCTTTCGGGCTGGGTGCAGATTCCGGGGACGAGCTATGAGCGGACGGTGACGTTGATCTGGTGGCTTGTTCTGGGTGGGTCGCCGTTGTACGGTTTCGTCTATCCGTCGTTTTGCCTCAAGAGCACTGAAGAAGTGAGCCGCCGCTCGGGACACCCGGACGAGGTGGACGGGACGATGCGTTTGGCTAGGAGCGCGTATCGGCGTGCCTATCTTTCGCTCGCGTTGCGCTATCAGGGGATTCTCCTGGGCCTGTACATCAGCCTGTATTGCGCGTGGGTGGTGTCGTTTCGCATAACCGGAGGCTTCTACCCTTTCTTGCAGATTAACCTTGTGGCGCCCGGCCTTCTCGAGGAAGAGGCGAAGGTGGTCGAGCAAGCGTTGGCGTTGCTGGGGTGATCGTCGGTTGGAGGCGCTGGAACTGAAGGAGGTTATCGAGCGGTGTGTCGTGGGCGACGGCCCGGCGCGCGCCCAATTCTTGGCGGAATACTACGAATTGGCGAAGCGGGCGATCGCTCAGATCCACCGCCACCACGGCGCGGATGCTTTTTCGATTGGCGATGTCGAAGACATCTGCCATGAACTGTTCGTCAAACTATTCGCGGACGATTGCCGGGCGCTACAGCGTGTGCACAATCCGGCTTAATTGGACGCTTGGGTTATTACGGCTGCGCCGAATGAAGCGGTGTCGGCCTTTCGCAAGCACGTCTCGCGCGACCGCGCGAAGACCGAGATGTCCCG
>CAYNZS010000003.1:0-46094 GCA_964401695.1 uncultured Nitrospirales bacterium
AGTGGTCGGCCCACCATTTGCAACAAAATACGGTAGAGAAACCGCAAAACTCTACGCTAGACAGCAGGGCATCCAATGGGTGAAGCGAAAGGGGCGGCGAACGGCCTGACGGAGCAGCCGCAACAGCAGGACTCGTTTTGATCTCGTCAGCGTGTGTCTCTACAATGGTGTGCAACGCGCCTGAAGTGGTAGCGGGCGTCGATATGGGAAATGTCGGTGGATGCGAGCCACAACCATATTCCAGAGAGACACGCGGCTTAGCAGGTTGCGGAAATGGCGGGCGGGATGCCGCGCCGGGCCTTGGGAGATCTGCGTCTTTCCGACGGAACGATGCAATTTGCGCTGCGAGATTTGTTGGCAACACTGGCTCGAAGAAGAGAAGGGCAAGATCGACCCGGCGCGGGAAGTCCCCGATCAACGCCTCCTTCACCTTGTTGACGAGGCCGCGGAGTTGGGCGTACGGGATTGGGCCTTTGCCGGCGGTGGCGAACCCATGATACGCGCGGATCTGATCATGGAAATGTGCGCGCACCTTCGCCGGCGAGGCATGAACGGATTCGTCATCACCAACGGAACCCGGCTATCGGAAGAGCGCCTCAAGGCCTTTGTCGATATGGGGTGGAGACGCTTGACAATCAGCCTAGACGGTCCCGACGCCGACACTAACGATGCAATCCGGAACGCCGGCACCTTCGAGAAGGCGACGAACGCGTTGAAAACGCTCAAGGAAATCAAGCGTTCGTGTCATACCGATCAGCCGCTCGTCGCCACCGCCACCGTCATAACCAACCGCAATTATGACCGCCTCGAAGAACTCGTGGCGTTGGCCGCCCAGCTTGGCGTCTCCTCGATGGCGGCGAATGTGCTGCAGAGCCGGGGAACGAAGTGCGCGGCGTTTCGCCTTTCCGAAGCTCAGCGGGCAGATCTTCCCCGCCACGTTGAAAAAGCCGTGGCGCTCGCCCGCAAATCGGGCATTGACGCCGGCTTCACCAGTCTTGTTACGGACCACGAAGCGCGGGATCCCGACGGTTACGTCCAGCAAACGCCCACCGCTCCGAATCAGGCGCGCTTCGAGAATGCGCTTTGCTTCGAGCCCTTCCTCTCCATCAACATTACCGCCCAGGGCGGCCTCGCGGGGCCCTGCAGCAACTTCTGGAGCGAGGAGGCGCAAAACATTGGGGATAGTTCGTTGGAAGAAGTCTGGTTTGGGCCATATATGGAGGCCACACGCAAGGCCATCCTCACGCACGAGAAACCCCCAGGCTACTGCGCGCAGTGTTGCTCGATCCTTGACCAGCGCACCAATGACCTTCGGGAAGGCCTGCGCTTGGCGCAGCGTTACGGCGGAGTTCTTCCCTCCGGCATCCTGGACGCCGCCAGAAGGGGCACACGCTCCCTGAAGCACCGCGGCCTACTTGGGGCCGCGCGCCACGCGTACAATCGCCTTCGAGTGCACGGCTAGTTCGGATATCTCACCGCAACTCCGCCGATTCGCCGTCAGCCGGGCGCTCCCTACTTGTCCCGCGCCACCGCCCGCTCCTTCGCCCGGGCTATGGCGGCTTTTTCAGTGCGTATATCGACCTTGGCAACGGGCCGCTTGATCATGCGCGAGAAACCATCCCACAGCGAGCGCGCCTGCGGTAAAGTCCGAATGTCCTTGAGAAGATTGAAAACAATCTTCGGCCGGAAATAGAACTTCCGGTGAGCTTTTCGGTACAGGCTGTGCAATTCCGCGTCCGATAAATCGGAGTAGCTTCGCACGAAAAATGGGCGACCGAAGTCGTCGTACTCCATGCGGGGATAAATCATTCCGGACATCACCAAGTCGTCATAGATGGCCGTTCCAGGCGTGGCGCGCAGGGGCGAGAACACGGCCAGATAGAGTGGCAGCGAACACGCCAATTCAATCGTCGCTTCGATATCTTCACGCGTCTCATCGGGGAAGCCCATCATGAACAGGCCGAGCGTACGAATGTTGCTGGCCCGGGCGATCATCTCCGTCTGCTCGCGGACGCGCTCGACCGTGAGCACTTTCTTAATGCTCTTCAGGATGCGGTTCGAGCCGCTTTCGATGCCAAGCGACAACCCGTAACAGCCGGCCCGTTCCATGAGCCGGACCATCTCTTCATCCAGCCGGTCGAGCCGGACGCCTTGCGGACAATTCCAGCCTATGCCGAGGTCGGCCTCGATCATCGCCTCGCAAAGCTCCATGATGAAGTCGCGGTAAAACGCGAAATTCTCGTCCACGACATCGATAGACCGCACGCCGTACTTGTCTCTCAGCAGCCGCATCTCGCCGATAACGCTCTCGACACTCCGCGTACGAAGCGTCCGGCCTGTGAGCAAATGCGCACCGCAAAATGTGCAAAGGTACGGGCAGCCCCGCGTAATCGTCATCGGCGCTGCCGGAAAATCTCGCGTCATGAACGAAAAACCGTACTTGTACTTACGCGGATCGATGAGATCCCACGCCGGCAAAGGCGACGAATCCAAATCGTCTACCAGCACCTTCTCGTTGTGGCAGACCTCGCCTTCCGAGTCCCTCCAAATGAGGCCGCCGATGTGGTCCAGTTTCGTGTCGCCATTCGCGACCGCGTCCAGCAACGGAACAAACCCCGGCTCGCCTTCGCCGCCGATAGCGTAATCCATGCCGGGAACTTGCTCGAAAAGCTTTTCCGGTTTCTCCGTGCTCGGGTGAGGACCGCCCAGAATCACGGCCGTGTCCTCGGAAATCGCTTTGACCTTGTCCGTCATGATGATGACGTATTCCATATCCGTCGTATACGCCTTCATCGCGGCCACATCCGGCCCATATTCGCGCACCGCCCTCTCGAAGTCATCCAAATCCAGTCCATCGCGCAGACAATCGAGAATCGTGGCCTCATGTCCCGCATTCCGCGCCAACGACGCAAGATAGCCCAGCCCAATATCCGGAGTCGTCTTAAAACGCTCGTCCGACCAAGGCGTAATAAACATGATCTTCATGACACAATATCCTCAGCAACTAGGCCGCTTCGGGCGGACTAGGCAAAAGGCCCACATGAAAGGCGAACACCGAAACCGAGCCAAATCCTTCCCAGGAACAGAGCTGAATTCCAGGCGCACGACCGCTACTATCGACAATCCAAGTACGCTAGTGTAGCACGATTAGGGGAGCGGGCCGGCGCTGGCGAACGGACGATTACGGGCGAGTAGCTGCTTAACTCGCAGTTCTAGCTGGGCAGCTTCGCTACTTCCTCCTCCGCATCGAGCAACCCGGGAAGCTCCGCCGAAGGCATAAAAGCGCCACCAGAAATGATCAGTTTCATCGCGTCTTCCACCGAGATATCGAGTGTTTTGATTTCGTTCGGATCGACGTAGAGCAGAAAGCCCGATGTTGGATTGGGTGTCGTTGGCAAGAAAATGGAAATCTGCGGAATGCCCGTGGTGCGCTGTACCAAGCCTTGCTCGCGGGACGTCACGAAGGCTACCGCATAGATCCCTTTGCGCGGGTATTCGACAAGGCAGACTTCCTGAAACACCGCGCCGCCGCGATTGATGAATACATCGCGGATCTGCTGCACGGCCTTGTATACGTTCTTGATGAACGGTATTCGGTTGAGGATCTGTTCGCCGTACAGAATGGTCTTTCGGCCAACCAAGTAGCGCGTGAAAAAGCCGGTTGTCAAGAACAAGCCGGCCGCGATCAGGAATCCGGTCTTGAATCCAGTACCAGGGACGTATTCGATTGTAGTGAGATATTGCAGCCGCTCGTACTTCTCCCCGATCGCGTTGACCTGCCCGTAAAGGCTTTCGATGATGCTCGCGACGCCGCCGCCAACCTTTTTGAACAGCCATATCGTCAGCCATACGGTGACAATCAACGGCATCCAGACCAGCAGTCCCGTCATCAAATAGAAGCGCAACTGCTTGAAATACTGAATCAGAAATCGAAACAACGGACTGGCTTCGCTGAGCTTCTTCTTTTGTTTTTTTTTGGCCATCATTGAGTGCGCGCACCTATGGCTTCATGGAGTCGCGGGTTCGATCTCGCCCAACACGCGCCCAAACCCGCAACAGCCCCTGCCACACGGGTATTTCATTGTACCTGATATCCCCGGCGCAGCCAAGAGGTTTCGCAAGACACACGCCGAAAAAGGGGCTAGCCTTCACAGATCCCAGAAGGTCTTGCGGCAGAAACAAGAAAAGGCTGAATCTAAACCCCCTCCCCGGTTTAGGGAGGAGCTGGGGGAGGGTCGATATTCTACAATTTACACCGGCACGAGGGTGCGGCACTCCTAAGAGACACCTGTGATCTCATAACTTCTTGTTGTTCAAAAGCACGAACGTGGAACCGCCGCCCCCGGCGGTCGACCTATTCCGGTAGCGACTCTCTTGTCTTTGCTTCAAGTGATTCCCTAGAATGGCCACTCGCCCTCTGGCACCGGCCCGGTTTGCATCCTATGGGAGTGAAAATTGCCCTCTGACTTCTTGAGGCGTTGGAGCGTTCTCATTCTTCCCACTCGCGTGGTCGGTTTCGCCACCGCTTGTTGCTTTTCCGTCGCATCCTTTTCGCAGGGCTTCGACGTTGTGTTTCGCGGCGGGGATGTCATGGACGGTGCCGGATCGCCGGCGTTTCGGGCTGATGTAGGTGTTGTCGCCGACCGGATCGAGGCTATAGGGGATCTATCGGCGGCCGCGGCGGACCGCATTGTTGACATTTCCGGGAAGACGATCATCCCGGGAATCATCGATCTGCACAGTCACGCGGACGAGAGGGACGCGTCTGCCGGCCTTCGCGCGAAAGAACCGAAGCGCCGCGCCGCGCCGAATTTGGTGAGTCAGGGCGTGACGGCGCTTGTCGCGAATCAGGATGGGCGGAGCCCGCTCAACATTCTAGGACAACGCAACCAACTGGCGGTTCGACGGTTCGGGCCGAACGCGGTGTTGATGGCAGGACACAACTCGCTGCGCCGCGCGGCGATGGGCAACGATGCGGAGCGTCCCGCGACGACTGACGAGATTCATGTGATGGCGGCCCTGTTGCGGACGGGCATGGAAGCGGGGGCCTATGGCCTTAGCGCGGGCCTTGAGTACGAGCCTGGGCGTTGGAGCGAAACGTCAGAACTTGAGGCGCTTGTGCGAGTCGTCAAGCCCTATGGCGGCGTCTACATCGTCCATGAGCGGGCATCGGGAAGCGATCCTGTGTGGTACATGCCGAGCCATGACGGGCCCGGCGCGCCAACGATGTTGGACTCGATAATGGAAACCATCGCCATCTGCGAGGCCACGGGCGTGATTTCAGTAGCGACCCACATCAAAGCGAGGGGCGAGGACTATTGGGGCCAAAGCCGGGCCATCGTGAACGCCATCGAAAGCGCGCGCGCGAGGGGCGTAAAGATTTTCGCAGACCAGTATCCCTACACTACGTCAGGGAGCGATGGTGTGTTTTCCCTGTTGCCGCGCTGGATCCTCGACGAGACGCGTCACCTGCGATTGGGGAACGAAAAGGATTTCGGCCTGGCGCTCAAACACATCTTGTCGGATCCAGAGAAAAACGGCGCCCTGCGCCGCGACGTGGAACGACAAGTTCGACGACGCGGAGGCGCGGAACATATCGTTGTGTTCGGCCATCCCGATCCGGGGTGCGTTGGACGGAGCCTGGCGGCAATCGCCGCGGCGAACGAGGTTGCGCCAGTCGAAATGGCCTTGCGTTTCCAGTTCGACGGATATCCGGATCGTTTCGGTGGCGTTCAGCTTCGCGGCTTCTCCATGTCCGAAGACGACATCGAATATTTTGTCGCGCAGCCCTGGGTGGCAACGGCCTCCGACGCGGGAATTACCTTGCCCACCGACGGCCTCGTCCACGCGCGTTTTTACGGAACGTTTCCCCGGAAAATCCGGGAGTACGCGTTGAAACGGGGTGTGCTTTCCGTCGAGCAGGCAGTACGTTCCATGACTTCTCTTCCCGCCGAAATCCTGGGCATGAGCAAGCGGGGCCGGGTGGCGCAGGGCCATTTCGCCGACTTGGCGGTGATCGACCTCTCAACGATCCGCGATACCACCACCTTCCTCAAGCCCCATCAATACGCCGAAGGAATCGAATACGTGCTGGTGAACGGCGTGTTCGTTGTGGATGGCGGCGAATTGACTTGGGCGCTGCCCGGACGCGTGCTTACGCCACGGAATTCGCAAGAAAGAAATTAGGCGACGGCGGAAGACGCGACTTCCTTTCTCAAGCGTTTCCGGTCTATCTTCCCGTTGGCGTTTTTCGGCAGTTCCTCGCGAAATTCGAAGCGCGACGGTATCTTGAATTTGGTGATGAATTTCGACAGGTGTTCGCGCAGGCTCTCCTCGTCCGTTTTCTGGCCGGGCGCGAACGCGATCACCGCGCAGATGCCTTCGCCGTAGGTGTTGCTCGGAACACCCACAACCGAGACTTCTGCGACAGCGGGATGTTCATATAAAGACTCTTCGATCTCGCGCGGCGAGATGTTCTCCCCGCCTTTGATGATGAGATCCTTTATCCGGTCGGTAAGGAACAGGTAACCGTCTTCATCCAGATAGCCGATGTCCTCCGAATGAAGCCAGCTGCCGCGTAACGCGTGGCGCGATGCGTCCTCATCCTTGAGATATCCCATCATCACGTTCGGGCCCTGGATGCAAATCTCGCCCAATTCGCCCGGCGGCAACTCGATTCCGGATTCGTTTTGAATGGATACCTTTACTCCAGGAATCGGGTGACCAACTGAGCCAGGCCGGAGCGACTCCGAGGCATGATAAGAGCAAGCGGTCGGCGCGCTCTCGGACATGCCGTAGCCGTCGAGGATTTTGCACTGGTACAACTCCTCGAACTTGAGGCGGACGTCGTTGGGCAAGATGGCACCGCCGCTGTTAATCACCTCGAGGCTCGACGTGTCGAAGCGCTCGCGCTCGGGCGCATTGATGAGGCGCACCAACATGGTGGGAACCGCCGAAAAGCGGGTCACCTTGTATCGTTCGATAGCTTCTAGGATTTCGGCCGTATCGAATTTGCGGTGAATCGACGCGGTCGCGCCGAAGATCGAGCAGAGGTTCATGATCATCACGCCGAAAGCGTGGCTCAAAGGCAGGCACAGCAGCGTGGAAGACCGTTCCTCCATCCGCTTAAACTGGGCTAGGGCGGTGTGATTGCTCACGATGTTCGAGTGCGAAAGCATAACGCCTTTCGGTTGCCCCGTCGTTCCCGACGTGTACAGGAGAAAAGCCATGTCATCGTCCGCGCGGTCGACATGTCCATCGCGCTCGTCGGCGCCGGCGATTGCCTCGTAAATATTCGAAAAGCCATCGGATTCCGATTCGCCGATGATGAGCCAGTGGCGCAATCCCTCCCCCCCCGCCGCGGCGCTACGTATGCGTGGCGCCAGCTCGGGAGACGTGATGACCGCGACGGCGTCGGAGTGGCCCATCACATACTTGATTTCACGTTCGCCGAGTTGTGGGGTGATCGGCACGATCACCGCGCCGATCTTCCAGATGGCCTGGAAGCAGGCCAGCACTTCGGGGCAGTTGTGCATGACCACAAGGACGCGGTCCCCAGCTTTCACGCCACGCTCGCGCAGCACGGTCGCAAGGCGGGCGCTGAACGTGGCATGCTCCACACTCGATACCGAACGGCCATCGGCATGGAAGGCGGTATAGTCGCCATACTTGTCAATACTGTCCAAAGCCAACTGGGCCGCGTTCATCGAGGAAATGTCCTTCCCAAAGAATACCAGGGAGCAAGTGGCAGAAAATCGGAACGGAAGGGTACTCGACAGAAAAGAAGGATGCAACTGGAACGCGGGTCGCGAGCCCTATTGATATAGGCCTTTCCCTATCGAAAATACGCGAGGCGTCTTACCGCGCCGGCTGGAAAGACAGGTCACAGCTGCAACCCGAGTTGCTTTTCAATGAGCCGAGCCACCCGGTTCCTCATCAGATCCGATCGTCATGTGGTAGGAAGTGTCGATGTTTCCCTTGAGTTCGTCAAGCGTACGTGTATACGGGGCCGCGCTTATTGGGTTCGGCATGTTCCATGAGTTCCTCAAGATGCCGGATTGTGTTCGGTGAGAGCAGCATGTCCGAAAACACATCACATACTTCAGCTGGAACATCCTCGAACACAAGTACGCCCTCTCCGCGCTCCTTCCGCACACCGGGCAGCATCTCTGATTCGACAGGGCGACTTTGCTTTCGCCCGCCTGTTCCGATGGTGTGCGCACGGCGTCCTTGGCTGCCGCGTAAACGCGGAGAGCCAAGGCTTCGATCATAACCTGCCTGGCTACTAGACACCACATGGAGCATAGCTACACGTTACGGAGGCCTCAGGTGCCCTTGAAAGGCCCAGGCTCCATCGTTTCCAAATGAAGCGCAACGAATCAGGGGGCACCTATCCCTTCTTGGCCTACGGGGCCTACTTCTATTTCTTGGCACCTCTGAGGTCGCCATACGGCGTGTCGCGCCAGGTGAAGGCTTCTTTGAGGCCCACTTCCTTGATTTTGTTTCTGAGTTCGACGGCGCTTGTGGTGCTCGCGTAGATGTAGTCGTAATCGGCGGCGGCCATGACGGAGGATTCCATCCCCATCGCTTGGTACCAGCGGTTCATGGCCTCCTTCTGAACGGCCAGGGAGTCGGAGGCCTGATTGGCGATTCGTTCGGCGAGTTTGGTGACTTCCTCTTCGAGCTTGTCGCTGGGGACGGCTCTGTTGATCATGCCGTATTCCGCCGCTTCGGTGCCGCTGATGACGTCGCCGGTGTACATCAATTCCTTGGCCTTCCTCATGCCCATAATGATGGGCCAGCCGCACGAGTTCCGCGGGTGTCCAAGCCCGCGAATGCCGGGGTGCCCGATCTTGGCGTCTTCCGCCGCGATGACGAGGTCGGCCATCATGGCGTATTCGCAACTGCCGGCGAGGCAGTAGCCGTGTACCTGCGCGATGGTGACTTTCGGGAGATTGAAGAGGAACATCTGGCGGCGCGCGCCATCTTGTAGATCTTGGCGGGCGGAGGTCATCCTGGACTGTGTGTGCTCGGGGCCCGATCCGCCTCCCGATAGGTCGTAGCCCGCTCCAAAGCCACGCCCAGACCCCCTCAGGACGACAACCCTCACATCGTCGTCCCAAGCGACTTCTTTCAACGCGTGCTCAAGTTCGGTCAGCAGTTCATGGTTGAGGGAATTTAATTTTTCCGGCCTGTTCAAAGTGATTCGACCGATCCGGTCTTGTGTGCCGTAGCGGTCGTAAGTGATCGTCTTGTACTCCATTGAAATTCCATCCTTTCGCTTTTGTCCTTGCCAACGGCGAGAATTGCGCACGCAACCCCCAATGTCGTCATCCTAGTGTATCGATTAATGCTATTTCCATCTTATCCGTCATGCTGAACGAAGCGAAGGTTCTCGATTTCGTTGGGCCTCTGGCGTATCGAGATCCTTCACTTCGTTCAGGATGACAGAAAACGCATGCTTTGCCTTGCTTTCAAGAGCTGCGCCAATTGTGAGTCAATGCACTGGCCCGGTTATCTCACCGGTTTTCGTGGCGAAACGGTGGAGAAGGTTGTTGTGTCGAGACTTATTCGAAGCAGGCGTTACAAGGCAAGACCCGCGGACGGCAGCGTGGCGGGTCACGTCGAGATCGAAAGGCGAGAGATTGAATGTGGGACCGTTTCAAGAAGGGGCGCCTTTCATTGCAACAGGGATGCCCCCGTTTCCGCGGACTTCTTCAAGGGTCGCAAAAAGAAGGCAAAATCGTTGACCGCGAGGGCCGTCCAGATGACGGATTCTCGGCCCCTATCTACCCGTGCTCATCCGTTGCGGACCGAACCGAGGGCGCCCTGTTCGCGAAGGGCCTTGAGCTCCTCTTCGCTCAGGCTCAGGTCTTCGGTGAGGACCTCATCCGTGTGGCCGCCGAGGCGCGGTGCGGCCTTGAGCTTCACTTCGCCCGCCGACATGCGGATAGGCGCTCCCAACATCTTGACCGGACCGAGGGCCTCGTGTTCGATGGTCTGGACGAAGCCGCGTTCGTTGAGGTGGGGATCGTCGTAAACTTCAACCGTGTCGAGGACGGCGCTGGCGGGAACCCCTGCGTCGCCGAGTTTCTTCATGGCTTCGTGTTTGGTGCGCGCACGCGTCCACACGGAGATTTCCTCAACCAACTGGGATTGATTTTGGTGGCGGCCTAGCCGACCCGCGAAGCGGGGGTCTTCAAGAAGATCGGGGCGTTCGATGGCCTCGCACAGTGTTTCCCACATCCGATCGGTTACGGCCATGATGTAGACGTAGTCATTGTGGCCGAAGGGCTTGCAGGGGAACATATTCACGATGGGGCCCAGACTGTTGCCCATGCGCGGCGCGGGCCGGGCATTCCACGAGCCGCCCATGGCAATCGCGGTTCGCATATAGTAGGTCATGGCTTCCTGCATGGACAGCTCGACGCGCTGGCCGACGCCGGTCCGCTGTCTCTCGATATAGGCGGCCGCGATGCCCAGCGTAAGCTGTACGCCGGTGCCCGAATCGCCAATGGTGAATCCGGGCCGGACAGGGGGGCCGTCCGGTTCTCCCGTTACGGACACCGCTCCCGCCGCCGCCTGGGACACCATGTCGTAGCATTTGTAGTGGGAGTGGGGGCCGTAATGGCCAAACCCCTTGACGCTGGCGTAGATGATGCCGGGGTGTATCGCCCTCAAGGTTTCGTAGTCCAGCTTGAGCTTGTCGATGGCGCCCGGACCGTAGTTCTCGACGAAGACGTCGTAATGCGGAAGCATCTCGAGCAGCACCTCACGGCCTTCAGGACTCTTAAGATTGATGGCCACGCTGCGCTTGTTGTTATTCCAATAGGCAAAGTACTCGGATCTGTCCGGATCGCCGGTCATGTTGTTGCGCCCAGGGTCGCCTCCATCGGGCCGCTCCACCTTGACGACATCCGCGCCGAGCCACGCCAAGGCCTGGGTGCACGAAGGCCCCGCTTCGTATTGGGTTACGTCTAGAATCCTCATCCCATCCAGAGCCGGCATTTCCAGTACTCCCTTTCAGTTTCGACCGAACCGCGGCCCATCTGCCGCCCACACGAGTCCTTGACTGTTCTCGCGTTAGGCGCATCCGCTTCCAAGCCATCATACCTGTAGGTGGAGATTCATGGGAAGTTGAAGGCGTCTGCCTTGGTTGTTGCGATGCCGCGCTGGGAGATATCCGGGTTAACTGTCCAGCGTCTTCCGGATCTCTAGGCACAGTTCTTCGAGCCCGAAAGGCTTCTGGATGAACGCACTCGCACCCGCGTTGATAAGCGATTGGGCCGACTCGTCCAAGTCGTAGCCGCTGCACAAGATGACCTTCAACGCGGGGCGGGCTGAGCGAAGCAACGGGAAGGCCTCCGCGCCACCCATAACGGGCATCGCCATGTCGAGCAACACAACGTCGATTTCCGCGCTGCGCTCCCGCGCGATGTCCACCGCCTCCCGGCCGTTGCTGGCGAGGAGAACCGTGTATCCACGATGTTCGAACACGGCCTGATTGATGGCGGCAACCATCGCCTCGTCTTCGACGATGAGGACTGTCTCGGTCCCTCGTTCCTCCTCCAGAGGAACCGGAATCGGCTCCTCGTTCGCTTCGGCCATGGTCGCGGGCAAATAGAGGTCGAAGCGTGTGCCTTTACCTAACTCGCTCTCGCCGTGGATTGCGCTGAGATGGTTCTTCGCGATGCCATAGACCGCGGCCATGCCCAACCACCGGCCGCCATTCTTGGTCGAAAAGTACGGCTCGTACACGCGGTCGAGTGTCTCCGGACTCATGCCGTCGCCCGTATCTTCGACCGTAAGACGGATGTAGTTCGCCACGTCCAGCCCAGGAGTACTGGCCGCCATAGCGTCGTCCACGACGACGTTTTCAGTGCGCACATGAATTTCGCCTCCGTCCGACGTGGCTTCAAAGGCGTTCAAAAGAATATTACAGATGGCCTCCGTGAGTTGTGAGGCATCCACCTCCGCGTTCCAGATTGAAGGCTTGAACTCGCGCGTCAATATCCGGGCGGACGGGTGGGCCCGTTTCAGTTGCTCTACGGCTTCGTCCGCCACCCGGCTCAGCGATATCACGCGGGGCCGGCACTTGTCGCCGCGCGCGAAAGCCAGGACCTGCTGTGCAAGTTTTCCCGCGTCCCGCGCGGCCGACTCGATTTCGTTCAGGCGTTCGATGGAGGCGTTGTCCGCGCCCCGCAGCATTCTTACCAGCGAGGCATTCCCTAGCACGCCCACCATCAGGTTGTTGAAATCGTGCGCGATGCCCTCCGGCCAGCGTCGCCACCGCCTCCATCCGCGCGGCGGCGCGCCGCGCCTTCTCGTCGCGCGAACGCTCGGTCGTCCCGGCGAGTTCGCACAAGATGAACTCTCAATTCCGCTGAGAAAATGCTGCCGTCCTTGCGCACACTCGCCGTCTCCAGAGCGGCATGGCCCTTTTTGCTCAATACCTCGACGACGGTTTGAAGTTCGCCACCGCGGTCGCCGGAGAGGAGGATGTTCAGAGGGGCGCCCATTAACTCCTTCGCGTTGTATCCGTGCATCTTCGCGAAGGGCCGGCCGGCGTAATTGATAGTGTCGCTTTCGGCCCGCACGACCGCGAGGCCCTACGGCGCGTCTTCGCTTTGGCTTATCCATTGGGCAAAAGACGCGGACGGCGTGGTCAATTCCTCCGAACCTGTCGCGATGAATCCCAGTGGTTCGCCATCGCCATCCCGCAACGGCGAGATACGGACCGTGCAGGGAACGCGCTCGCCGTCCGGACGAAGGAAATCGAATGGGAGGGGACTTGGACTCGTCTCGATAGCGGGATCGCACACCTCCTCGAATTCGTCTGTCGATTCCGGCGGTAAGAACTGGTCCATGCTCCGCCCGAGAATGTCTTCTCCCAGGCGATCCAGCGATCGTGCGAACGCGGAATCTACTTGAACGACGCAGTGGCCGCGGTCCTCGATCCACAAGGTCCGTTCCACGTTCGCGGCCGAATCCGGCGGCCGGCGCCGGCTATGTTCGGGTTCATTCACAATACGTACTTCCCGTCTCTGACAAAACCTTGCCAGAAAGAATGCCCACTGGCGAGCCGCGGAACAACCAGAAACGGCAACTCGAATGCGCACAGGTATATATGTTATGCCAGATAAAACCCGATATCTCGCCAATTTTGATGAATAATTTCAAGATTAAACAGAACACGCCTCAAATATGGTACAGAAAACAATTAAGGCTGTGCTTATAGGGATGTCCAGATCTCTGGCGGACCGGAAGAGGGTCGAGTCTGCCGACATTCGCCGGACTTCCGGATTCGAGCGACGGCCATCCACGCAGGTCGGATTGCAAAGCGGCAGCGATCAAGGGGATACTTCGTCCCGCCGCTTGCCGCCGCCAATGCGCCGCGGTCGGTCTGAGTCAACACGCGGAACGCATTCACGCGCCAACGGCAAGGGTCCATGGTTCAAGCGGAACATCTGAAGAAGACGTATCACGGTCCGCGGGGAAAAATTGTGGAGGCCGTGCGCGACGCCACGTTCGAAATTGGCGAAGGAGAGACCTTCGGACTGCTCGGCCCAAATGGCGCGGGAAAGACCACGCTCCTCCGCATGTTAGGCACGATCATCGCCCCCACGTCCGGCTCGTGCTGGATCGCCGGCGCAGACGCGGCAGAAGATCCCGATGCCGTCCGCCGCAATATCGGATTTCTTTCGGGCAACACGAAGCTGTACGGGCGCCTGACCGTACGAGAAATGCTGCGCTACTTTGGACGCCTCTACGACATGGACGACGCCGCAATCGCTTTGCGCGCCGAAGAGCTATCGAGCCTGCTTGGCATGGCTGATTTCTTCGACCAACGCTGCGAAACGCTTTCGACCGGGCAGACGCAGCGGGCTTCCGTCGCTCGCGTAATTCTTCACGACCCGGCCATCCTTATCCTTGACGAGCCCACCCTTGGCCTGGATATCATGTCGAGCCGCACAATTCTCGACTTCATTTCCGACGCCCGCGCTCGCGGGCACAGCGTCATTTTTTCGACACATTATATGACCGAAGCGGAGCGCCTATGCGACCGAATCGCGCTGATCCACGATGGCTCGATTCTCGCCTTGGGCACGAAGGAAGACCTCTACGGCCAGACCGGTAAGGATAACCTTCAGGACGCGTTTCTGGCGCTCGTTCATGGCGAAGAGGCGCCGGCCTGATGCGTTTCACCATCGTCAAGACCATTTTCTTCAAGGAAATGCTCGACACCCTCCGCGACAAACGCACTCTGATCGCCATGGTGGGCGTACCCATCGTCCTGTACCCCGCGCTATTTATTCTGATTGCCCAAGTGGCTCTCGTGCAGATCTCGAAGATCAAGGAGACGCCTTCGAAAGTCGCGCTCGTCACGGAAGAAATGGAATACATGTCAGAACGGATTCAGGAGATTCCCCTGGTCGAATTGCAGGCCGGGGAAGACCCCGAAGCCCGGCTGCTTGAAGGGGAATTGGATGCTATCGTCGTGGTCGAGGGCCCCATCGAGGAACCCCTGGCGTCGGGAAATACCGTTGATGTCGAGATTCGGTTCGATTCGACGGCGCCCGCGTCGAAGGAGGCGGCCGACCGGCTCGAAGTGGCCCTTCGCGAGCGCGGCCAGAACCTCCTCGCAGAACGGCTCGACGCCCAGGGCCTGCCCGAATCGTTCGCGACGCCGCTGGCCGTCGAGCGCGTCAACGCCGCGCCGCCCGCGAAGACGGCAGGCTCCCTGCTCGGCTCCATATTGCCCCTCCTTATGGTCGTCATGCTGGGCGTGGGCGCATTCTATCCGGCGGTCGATTTGACGGCGGGCGAAAAGGAACGCGGCACCTTCGAGACCCTTCTATCGACGCCCATCTCGAAAATGGAAATTGTCTGCGGAAAGTTCCTGACGGTATTTTCGCTGTCCATGTTTACCGGCTTCCTCAACTTGGCGAGCATGATGGCGACGTTGCTCTTTCAACTCTCGCAGATCGCGCCCGGCGGACAGGGCCCTTTGGACGCCAACCTCCTCCAAGTCCCACCACAGAGCGCCGGGGCTATCGTCATCGTTCTCGTTCCTTTGTCCTTCTTCATCTCCGCCGTGATGATGACCGTCGCGCTGTTGGCACGCAGCTTTAAGGAGGCGCAAAATTACGTCACCCCCTTCTTCGTGGCAATTACCGTGCCCGCCGCCGTCGTAGCTATTCCGGGCATCGATCTTTCCGAGGCCGTCCGGCTCATCCCCATCGCGAACGCTTCCTTGCTCTTCCGCGATTTGATGATGGGAACCGTTGCTATCGACACCATATTCGTCGTGTTTACCGCGACCAGCATCTACGCGCTTCTAGCGTTGGTAGTCGCCTCCTGGATGTTCCAGCGCGAGGAAGTCATTCTCTCCGAGGAAAAAGGAATTCCCCTGACCCTCCGCCGCTCTTCCTTTCAACCCCGCGAGTTACCCACCACCGGCCTATCGCTCAGCCTCTTCGGCCTAATCATGCTGCTCCTCTTTTACGCGGGAAGCTACGTCCAAGCGCGCGATGTCGCATCGGGCCTTGTCATCACCCAATACCTCCTCATCGCGGCGCCCATTCTTCTCATCCTGTGGTTCGCGCGCGTCAATCTCGCCCGCACGCTACAACTCACGCGCCCGCCGTGGCTCTCGTTGCTCGGAGTCGCCGTCATGATGCCGGCCTGGGCCGTACTCGCCGCGCAAATGGGCATCTGGCAAGAAATGGCCATGCCCGCTCCCGAAAGTTATCTCACCGAGATGGAACGAATCTTCACAGACATGGGTGAAGCGCAAGGATCTTTGACATTGCTATTTATTCTCGCCGTATCGCCGGGGATTTGCGAAGAGCTAGCCTTCCGCGGGGCTATCCTCTCCGGGCTGCGCGGCAAACTGCCTCCCTGGGCTTTAATCATCGTAGTCGGTGCGCTCTTCGGCCTGTTCCACTTGAGCGTCTACCGGTTCTTCCCCCAGGCGATGAGCGGATTCCTGCTCACCTACCTTGCGTTACGAACGCGCTCTATCTTCCCGGCGGTCCTGGCGCACATATCGCTCAACGGCATCCTCATCCAAATCGAGCGCGTCCCCAAGCCCATCATGGAAACACTCGCCGCGCCCACCTTCGAGCAAGACGGTTTCCGAATGGCCACAGTCCTGGCCGCGGCAGTCGTCCTGGCCGCGGGAATCGCGACCGTCGAGTGGAACGCGGGACGGCAGCCATTCTCCGCTCCGGCTCAACTCTCCTGAGGGTGAATGAATTGGTCGCTCGATATGTGCCGCTGTATTCACTTCGCAGTATCGTTTATACTCGCTAGCTAGCCCGGATATCTCACCGGTTTTCGTAGCGAGACGGTGGAGAAGGTTGCTATGTCGAGACTTGTTCGAAACCTTTCGGACGACAGCGTGGCGGGTCACGTCGAAGTCGAAAGGCGAGAAAAGTCTCGTCAGAGTGGCCTTATCCGCCGTCGCAGTAGAAAAGCAATGAGATATCCGGGCTAGTCGATCAGTTGTTTGGGAGTGCGAACATGCCGAAGACGAAATCAATTCCCGCGCGCAGCGGGGTCAAGAAAGCCGATACCTGGGAATTGGAGAAGCTGTTTAAGAGCGATGCCGCTTGGGGACGGGCGTTCGCGAAATTGGAAGGGCAGATCCAAGGTTTCGAGGCTTTTCGCGGAAAACTGGGTAAATCGGCGAAGGCCCTTCGCGCTTACTGCGATTTCGACGTGGAATTCGAAAAGGAGGCGGAGAAGCTGGGATCCTACGCTTTCCTGCGCGCGTCGGAGGATGTGGCCAACGACACCTACCAGGGGATGATGGGGCGTTACACCTTTATGGCCACGCGAGCCGGCGAAACGGCGAGTTTTATCGCGCCGGAGATTCAGGCCATCCCGAAAAAGACGATGGACCGATTCCTCAAGTCCGCGGCGCTCAAGGAGCACCGCTATCATCTGGAAAAGCTGATTCGCTTCAAGCCGCACATCCTCGGAAAGAAGGAGGAGCGCCTGCTCGCCATGCAGGGCGAAGTGGCGGGAACGGCCAGCAAGATCTTTGGGCAGCTCACGGACGCGGATTTCAAGTTCGGCTCGGTGACAGATGAGAGTGGAAAGAAAGTCGAGCTTACGCAGAGCTCCTTTCGCGTCCTGCTCGAATCGCCCAAGCGGGCCGTCCGCAAACAGGCTTTCGACAAGTTTTACAAGGTCCATGAAGAACATGCGAACACACTCGCCGCGGCGCTGAGTTCATCGGTGCTCCAGAATATTTATCACGCGCGGGTGCGCAACCACCCTTCGGCCCTCGAGGGCGCGTTGTTCGGCGACAAGATTCCCGTACCCGTGTACGATAACCTCATCGCGGCGGTGCGCAACAATACGGATACGATGCACCGGTACTTGGAGCTGCGGCGCAAGGCGCTCAAGCTCAAGGAGCTCCACTCGTACGACACCTACGTACCCATCGTAGACGCCAAACGCTCGCAGATTCCATATGCCAAGGCGGCGGATCTCGTCTGCGAAGCGCTCGCGCCGCTGGGCGATGCCTATGGCAAGACCCTGCGCAGGGGCCTCCACGGCCGCTGGGTGGACCGCTACGAAAACAAGGGGAAGCGAAGCGGCGCCTTTTCGGCGGGCGGCTACACGGGTCCGCCGTACATCCTGATGAATTACAAGGAGGACGTGCTCGACAGCGCGTTCACGCTCGCGCATGAAGCGGGCCACTCGATGCACACCTACTTCAGCGCCAAGAACCAGTCGTTTCAGTGTTACCAATACACGATCTTCGTCGCCGAGGTGGCTTCGACTTTCAACGAGCAACTTCTGAACGAGCATCTGATGAGCCAGGCGAAGGACAAGACGCGCCGGGCCGTACTGATTAACCGCGAACTGGAAGAAATTCGGGGAACAATCATCCGGCAGACCATGTTCGCGGAGTACGAAAAACAGATCCACGCCATCGCCGAGGCTGGCGAGCCGCTTACCCTGGAACGTCTCCGCAACGAATACCGGAGCCTCCTGAAATTCTACTTTGGGCTGGATTTTATTATCGACGATCCGCTTACCCTTGAGGGACTCCGCATACCCCATTTCTACCGCGCCTTCTACGTGTACAAATACGCCACGGGCTTGTCGGCAGCGACGGCGCTCGCGCGCGGCGTGTTGGACGGAGGCAAGAAGGATCGGGACCGCTACCTGACGTTCCTCAAGAGCGGCGGGTCGAAGTTTCCCTTGGAGCTTCTCCGCGACGCAGGCGTCGACTTGGAGAAATCGGGACCTGTCGAAAGCGCGATGGTCCACTTCAAATATCTTGTCGAAGAGCTCGAAGGGCTCCTTTGACGCCCGAGCCCGCGAACATGCTCCACGCTCCCAAGATTCCACCGGCAATCCACGACGCTTCAAACAAAGAGACTGGGCTGAGTCTTCGCGTGGGCGGGTTACCCGTATCGCTTCGTGGTCCCGGGCCAGTCCCATCCGGCCAGATCGAATCGGCGGATGGCTACGTCGAAGAGGAAGAGGATCAGGGCCGCCACTAGGAGGTTGGGCCACAGCGGTTTGCGGCTGGGCACGGCGTCTGACTGATCGACGTGGAGGATTTCTTCGAGCGGCGTGTTGAAGCCGCCCCCGGTAATCTCGGCGAGTTCGCGGAGGAAATCTTCGTTGGTGGCGAGGCGCCGGTATTCGGGCTGGTAGGAGATGGTGTAGCCGCGCGTGTATTCGGAGTAGACGTCTTCTTCGCCATCGCCCGGCGTGGTTTGACGCACCTGGAAAAGGTAACTGCCCATTTCTTCCATGGGGAATTCGGCTTCGTAACGGCCGGGCGCCGTCTGTTCGAGCGTTACATTTTCGAGCTCCAAGCCCGGTTCGACAATTTGCACGGTAGAATCGAGACCATTGACAAAGCGGCCGTTTTCGTCCACGTTATCCACCGTGATGCTGCCGCGATCGCCCCTGTAGGCGACGCGCGTATCGTTTCCCTGGCTTCGGGTAAAGCGCATGGTTCCACGAACGACCTGCGCCCAGAACCGAGCGTAATCCGGCCAGCCCAGCCAGTCGGCCGCCCATCTACTCTTGGCGTCAGAGGCGAACGCCGCCGATCGGCCCAAACCATACTGCCACAAGGCGAGTAGCGGGTCGCCCTTCTCGGTGACGAGAGCCACATCCGCGGTAGCTTTCGGCGTAGTCACGACGTACCCGAAGAGGAAGGGCGACGCCTCCCAGTCTATGGAGCGGATGACTTGGTTCGCCCGAAAAACCTGCGGCAGGTAGGGCTCCTCGACGAGCGACGATTTCGACGCGGTCATGGTTTCTTTCGTGAAAATCTGTGGGATGTCGTAAGGGTCGTTCGTGAAATAGTAGCGGCCACGACCCCAACGGGAGATATCCTGGAGCAACGCGGTATCCGCGCCTTCGCCTATGGCCACCGAGGAGACCGTGATGAGACCGTCCACCATGTTGTCCACGATCCCCGCGAAATCGCCGGGCTGCGACTTGCCGTCGGTGAGCAGCACCGTATGCTTGAATGTGGCGGGAACCTGAGTCAACGCGTCATAGGCTTGCTCCAGCGCAGGATGGATGCTCGTGCCGCCGCCGGCCTCGATCGTTTCAATCGTCTGCGCGATCCCGATTCTGTTGCCGGCGCTTTGCAGCTTCACGGCCCAATAGGCCGCGCCATCGAACGCGACCACGCCCACGTAGTCCTTCTCGCCAAGGAGCTCGAGCGCGGCAATGGCGGCTTCCTTCGCAAGGTCAATTTTTTCGCCTTCCATGCTGCCCGATTTGTCAATGGCGAGCACCATGCCCAGGCTGGGGGTGTCCTTCTTCTTCTCCGAGCGCACACGGACGGGCAACGCGTCCTCTACGGCGGTTTGGTAGTAGCCGCCGAGCCCGAAGGAATTCTCGCCGCCGATCATGATGAATCCGCCACCTAGATCTTCGACGTACGAACGGATCAGGTCCATTTGCTGGATCGACATTTCGGTGGCGGGGACATCCGACAAGATGAGCGCGTCGAAGGCGGCCAACTCGTCGAGCGTGGTCGGCATGCCCCGGCCTCCGCGCACTTCGACGCGCATGTTCTCAGCTCCCAACGCGCGGGCGAGGTAGCGCGCTTCCCGCTCCTCGCCCTCCAGCAGGAGAATGCGCGGCTCACCGGATACGTGCACGATGCCCGAAGCCACATTGTTGTCCACGAAAAAATCGGATTGGGCCGAGAGGCGCAACTCGTATTTCGTGAGGCCGTCGGTAGGTTCCGGCTCTTCGAAGGTCACCGAGTTTGCGCCCTCCTTCAACTCGATCTCTCGTTCGTCGATCTTGAAGCCGTTGCGAAAAAGGGCGAAATTCGCCTTCGTTTCGAGCGATGAGTGCGCCACCGCCGTAATCGAGAAGGTCTGCCCTTTCTTCACCTCGGGCGGCACGGCCAAGTCTTCAAGCAGAATCTCGTCGCGCTCCTCGGCTTCGTAGGGAATCGTATAGATTTGGATGCCCCGCGCGGCGGCCCGTTTTGCCGCGGAGAGCGCGTCGCCCGATGTTTCGTTGCCATCCGACAGGAGCACGACACGCTTCACGGCGCCGGCGGGCATGACCTTGCGCGCGAGAAGGAGCGCGGCTTCGATGGACGTTGCGCCCTTCTCTGTTGGAAGTATCAGGTCGCTGGGGAAAGCGCAATTCGCGTCGACGGGCGCGGCGAGATCGGCTTCGGCGGCAAACAGCCCGAGGCCCATCATGTCGGGACGGAACGCATGGCCGGATGCTCCGCTCCAGAATCGCCGCAATTGCTCCTGGGCAGATTGCGCGACGCTGCCGGATGTGTCGCCAAGGACGAGCACGGCGAGATCGGTCGATCGGCGGACCCACAAGGTGCTCGCGAGGGCAAGCACGAGGAGGACGATAACGCTGGCCCGGATGGCCGTCGAAATGCCGAGGAGCAGTTTCGAGCTGTCGAGGAGCGTGTACCGAATCAGCAGGATGACCGCCGGCACGATCAGCAACAGTCCGAAAAGGCCCGGAGATTCAAACTCGATGGGCATAGTGTGGTTCTACTCCACCAAGCGCCGGTGGAATAGGCCCCATTCCACCGCGATCAATACCAGGGCAATCAATACGAGAAAAAACCACGGCTCAAGCCCCAAACGGAAACCGTCCGAGATTTCGGGCAAGGGTCCCTCGGTAAGAACCGGCAAAGCATCCGAAGGCTGGATTCGGGATTCGCGGCGGCTGGCCATGTTCGCGGCGAAGAGGGGCGCCTGTTCGCCGCGATGGGTAACGGTACGGTAAATGCCCGCCCGGTCGATGGCAAGAAGCTTCGGTATCTCGCGCGCGCCGTCTGCGGATTCGCCGACTTCTTCGCCGGGCCGCAGGATCGAGAAGGTTTCCCCATCGCTGCCCTCGCGACGATGGACGCGCCGGGCCCGATCCTCCAGGTCGGCCTTGGTCAGAATGGCGCCAATGTCCAGCGAGTGCCAGTCTTCTCCTGCGTTGAACCCCTCCATAAACCGAATCGCGTTCGCCATCAGAATGGGATAGGCGACACGCAGAGGGAGGTCCGATGACATGGTATCGAAGGTCAGAACCATCGAATAGCGGCCTTCGTCATCGCCGAGAGCGAGCAACGTGTCCTCGAAAGACCGGATGAGCGGCGTGTAGCCTTCGGGCAGGCTGATCTGGCGCGCGGTCTCGATGGAGACATTCGCCAGGCGCAGATGGCGGTTGATGGGGTGCTCCCGGTCAAACTCCGTAACTACAGGGTCTTCCACCTTTCCCGTCGTGGCGGGCGCGATGAACGCTGGCCATTCGCCGATGTAGATGGCATGGCCCACGGGCGCGCTCGCGGGAGGCGCCCGGTCGAAAATGGCCGTGACCGAAGGGCGTTTCTCGGGCGCGGCACCTGGGAGCGCCTCATACATCAAGGGAGTCACAACCGTGATGGCCACGTCGTTATCCGTGGCCAGCGCACTCTGCAAAAAGAGATTGCCCTCGGTTACGAGCAAGACCTCCATCGGATTCGGAAGGGGCAGCACGGCGTAGGCCGTATTGTCTAGCTGGAAGGGGTCATCGAAATCGAGAGTCACCCGAACTTCCCCGCTCGAACGGCTGAACTGAGAGACACTCCTGATCTCCCGCGCTCCGGCCTCGATGGTCAATTCGCCCGCGTCGATGAGATCCGAACCGGCCCGAATTTCGAATGGAATGGTCTGCTCGTCCACCGTTTCGTTCGCGGCCTCGAAGAGGATCTCAAAGTCGCGGGCCGACGCGGGCAGGGGGCGCGCTTCGAAGGCGGTGATGCCCACGTTCTCCGATGCTTCACCCGTTCGCAGATAGGCGAATTGGGTTTGTTCCGGAACCGCGACCGTAACTTCGTCAAACGCGCCGTCGCTAATCACGTAGACATAGGTTTCGCGGGAATCCGCGGGCAGGTCTTCAAGCAAATCGAAGGCGTCTTCAAAATGGGTCGAGCCGTGACTCGCCTCCAAGCCCGCGATGGCGTCCAGCAGTTCCTTGTGGCTGTTCGTAAAGGGAATGACCACATCGACGGTGTCCGACACGGTGGTCAGCATAAGCGTATCGCCCAGCGACATTCCGCGCACAACGTTTTCCGCCAAGGCCGCAGCTTTGCCGAAACGCGTGCCGCCGTCTTCTTCGGTTGTCATGCTGGCGGACGTGTCCAGGAAAAGGACGATGCGCCGCGCTCCAAGCATGTCTTTCGATAACAAGGGCCGGGCGAGGGCCAACGTAAGCAGGGCGATGAACAGCAGTTGCAGCAGGAGCGATAAGAGTTTGCGCAACTTCTTGAACGAAATAACGCTTTGTTCGTCGCGAAGGATCTGGTCCCAGAACATAAGCGTGGAAACCTGCATTCGCCGCCGCCGCTGCTTGAGGAGGTAAAGCAGCAGGACTGGAATGAAGAGTCCGAAGAAAGGCAGCGCTATTGGTGTCACGAATCCCATGCTAACCCTGGGTGTGTATTGGTTTCTGTTGGTAGCGCGTACGCGCGCGAGTCATATTCTGTACGCGAACGCGCGAACCGCTTGGCCACAGAGTTCACAGAGAGATCCTCGTGATTCCTTCCACGAGCCGCTTCTCACCGAAATTGGCCAGCAATGCGCGCTTCAGTTGCGCAGCTTTCAAGTACGATAGCGTCTGAGCCATAGCAATTTCGGGGAGCCGAGTGACCCACTTCAACTCGATGATCACCTCTTGTTCCACAAGGACATCTAGCCGCTGACCCTTGATCGCGTGGCCCTTATAAACGAGATCCATGTCAACCTGACGCGAAGATTCGATTGATCTCGAAGTAAGCTCATGGCACAGGGCTTCTTCATGGATGGACTCCAAGCGTCCTGGTCCGAGAAGCCGATGCACCTCGATGACCGCGCCGATAATTTGTTCCGTGAGCCTATCGCCCATGAGCTCCTCTGTGCTCTCTGTACTACTAGCTTCAAGGATACTGAAATTGTTTTGCCTTTTTCACTTGACCCTCGACCTGTCATTGCGAGGGAGTCTTAGCGACCGCGGCAATCTCGCTTTCGCGAATTCGCCGGGCTGAAGAGATTGCCGCGTCGGCGGAACCTCCTCGCAATGACGGAAATGGGCAGTTCCTCATATCGGGAGTTGTCATGGTTTGGTTGTGGCTTTGCCGCTCTATGTCCTCTGTGGCAAGAAAAATACTATTGAAACAATTTCCCCCGCCGCAGCATGTGGATGATGGTGTCTTGAAAAAGGGTATCCGTGCTACAACGCACATAGCCGATCTCTTTGGATCGGCAAAATCGTTCGATGCCTTCGCAGTATTCGCTAAACGTCTCGCGGTATTTCCGCAACATGGCTTCCGTAAGCGTGACGTCGCGAAAGCGCTCCGATTCGCTATCCAGGATCCGCAGGTCGCCGATCAATTCGGGACGTTCTTCTTGCGGCGATACGACATGAACTATATAGGGTTCGAATTTCTGGATGCGCAGGATATTCAGCGCTCCGACCACGCCGTCCTTGTCGTACAAGTCGGAGATGACGATGGCTAAGCCACGCTTATGCTTGCTGGCGGCGAAGGATTTCAGCGATCCGTTGAGATTGGTTTCGCCTTCAGCCCTGCGCTCGCTGAGGAAATCCAACATGCGGAACACTTTTCCCCGGCTCCGGACGCGCAGCGTGTCGGAAGCGTGACGCGCCAAGTGCTCTGCGAAGGGCAGAATGTGGACCCGGTCCAAGCTGGCCAAGCCCAAATAGCCGATGGCCGCCGCGAGCCGGCGCGCATAGTGGAATTTATACGGCGCGCCAAAGTCCATCGAGCCCGAGCAATCGAGGAGGATGTAAATATGCAGATCCTCTTCCTCTTCGAAGAGCTTCAAGAAGAGATGCTCGGTCCGGAAAAACACCGACCAGTCCATGAACCGGAAATCGTCGCCTGGCGAATAAGGTCGGTGGTCGGCGAATTCGACGCTGATCCCCTTTTGTCGGCTACGGCGCTCGGCTTTCATCTGGCCGGACAGGATCTTCCGCGCGATGATGTGGAGGTATTCAAGCGCCTCCATGAAATGGTCCCCGAATACGGGGTCGTTGCGGTCGTCCAGATTGCGGGCGGTATCTGCCATGACAGCGAGTTAGGCCGCTACGGCTTTCGCCGACTCCAATACTTCACCGATGATCCTATCCGTCGAGATCTCTTCGGCTTCGCCTTCAAAGTTAAGGAGGAGGCGATGGCGCAACGCGGGTGTGGCGACGGCGCGGAGGTCTTCTTCGGCCACATTGAAACGCCGGTCGAGCAAGGCGCGAACTTTGGCGCCCAGGATGATGGCCTGCAGCCCACGCGGGCTGGATCCGTACTTGACGTATTTGTTGATCAACCCCGTCGCGGTCTCATAACCGGGGTGCGTGGCTTTGATGAGTCCGGCGGCGTAGACCTCGAGATGGCCGGCGATGGGCACGTCGCGCACCACGCCCATAAGCGTAAGGACCTTTTCTTCAGAGAGCGCCACGCCGGCCTTGGGTGTCTCGCGCTTCGTGGTGCGCCGGGCAACTTCGACCAGTTCAGCCAACGAAGGCTCATCCACATTCAGCTTAAACATAAACCGGTCAAGTTGGGCTTCGGGCAGGGGATAGGTGCCCTCCATTTCCAGGGGGTTTTGCGTTGCGATGACGAAGAACGGCGGGCCGAGGTTCATCGTATCGCCCGAAACGGTCACCGATTTCTCCTGCATCGCTTCGAGCAAGGCCGACTGCGTCTTCGGGGTGGCCCGGTTGATTTCATCCGCGAGCAGCACCTGCGAGAACACAGGGCCTTTTTGAAAGTCGAAATGCTTCTTGCCGTCCTCGTCTTCGACCACAATGCGGGTGCCGATGATATCGGAGGGCATCAAATCCGGCGTGAACTGGATGCGCGAAAAATGGCAATGCAACGTGTCGGCGAGGGTGTGCACGAGCAGCGTCTTGCCGATTCCCGGAACGCCTTCGAGCAACACATGGCCGCCGGACAGCAGAGACGTGAGCACATCTTCGACTAAGTGGGATTGCCCGACAATCACCTTGCCGATTTCCGCTTTCACATTGAGAAAGGCGTCCACAAAAGCCGCCGCATTGGTTTCAAATTCGCTCTGGTCGTTCACAGTATTCTTTTTCCTCAATAGTAGACAACGGTAGTCGATAACGAACGCGGACCGAGAGGATGCTGGCCACGCCCCATGCCGCGCCGGTGGCCGCCGCCTTCCGCGCCGTCCCGACGGCTCGAACGCTACTCTTCGTCGACCGGTTTAATGGCCTGGAAATACCGCTTCACGTGGAACCGGTGGCTCAGCAGAATCTCCTCGCGCTCGATAGCCTGCTCGGCCACCGCCGCGTATTCCGCGTACAATTCTTTCGTACTCAATTGGCTCTCCGCCTCGTCCGCGTCGCCATATTCTATTTTCGTTTCCGTCGGGCCGCCGCCGATCATGCCCTGGATTTTCAAGAGCTCCCGGTAGCTGTCCGCGAGGCGGCTGGATTCGCCGAAGGGGTCGCCCGTAACGCCCCGCCCGGCCTCGAGGCCGCCCTTCCCGATACCATCCATGTCGACCGTTCCTTGCTGGCCGTTCACTTTTCCCTGCTCAAAGCCGTCGACGCCCAGGGCCGGATCATCTTCGAGACCCTCTTTGCCCCCCTTCGGGGCCTGGCCCAAGTTGAACTTTCTCACCTTAAAGCGGTTGAGGAAATCTTTCATCCGCCTCAGCTTTTCCACGTTTAGAACCTTGCTGGCCATGGACTGCGCGGCATCATTGAAACTGGCTGGGTTGGGATTCTTGAGGGCCGCCGCGGCCCTCTCCAAGTCGCCCTTGAAGGTGGAAGCGTCAGGAAATTCTCCAAATTCCGCCGCAGTCTTCTCCATGCTCTTCGCCAAGCGTGCCATTTCTTCTGGCGTTATGTCCAGCGCGGCCATCTTCTCAGCAAGTTTCTTCAGCGCTTCAGAGGCTTCGGAGAACTCGCCCTTCTCAAGCGCCGCGGCCACGTCCGCCCCCACCTCAGCGACCTCAAACGGAGCGGCAAGCGAATCGACTTCGTTCTCAAGGTTTTCCACGCCCATCTCGGTCATCTTGCGTTGGAGTTGATCGTCCATGCGCGCCAATTGGATCATGACGTCGCGCTCCCGAATCTCTCCCTCTCCGAACTGCCCTTCAACTTCGCGGAGCATCTCGAGCACTGCTTCCAATTCTTCGTTAGCCGTTTCGGCCAGGGCCTCCTCGATTTCCTCCTCCAGCGCGCGCAATTCCGACAACTGATACTCGGTGCGGGCATCGACAGGCGCTTCGACAAACTCGCCGGGCGCGTATTCGGGAACCAGAAAACTCACGGCGAATGCGGCTATCGCCAGCGGCAACAACGGGGAAGCACCCGGCATTCTGCGTCCAAACAGCGCCCCGTAGTTCAAAGCCGACGCATGGCTGACCGCGTCTTTGACTTGGACGCGCCGAGCCTCGTTCAACTCGCCATCATGCAAGAACTCCCACGCGCTCGACAGGCGGTTCTTCAGGGAGGCCCTATCGTCAATGGTCAGAGCCGAACGAAAATGGGTGCCCAGCAGGGCCAACCCGAAGCAGAGGGGGGATAGGACGATAGCCAGCAAGGCAATCACTCCAACCGCGAGGGTCGCGCTGCTGCCGCCCCAGCGCTGGTCGATCGCGATGAGAATCGCAGCCACAGGGAGAGCAATGATAGCCGTCCGAACCGAGATAACCGTAGCCGACTGGGCAAAAATCTTCCGCCGCGCTCCTGAAAGCGCTGTCTTCAGCGTGTCCTTGTGGCTATGGGTATCCATAGAAGACTCCTTGGCAAAAGCAAGAAACTCCCAGGCGGCACTTCGTGTGGAATCTGTGCCGCGCGCCGTTGTGCCCCTTCAGTACTACCCAGAAAAGCGGGATAAGTTCCGCTGCGCGAGGCTCTTCGCCGCTCGTCGGACGGGCAAACGAGCATGGAGTATAGCAAAGCGCCTACTTGCGTTGCATGTTGCCTCGGCCGGATGCGCGGGATTGCCCGCGTTTGCTATCATACAGCGTCGCCCCCAAATCTGGGCGCAGCCCTTCAGTCATCAACGCCATACCTTAATCTGCACAGGAGCCACCTCATGACCGCGACGGTTGAGACCCATGAATTTCAAACGGAAGCCCGCCAACTCCTCGATTTGATGGTCCATTCGATTTACTCGAATAAGGACATATTCCTACGCGAGTTGATCTCGAATAGTTCGGACGCCTTGGACCGGCGCAAGTTCGAGGGAGTGCAACAGCCCGAGCTCCTCGAGGGCAGCCCTGAACTGGAGATTTGGCTCGAACCGGACGCGGACGCGCGGACGCTGACCGTTTCCGATCGCGGTATCGGCATGAACCGCGACGAGGTGATGGGGCTTATCGGCACGATTGCGAAGTCGGGTACGAAAGAGTTTATCGAGAAGTTGAGGGAGAACAAGGAGAATGCCCTCTCGCCGGATATGATCGGACAGTTTGGCGTGGGGTTCTATTCGAGCTTCATGGTGGCGGACAAGGTGACGATCGAGACGCGACGCGCCGGCGAAGAAACCGCGACGCGCTGGGAATGGAGCGGCGAAGGCACGTATACGCTGGAAGAAGTCGCGCGCGACGAACCGGGCACGTCGATCACGATGCACCTCAAAGAATCCGACGACGAGGACGGCCTGAGCGATTATACGGAGGAGTGGAAGCTCAGGGGCATCGTCAAGAAGTACTCCGATTTTGTGGCCTATCCCATCAAGATGAATGTGGAGCGCACGGAGGTCGAGCGGGACGAGGATGGCAAGCCGAAGGAAGGGGCGAAGGAAGAGACCGTCATCGAGGCGCAAACGTTGAACTCGATGAAGGCGATCTGGCTCAAAGAGAAATCGGAGGTCAGCGAGGATGAACTGGCCGAGTTCTACAAACACATTTCCCACGATTGGAATAAGCCTTTCGAGACGATTCGCGCGAAGATCGAAGGGACGCTCGAATACCGGCTGCTGATGTTCATCCCCGAGAAGTTGCCGATGGACCAACTCTACCGGGATGCGAAGTTTGGATTGCAGCTCTATGTAAAACGTGTATTTATCATGGACGACTGCAAGGAGCTGGTCCCCGAGTACCTTCGTTTCGTCCGGGGCGTAGTGGATTCGGAGGACCTTTCGCTTAATATCTCGCGGGAAATCCTTCAGCAGGATCGGCAGATTCAGCGGATGCGCAAGGGGATTGTCGGGAAAGTTCTCGATTCGCTCAAGGCCATGTTCGACAAGGACCGCGACCGGTACTCGGCGTTCTGGAAGGAGTTCGGGCGGATCCTGAAGGAAGGCATCTACCTTGGTGGCGAGAACAAGGACCAAATCTTGGGAATCGCGCTGTTCGATTCGACCGAGGGCGAGTCGAAGCCGACATCGCTTGCGGAATATGTGTTGCGCATTAAGCCAGAGCAAGACACGATTTACTACATGACCGGCGAATCGCGGACGGTTGTCGAGAACTCACCGCACCTCGAGGCGTTCAAGGAAAAAGAGTACGAGGTCCTGATTCTTACCGATCCAGTGGACGAGATCTGGGCGCAGTCCACGCCCGAGTTCGACGGGAAGAAGCTCCAATCAATCGGCAAGGGCGATGTCGAACTGGGCTCGGAAGAGGAAAAGAAGAAGGATGAGGAAGAGCGCAAGGAACAGGAGAAGAAGTTCGAGACGCTTCTGGAGTGCCTTCAAAAGAAGCTCGACGAAGTGGTGAAGGAAGTGCGAATCTCGAACCGCCTCCATACGTCGGCGGCCTGCCTCGTCGGGGATGAGGACGACCTTTCTCCGCAGCTTGAGGAAATGATGAAGTCGATGGGGCAGGATATGCCGAAGACGAAACGGATACTTGAGGTAAATCCGGGCCATCCTGTCGTCGAGAAGTTGCAGGCCATCTTTGAAGGGGATCAGAAGGCGTCGGAACTCGCGGATCACGCGGAGTTACTCTACGGGCAAGCCCTTCTCGCCGAAGGCGGACAGCTCGCGGATCCGGGGAAATTCGCAAAGCTGGTCGCGGATGTCATGGCGAAAGCACTGTAGGGGTTCTCTGGGGTTTTTTACCTTATCACGCGTCCGCTGAAAGCGTACAAGTCCACAACTCAGGACGGCCGTTGGCCGCAACCAAAACGTGGCCGCTCTTTACAGAAATATTGCCCATTCCTGCCATTGTGAGGGAGCGCGGCAGTCTTCTCGCCGCCACGCGGCCCCCGGACTCTCTGGCACGACAACTCGTCGTTGGCCAGACACCGATCAACGGCCGGAGTAGATTGCTTCGTCGTGCCTCCTCGCAATGACAGAGAAGGGTGTGAGTTGGCTTATCGGCAAGAGGCGAAACTGGATACGCCTATTTTGGTTGCGGCGGCGCTGCCGAGTTAGCCCTTGAGAGCGCCCATGGTGATCCCGCTGGTAAGTTGCCGCTGCAAAACGATGTACACGAGGAGCGTTGGAACTATCACGATAACGAGCCCCGCGAAGAGCAGGCCGAAGTCCGTCTTGTATTGGGCCTGTATGCTGACACTTGCGAGGCCGAGGGGCAGAGTCTTATTTTCGGTGGAATTCACGAAGACGAGGGCGAAGAGGTATTCGTTCCAGAGACCGAGGAAGTTGAAGATCGCGGCGGTGACGAGGCCCGGCTTGGCGAGGGGGAGCATGATGTGGCGGAAGACGGCGAACTCGCTGCATCCGTCGATGATGCCCGCTTCGCGGAGTGTGCCGGGCAGCGACTTGAAGAATCCGGTCAGCAGAAGGATCGTGAAGGGGAGACTGAAGGCGATGTAGATCGCGATGAGGCCGGATAGCGAGTCGTGCAATTGCACTTCCGCGCCGAAAGGCCCTGTTAGGAATGAGAGGCCGTTAGACATGCGCGTGAATTGAAAGAAGAGGGGCAGGAGTATGAGCTGCGCGGGGATCATCATGCCGCTGATGAGGTATAGGAAGATTGTGCGGTTGCCTTTGAAGGGAAATCGGGCTAGGGCGTAGGCGGCCATGCTGGATACGGCTAGAATCCCCGCGAGCGACAGTGTGGTTACGAAGACGCTGTTGACGAAGAATGTCCCGAAATGCGACTTGGCCCACGCGTTCTCGAAATTGGCCTTCGCGGAATCCCACGGTTCGGGCGCGCCGGGCTCCTCGGCGTAGGGGGAGCCGGTGAGGACCCACGGCGCGCCGAATGGGTTCTCGAATATTTCTTTTGAGCTGCGCAGAGAATTGGCGAAAACCCACAGCATGGGCAGGACGACGGCAAGTAGCCACGCGGATAGTAGGGCGTAGGTCAGGGCTTTCAGCGCGCGAGCCATCAGTATTCCAGGGCCTCCTGGCGCGAAAGCCGCAGCGTAACGAGAGTCGAGGCGAAGACGATGAGGAAGAGCATGACGGCCACTGCGGCCGCGTAGCCCACGTTATATTCGCTGAATACTTTTTGGTACAGGACCGTCGCCATGACGTGGGAGTCGGGCGTGGGGTATTGGTTTTCCATGACCCACACGGCGTCAAAAAATTTCGCGCAGCCTATAACCATAAAAACGAGCCCAACGGCGATGACTTCTCGGATCATGGGGAGGGTCACGAAACGGAACTGGTCTACGGGCGTCGCGCCGTCCAGCGTTGCCGCTTCGTAATACTCCTCCGGAATGCCCTCCATGGCGGCGAGGAAGAGGACCATGTAGAAACCGGTTGCGGTCCAGACGAGCATCGGTATGAGGGCGAAGATGAGTGTGCTCGAATCGATGAAGGAGACCGGGACTCTATCTTCTAACCAGTCGATCCCGACCGAGGCGAGGCCCCTATCCAACAATCCGAGAATGCCATTGAAGACGCCGAAGTCGCTGGTGCTGTAGAGCAGCATCCACAACAGCGCGACGGCCACGGCGGCGATGATGTTGGGAAAGAAGAACGCGATTCGGAATACGCGCGCGCCGCGAATCTTACGGTGGAGAAGGGCCGCGAAGAATAAGGCCAAAGCGAGGGTCAAGGTTCCGCCGGCCCCGGCCAGCAGCATGTTGTTGTTCAGCGCGGAGAGGAACAAGTCGTCGGCGAATAGGTCTCTGAAATTGCTGAAACCGACCCATTCCAGCTCGCCGAGGCCATCCCACTTCTGGACGCTGTAGACGAGGGCGCGAACCCCCGGCCATGCAACGAGCGCCGTGAACAAAAGAACGGCCGGAGAGAGGAACGCGGCTATGAAAGTGCGCTGCTGGCGTCGAATGATCAATAGGGTTCTCCATATTTTCCAGGATCGTACGGGACATGCGCGGGCGGATTGAAATCAGGATCTTCGAGAGCCACGGCCACCCCGTCATCCAGCGCCTTGCTGAAGTCTTCCGGGGTCATCTCGCCGCGCAACAAGGCGGAAATGGCCAAGCCCATATCCTGGTTGCGCCACTCGTGGAGCAAATCGCGCAAGCGCACGTTGAATATTCCCTGAGACGTTTCGATAACATCGAGCACGGAGCCGAGGGCGGGCGTCAGCGATTCGCGGGGCGTGGCCCCTTTAAGCGGCGAGATGACCCCGATGCTTTCCCCCATATCGGCCGCCTTGTCGCGCGACACCATATACTTCGCGAAATCGAACGCGTCCGCGGGATACCGGGCGTCGACCGGCACGAAGAGAAACTCCATGCCCTGTCCGTGGAGCATCGCTGGATTGCCCTGTCCGTTCGCCACCGCGGGAACCGTGAAGCAGCGCATCTCGAAGCCCGGCGGCGTAACATCTTTCATCTCGTTCTCCAGCCAGATGCCGCAGAAGATCATAGCCGCGTTCCCCATCACAAATTCATGTTGGCTGTCCGTATGCGTCATGGCCATGGCCCCGCGCTGAAAGTGGCCCACCGCAAGTTCCTGCATGAGGCTCGCCGCGCGGATCGCGTCCGGATGGGAAAAGGCGCCCGGCTCAAGATTGTTGATTCGGTTTATCGCTTCGAGCCCGCCGACGCGTTGGTACAGCGAAACGAGAGTGTTCCAACCGTAGAAGTTCGTGTACTTGCCCTGAAACGACAACGGCGCGATACCCGCCGCCCGAATCGCTTCGCACAACTCGAGGAATTCCCGCCACGTCTCTGGGGCCACCCAGCCGTTTTCCCGGAACATGCGCGCGTCGTACCAACATGTCCACACGCCGTAGGCCGCCGGGATCGCGTAGACCTGCCCGCCGCTCTTGAACATCTCCAACATGCCGTCGGCAAATTGGCCGCCCCACATGACTTCGCCACCATAACCGGGAGTTTCCAACGTCTCGTTGAATGGGATCAGTTTTTCCCGTTCGATGAGCAACCACAGCGGCAGGCGCTCGTCCAGGATGAGGTCGGGCGGGTCGCCGCGCAACAGTCGAGGCTTGATAATATCCGCCGTGCGCGGATCGCCCCAAAGTTCGACAGAGACGTTCTCCTTAGCCGCGCTGTACTCCCCGGCGATCTTCGTGTGCCATTGAATGCCGTAGCCGCCTTCAAAAATGGCCACCTCAAGATCGCGATGCGCATCCTTCTCGTTCGGAACCGGACGAAAGAGGTCGCGGCCGCAGAACAGAGCGGCTAGAGTGGACAACACAAGAAACCCAACGAGCGATCTTGGAGGCATGGGCAAGAGTGTAGAGGGGAGGCGGTGACAAGGCAAATGAATCCGCGAAACCGTAAGCGTACCCCCCCTCCGTGCTCTGGAAAACGCGTTCGGCATAAGTCGAAAGGATGTTGACGGAGAATCCCGCAAAACTCGAGGAAACGAGATGCTTCGGGAAATCTCTTTTTTTCAGGGCTTATGATTCGAATTGTTTAGATGTGGCCCGCGATCTGCTAGACCCTGGTTTGGACCCGGAAGGGGCTGGAATCACCTCTCTACTGAATGGGGCGAAAGCGAGCGGTCGGCGGGAATGGTTGGAACTGTTTGAGTCGTTTCAATCGGTGTCCGGGCTCTACTCGGAACGTGTCGATACCTCTTGGCCAACCCGCACAGTTGATAGCTCGACGTAGAATGGGTAAGGTACGCATGCTATTTATCCAGCGCTGGATTGCCGCTCCTCCAAACTGACGAGGTCATTTCAATGAATATGGAGATTCCATCCGAAGCTTTTGCGGGCGAAGCCAAGATCGAGAGCCTCCGCGTGGAACATACCGTTTTCTACGCGGTGCTGGAGCCCGAAGCGTCGGACGCGGGTCCACCTGCGCTGCTCCTGGCCCTGCACGGGTACGGCCAGGCGAGCAAGAGTTTCATCCGAAATTTCCGATGGCTGCGAGATAGGAATATTCTCGTTGTCGCGCCGCAGGGGCCCAACCAATTCCGTTGGGAGGAAACGGGGTCCGTCGGTTTCGGGTGGCTCGCCGAGCACAAGCCCAAAGAAACCATCGAAGACCAAATGACCTACATGCGCACGCTCTTCGAAAAACTGCGGGCGAATTATGAATTCGATCCGGAACGGATCTTCACGCTTGGGTTCAGCCAGGGAACGCCGGTGGCTTATCGCGTCGGCGCTTCGGACATCGCCAAGGTGCGGGGCGTTATCGCGTGCGCGGGAAGATTGCCGGAAGACGTCATCCGGCGCATGGGCACGTTTGACGAGTTTCCCGTACTGATTGTGCATGGGCGCGGCGATGAGTCGGTACCCATGTCGGATGCGAAAGAGGCCGAGGCCGTTCTGAACGAGAGCGGATTCGAGGTGCAGACGCATTACTTCGATGGATACCACGACCTCCCGCCGGACCAGGTGGATGCGATCGTGAAATGGATCGAGGCGCAGGGGTAGGGATTTCGGCTCCCCGCGTTGGTCGAGAGCTTTGGGTGGGCATATCCCGTCATTTGCGCTCCCGAAGAGCTACCGGAGGAATCGTCGTGCGAAATGGCCAGATCATTGAGAAAGTACGCCGAATTCGCCAGGAGCATTCGGCACAGTTCGATTATGATATGCGCGCGATGGTGGCTGACTTGCGTCGGCGAGAGCAAGAAAGCCCTGGCCGAATTGTTGATTTCCCCGCCAAACGCATCGAAGGGGGATGATTCGGGATCGTAATATTGCGGCACCAATCCGAACGCCCCGGCGACCGAGTTTCGCGCGTCCTTCTCTTGGTCAACGATACAGACTTCGCCCGATTCCCATGGCCTCGCGGCAGGCTTCCACGGTTTCGATGGTTACGGGGGTTACTTTCTGGGCGTTTTCGCGCAGGAACTCTTCGACGGTTTCGTCGGTGTTGCCGGGGGCGTGGAAGGCTTCGATGATCGGCGCGTTGAATCGGCTGACGTGCTCGGCCAGCGTAGTCTTGAGGTTGCCGTAGAACTTCTCGCCGCGCCGGTATTTTCCGACAAAATCGAGGTACACGTCTTTCGGGGCCAACAGGTGAAGAAAGAAGTATAGCGCGCCCACGGTGGCCGGCATTTCGGGGATCACGTCGTCCGGTTCGTTCGATTCGGTTTTCAGCGGCAACGGGTCCGTAGTCGTCGGGACGCCCTTAATCTTCTTGAGTACGAGCTTCGGATCGTCGAGCAATCCGAGATCGTTGTTGTCACTCTTGCCCATCTTAGCGCCGCCGTCAAGCCCCGGCAGGCGCACCGCCGTCTTCGGGACGGACCGGGGAATCTTGAGGGTTTCGCCGAAACGGTGGTTGAATTTCTTCGCGATATCGATAGCCATCTCTACGTGCTGGCGCTGGTCGTGGCCGACCGGAACGATGTCGGATTTTACGATGAGGATGTCGGTCGCCATGAGGATGGGATAGCCTAACAATCCGTAAGAGATGGGATTGCCATCCGGTCTGGACGTACTGTCGCCCGGCAGTTTGCTTACCGCGTCTTTATACGTGGTGCCGCGTTCGAGGTGCCCGATGTTCGTCATCATGCCGAGGAGCAGGGCGAGTTCGGTGGTCGATTGGATATCGCTTTGCCGGTAGATGGTGGACCGCTTCGGGTCGAGTCCGCAGGCGACATAGGTGCGCAACATGTCGAGCGTCTGGCGGTAGTAGTCGGTGTGTTCCTTGATGGTGGTCAAGGCGTGGTAGTCGGCCACGAAGTAGTAGCAATCGTGTCCCTCGTCCTGAAGGCGCAGAAAATCCTTGACCGCGCCGAAATAGTTGCCGTAATGCAGCCGCCCCGTGGGCCGAATGCCCGAGAGGATGACTGTGTTCTTTTCGTCCGTCATCTGAATGCCCTTGCTTATCCCAAGCGCCAATCCAAAAAGAGACCTCGTTCCCACAGTCCTCCGTGGGAACGCATGCCATGCAATCTTCGCCCGCGCCGCTTTTGTCTTGGACCCCATGCGTCTCGTATGCGTTCCCGCGCTGGAGCATGGGAACGAGAGGAAAACGAAAACGCTCGACAGGCCACAGAACGCACAGAGAGGTTCTCCGTGGCCCCTGTGTGCTCTGTGGCTTAAGATGGCCTCTACATCTTCTGCATCAAGGCCAGAAATTCTTCGTTGGACTTTGTCTTTTTGAGCTTGCCGACGAGCATCTCGGTGGCCTCGGCCACGTCGAGCGGGCTGAGGACTTTGAGCAATAGCCATATGCGCTGCAACTCGTCCTCGTCGAGCAGGAGTTCCTCCTTGCGGGTACGCGACCGATGCAAGTCGACGGCGGGGAAGATGCGCTTCTCCATCAGGCGCCGGTCGAGGTGAATCTCCATGTTGCCCGTGCCTTTGAATTCCTCGAAGATAACATCGTCCATACGGCTGCCCGTCTCAACGAGCGCAGTGGCAAGAATAGTCAGGCTGCCGCCTTCCTCAATGTTCCGCGCCGCGCCGAAGAAGCGCTTCGGGCGTTGCAGGGCGTTGGAATCCACGCCACCGGTGAGCACCTTGCCGCTCGAGGGCACGGTCAGGTTGTAGGCACGGGCTAAGCGGGTGATCGAGTCGAGAAGGATGACGACATCGCGCTTGTGCTCGACGAGGCGGCGCGCCTTTTCGAGAACCATCTCCGCCACCTGAATGTGGCGTTCGGCGGGCTCGTCAAAGGTGGAAGCGATGACCTCGCCCTTGACGGAGCGCTTCATGTCGGTGACTTCTTCGGGTCGCTCGTCGATGAGCAGCACGATGACGGTGCACTCGGGATGGTTCACGGTGATGCTGTTCGCGATCTTTTGAAGCAGGACCGTCTTCCCGGTGAAGGGCGCCGCGACGATGAGGCCGCGTTGTCCTTTGCCGATAGGCGCGATTAGATCGAGCACGCGCATGGCCACTTCCTTCGATTCAGTCTCGAGCCGGATCCGCTCGTTCGGATGAAGCGGCGTCAGGTTATCGAAGAGGATGCGTTCGCGCGCAACTTGGGGACTGTCGTTGTTGACGGCCTCGACTTTGAGCAGCGCAAAGTAGCGCTCGCCTTCTTTTGGGGGCCGCACATGGCCTTGAATCGTGTCGCCTGTGCGCAGGGAAAACTTGCGGATCTGCGACGGCGACACGTAGATGTCATCGGGGCCGGGCATGTACGAATAATCGCCGGAACGAAGAAATCCGAAACCGTCCGGGAGAATCTCAAGAGCACCTTCCCCGTAGATGGCGCCCGTCTTTTCAATACTCGCTTGCAGAATCCAGAAAATGAGATCTTGCTTCTTCATTCCCTGATCTTCGATGCCGAGCGTTTCCGACATTTCCGTCAGCTCAGGCATGGACATGTTCTTCAGGTCGACGATCGAGAGTTCGGGGCCCGTAATCTCCCCGATTTCCTCGTCACCCACATCCCGGTTGGGTCCAGTATTTCGGACGGGTTGCTGGCGGTATCGCGCCTGGTCCTGACCTTGGCCCTGTCCCTGGAGACGGCGCTGTTTTCCTTTGCCCTGCGCTCTTCCGCGCCCCTGGCCGCCCTTGCCCTGGCCGGAGTTTTGGCCGCCATCTGGGCGCCGTCGCGAACCGCCCTTTGGGCGGTTGGCTACTTTTTCAGGGCTGGTTTTCTCAGGCATTCAATAACCTCTCGTCTCCCACTGAAGGGGCTTTCATATTCCGAGACCGCCCGGCAACGGGGCAGGACAATCCGGGTTTTCTTGTCTAGGGGACCTCGTTCAGTGAATCTCGGCCCAGTTCAGGCCAATCCCCATGTCTACTTTGAGCGTCACTTCTAGCTTCAAAGCGCTTTCCATTACTTCCCTCATCGTTGTCGCGGTCTCGTCGGATTCGCCTGCCGGCGCCTCCACGATCAGTTCGTCGTGAACCTGCAAGACCATTCTCGACTCCGTGCCCGCCAATGCCTTATCGAGCCGAATCATGGCAATCTTAATGATGTCCGCCGCCGTCCCCTGCACCGGCGTATTGATGGCAATCCGCTCCGCCGCGCGCTGAGCCATGGTGTCGCTTCCCGTCAATGCCGGTAGATAGCGGCGCCGATTCAGCAGCGTGGTGACGTATCCTCTTTCTCTCGCCTCTTCCTTCGTTCGCTCCATCCAATCGTGTACACCAGGGTACTGCGCAAAGTACTGTTCGATAAACGCACCCGCTTCCTTATTGCTCACGCCGATGCTCTTCGCCAAACCGAACGCGCTCTGACCGTACAAAACTCCGAAATTGACAGCCTTCGCTTGGCGGCGCATGTCCGCCGTGACGTCGCTGTGCTCGACCCCGAAAACACGCGCGGCCGTTTCGCGGTGGATGTCTTCGTCGTTCCGGAAGGCCTCCTGCAACCGAACGTCGCCGGACAGGTGAGCGAGAACCCGCAATTCAATTTGAGAATAGTCGGCCGCAATAAGGCGATTCTCCGGGCACCCCGAAACAAATCCCTCGCGAATACGCCGGCCCAAGCCGGTGCGAATGGGTATATTCTGCAAATTGGGGTCGCTGCTGGATAACCGCCCTGTGGCGGCGACTGCCTGGTTGAACGAGGTATGGATCCGGTCCGTCACCGGGTTCACCATTTTCGGCAAAGCTTCGACGTAAGTGCCCCTCAGTTTTTCGAGGGTCCGGTATTCGAGAACCTTTTCCGGCAGGGGGTGATCCCTGGATAACTGCTCGAGCACTTCCACATCGGTCGAATAGCCCGTCTTCGTCTTCTTAGTGGGCTTCAACCCCAGATACTCGAACAAGATCTTCTGGAGCTGTTTCGGAGAGTTGATCGTGAAAGGCTCGCCTGCTAATTCAAATATTTCGGTCTTGAGCGCCTCGAGACGACTTTGGATTTCTTGCCGAAGACCTTCGAAGATGCCGCGGTCAATGGCAACCCCAGCCATCTCCATGCGCGCCAAAACGTGTAGTAGAGGAAGTTCAACCTCCTCGTACAGCCGATCCAACTCGCGCTCTTTGAGCACGGGCTGGAAGGCCTCCGCCAACTGCCACGCGATATCCGCATCTTCGCACGCGTATTCACACGCTTCTTGGATGGGGACGAAGTCAAATGTGACGGCTTTAGATCCCGTTCCGATTAACTGGGAAATAGGGATCGGCTTGCGCCGGAGGTACTGGAGGCTGACTTCGTTTAGATTATGCCTCATACGGGACGGATCCGTCAAGTACGAAAGCAGCATGGAATCGTCGGCAATCCCTCCCAGGTCGAGACCCGCCTGCGCGAATATCTCGAAATCGTACTTGAGGTTGTGGCCGATCTTGCCAATGGAAGGGTCTTCGAGGACCGGGCGCAGGGCCTCAAAGGCCTCGTCGACCTCCAGTCCTGTGACGGGTAGGTCATCTATGTACATGGCCTCGGGCTGATGCGAGACGGGGATGTAGAACCCGCTATTGGGGGCAAAGCTCAAGGAGATCCCAACGAGCCTGGCCCCCATGGCCTGAACGGATGTGGTTTCCGTATCGACGGCCACGGCGCCCGATTTGCGGATGGACGCGGCGACGGCGTCCAGCTCCTCGCGCGTGAGAATCAGGCGATAGTCCAAATCGGCCGGTTCGGAATCGGGCGAGAATTCCTCGAAGAGCTTCTGGAATTCGAGGTCCGCAAAAACCGCGGCTAGCTTCTCGTTGTCTAACGGCTTAGTCCGGAAGGATTCCAGGGTTGCATCCAGCGGAATACTCGTATCGATGGTCACCAGCGTCTTACTCAGGAAAGCCATATCCTTATCGGCGATGACCTTTTCTTTTTGCTTGCCCTTGAGTTCGTCCACATGCCCGTAGAGCCCCTCCATGGTTCCGTACTTCTCGAGGAGTTTTATTGCCGTCTTTTCTCCGATACCCCGGACGCCGGGAACATTGTCCGCCGTGTCGCCCATGAGCCCGAGAATATCGATTACGTGGTTCGGTTCGACACCATAGCGTTCCTTCACGCCGGCGGGGTCGTACCAGATGCCGTCGTCGCCCTTGTTGGGGTCGTAGACTTTTGTCTTGTCTGTTACCAGTTGGAGAAGATCTTTGTCTCCGGTAACGAGGACGGCTTCCAATCCTTCGGCTTCGGCCTGCCGCGCGAGCGTGCCCATGACGTCGTCCGCTTCCACGCCGGGAATGCGAAGAACGGGAATGTCGAAGGCCTCGACCAGTGTGTCGATCAGCGCAAACTGTGAGATGAGGTCGTCGGGCGTTTTGTCGCGGTTGGCTTTGTACTCGGGATAGATATCGTCGCGAAAGGTTTTGCCCGGCGCGTCGAAGGTCATCGCGATGTACGTAGGTTCTTCTTCGCGCAGGAGCTTCAGGAGGACCCGCGCAAATCCGAACACCGCGTTCGTGGGACGTCCCGATGAATCCCGCAAGTTCTTTATCGCAAAGTACGAGCGGAAGACGAAAGCCGTGCCGTCAACGATGTAGAGGCGGTCAGCCATGATCGGTTTCCTGGACCGTGGCGAGGATCTCGTGGGCGGCGCGCTTGGACGCTCCCGGTCCGCCGAGCTTTTTGCGGACCCCATCTAGGCCGTCGAGCATGGCTTGGCGTTCAGGGGAATCAGAGATCAGTTGTAGCGCGACAGGCACGATGATACTCGCCTTTGCCTTGTGTTGTATGAACTCGGGAACGACGGACTTTCCCGCCAGTATGTTGACCATGGCAATGAATTCGACGTGAACCAGCAGCCGCGCCAGCGCGTGTGTGACCGGCGTCACACGGTAGAGCACCGCCATGGGAACGCGGTAGAGGGCCGTTTCGAGGGTCGCCGTCCCGGACGCGACCATGCAAAACCGGGCGCGTTCGAGCAACGGTTGGGTTCCGCCCAGAGTCGTTTCCAGAGGGAAGGCGCCCGCAATGGCCCGAACTTGGGCCTCCCGCGCCGAATCGACACAGGGAACCGAGAAGCGAGTGTCAGGATACTTATTCCGGATGCCTTCCGCAACTTCCATCATGACCGGCAAGATACGCCGGACTTCCTGTTCGCGGCTGCCGGGCAACAGCCCGATGGCCATCGGATCCACGTCGGCCTTCTCGGCACCCGATGTGTCGAGATGATCGAGCAGCGGATGGCCAACGTAAACGCACGGCACCTCCGCGGCGTCGTACAGATCCTTTTCGAAAGGCAAGATGACGAGCATCTTGTTGACGCAGCGCGCCAGGGTTTTCACCCGCCCCTTCTTCCACGCCCAAACCTGTGGGCTGATATAGTAGACGACGGGGATGCCGAGGGCGCGGGCTTCAGTGGCGAGGCGAATATTGAAGCCGGGGTAGTCGATGAGGACGAGGCAATCCGGCCTGCTCTCACGCAAGCGGCCGACGGTTTCCTTGAACAACTTCCGAAGAAATCCGAAGGAGCGGACCACTTCGGTAAACCCCATGATCGCGCGGCCGGCGAGATCGTATCGCAGCTTCATCCCGGCCTGTTCCATCAGCGTCCCGCCGAGGCCCTCGAATTCGACATCCGAGTCAATCTCTCGAATCGCCCGCAAGACATTCGCGCCGTGAATATCGCCGGAAGATTCCCCCGCTGAGAAGAAGATGCAGGTCATGCGCAATCCCGAATGAAGTCGACCAGGCGTTCGGCAAGCTTGAGTGCCAGAAGCCCGTCATGACCGCTAACGACCGGCTTGCCGCGGTCGCGGACGCACTGAATGAAGGATTCCAGCTCCAGTTTCAACGGCTCTTCCTTCTTGACGTCGATCGCGTCGATCGAAATTGCGGACATGGGCGACACTCCCTCGGGCAGCGCGCCAGGCTGTTTTCGATATATCAATATTTCTTGCGCGGAGTAGTCTGTGGACACATACGCATTGTCTTCGAAAATTCGGATTTTGCGCATGCTTTCGACAGAGATACGGCTCGATGTCAGATTCGCCACACAGCCGGACTCGAATCGAACCCGGGCATTGGCGATGTCTTCGACGGCCGAGAAGACCGACACACCAACGGCATCGACGGACACTACTTCGGAGTCCACCAACGCCAGAATGATGTCAAGATCGTGAATCATGAGGTCGTGGACTACGCTGACATCGTGGCCACGGCTCGGGTAGGGACTCAGCCGGTGACACTCGATGAAACGGGGTTCCTTCACGGCTCCCCGCAATGCGAGAACAGCCCCGTTGAACCTTTCGACATGGCCTACCTGGAGGATGCACTCATTCTCAGTCGCAGCCTCGACCATCTCGCTGCCCTCCAGCGTCGAGGCGGCTATGGGCTTTTCGACGAGCACGTCCGTTCCCGCGCGCAGCAGCAGAAGAGCTACCTCTTTATGAAACGACGTTGGCACCGCTACCGATACAGCGTCCACGCCTGCCGCTAGGAGTTCTTCCGGGCTGGCGAAGCTAGCTGCTCCAAATTCGGCAGCAACCTCCTCGCCGCGCGCCCAGTCCGCGTCCACTATGCCGACAAGCGATACTCCATTCAAACTGTTGTACAAGCGGGCATGGTGGTAGCCCAAATGGCCGACGCCAATAACGCCGACGCGAATGGCAGACATCTTCTTCTCCTTCTAAATCGTATATCGCCGGACCCGATCAGTAGTCCCTTCCCTCTCCGGGGGGGCCTGGGGAAGGTCGAGCATCCACGAAGACCGAACGCTCGGGGCCGACGAGAGAAATTACCGATCAGCCCGGATAGCCGAGCGAGGCGCAAGCCGAGGCGCGCAAATCCCCTCTCGTTCCCACGGTCCTCCGTGGGAACGCACATCGTCATTCAAAACAGTTTGTGTAAAATGAAAAAGTGAAGATCTTCGCAATGTATTCCCACGGAGGACTGTGCAAACGAGAGTTCTGCGGGCAACGCGAACCCTATCTGCGACCTCTTGTCAACGCGAGAACGCCCGTGGAGATAGAGGTGCTCTTCTTTGGGCCGCTCCGCGTTACTAAGCAATTCCGCGAACAGACCTACGGGCAAATTGTACGAACGCGTCGCGTTCGTCACTGTCTTCGACAGATCGCTCGATTTCTTCCAGCGCTTGCGTCGTATTCAGTTCCGAGCGGTACATGATGCGGTACATCTGCTTGACGCGGGCGCGCGCGCCTTCATCCAGCCCGTTTCGGCGCAGGCCCACCGAATTGGGTCCGCAACATTTAACAGGATTCCCCTCAAGAATCATGAAGGGAGGGGCATCTTTTGTAACGCGGGCCATCCCGGCGATGAACGACATGGTCCCGAGCACGCATTCTTGGTGAATGCCGGTCAGTCCGCCGATGATGACTTTGTCTTCCACGTCGACATGGCCGGCAAGCGCAACGCAATTGGCCATGAACACCTCGTTGCCCACATGGCAATCGTGGGCGACGTGGCTGCACGTCATAAAAAGGCAACTGTCGCCAACGGTCGTAATCCGGTGATCGTCTTCTTCGCTCGACATCGTGCTCGCGCTAATCGTCACCGTCTCCCGGATCATGTTATTGTCACCAATCGAGGTCCGGCCGACGAGGCCCTCGCGATGCTTGAGGTCCTGAGACAGTATCCCTATCTGCGCGCCGCTGAAAATGCGGTTGTTCTTGCCAATAACGGTGCGCCCTTCGATGACGCAATGAGGACCGATGACGGTGCCTTCACCAATCGAGACGTGGCTCCCAACGATCGTGTAAGGCTGGACCTCAACATCGCTAGCGAGTTGAGCATCCGGGTGGACGATAGCGGTAGGGTGTATCTTCATACGCTCGTTGGGCCAAACTGAGGACAGAAGCTCCGCGTGGGAGTGAAGAATGGCACAGTGCCGAGCCAAAATCAAACAATGCCGGCATTCGATCCGCGCTGAAATGCGGGCGTAGCCGGTGAAATGCTGCAGGTCATCTCTCGCTGGGCCGCGGTGGGCGCGTGGGCCGCGTAGGTCGGGCGGGATTGCCCCCGCGCGGCGGCACCGGTCTTCCTCGCAACGTTGGGCGCGCGGGCCTCCGTGTTTCGGTTCGGGTAGGTGCGGGCCGCGGCGTAAGTTTGGGGGAGTTGTCCAGGCGGAGGCCATGGCGGCAGATTGGCGGACAGGCCCGCGGCTTGCCTTGGTGTCGACTCCACGGTCGCGGGAGGCAGCGCCGGCGGCCCGCCCGCGATGCCGAGGGCTTTATAGAACGCCTGGGCGAGTTCCGGTTCGCGGCGGACGGCCCCGTGCAAATATTGGGCCCAAGCGAAGGCGTCGGGATTGGCGGCCCACTGGGCGTTCCGACTTCTCAGGTTCCACATGGGCGCTGGATTTCGAAAAAGGTACTCGTCGAGCCCACGCGCGGCCGTTCCCAATTCCAAGCCGCCAGAGTAGGCTGTTTCCCACCACGGAAAAATCTCACTCCGCGCCTCGGGCATCTCCGCGAGGGCCTTGAAGCTCTCCTGTATCCCCTGCTGAAGGCCGGGGTCGGTATGAAAACGGTCGCGCAATGGTCGCAGGGCGTCCGGCATTCGCGCGAGCAGCGCCGGGTTGCGCGAGAAGAGCGCCGCATCGTCCGGGTGCCCACGGAGATAAGCAAGCGCCGGCCCCAATTCACGGCGCAGGCCGGGCCGGTTCATTTCGAGGCGGAGGAGGGTATCGACCTGCTCGCGGGCCTGCGAGTTGTTGCCGAGAAACGCGTTGTAGCACAGGAAGCGATCCCAGGAAGTCTTGTCCTTCGCCAAGGCTTCCTCGAAAGGGGCGGCCGCTTTGCGAAAACTCGGCAGCGCAGACATGTCCATGTACGTCTCTTCCGCAGCGCCGAAATCGCCTTCCGACCGCAAGAAGGATTGAAAGCCTTGGTTGAGGGATTACAGTTCGGGATTCCGTTCGAGGAGGCGCAGAAGTTCGCTCTCCTTCGCGCTGGCCGCCGGTGGCGATTCGGACGTCTGGAAACCGAATGTTGCGCACGCAATCAGAAAGAGGGTCATTCGATACATAGTTCGCAAGCCAGATCGAGCACGGTAAACCGGTTCCGAATATAGCTGGCCCGCCGCTGTCCATCGCTGTAAACTTCGATGGGTGACGCCAATTCTTCGGGCGCCGTAGGCCCGCCTGCCGCGCGTATCGCCTCCTCGACAACTCTTGGCGGCAGCAAATCCCGCGCGCAAGCATCGCGCAACCTGGGCAACACGCCACGAAATTTTTCGAGCTCCATTCTGAGTTCGTACTCCGGCAATCTCTTCTCACGCCATTGAGCGCGCACCTCAGAGGCAATCGTCCCCCAATCCTCATCGATCCACGCGTCAATCTCCGCCTCGTCCGGCTGAGCCACGAGCAGGGCGTCGATATCGATATCGACGGGGTCGAGGCCTAGGATCTTCTCCCATAGCCCCAGGCAGTAAAGCGTGGCGACGCCCACCTGCGCTCCGTGGAGATCGTGAGCCGTTCCGTACAAGGCCGATTTCATGTCTATATAGTGCGAGATAAGATGTTCGCCGCCCGAAGCCGGGGCCGACGATCCCGCCACGGCCATCGAAAAGCCCGAAACCATCAGCGCGCGCAATACGGTTGCGTAGGCCCCCACATCGCCGTGCGCGGTCGCTTCGGCCACGCGCGCCACATCGTCCTGGACGCTCTCAAGGAGCTTTCGGGGCTCCTCGCTGAAATAGCCGCCCCGCAGCGCATGGGCAACCCGCCAATCGGTAGACGACGAAGCCTTGCTCAGAAAATCGCCCATGCCGGCGGCGGTCATTCGGGGGGGAGCGGAGGCGCAAACTTCGGGATCGGCAAAAACGCCCGCGGCGGGAACGGATGGCTGGGTCCGCTTGAGGCCGTTCACTTTCAACGCGACGATCGCCGAGGTGTACCCGTTCATAGAAGCGGCGGAGGGGAAAAGCAGGACCGGCTTCCCAAGCTTTCCCCCGGCGTACTTCGCCAAATCGCTCAAACTGCCCGAACCCGCCGCGACAATAAAATCTACCGCGTCCGCTGCCCTCGCGACTTCGTCGCCAAGCACGTTCGTCGCGTCAAGAGGCTCGGCTGCGAATAGGCGCTCCTCGACTCGAAGGCCCGCGTCGCGAAGCACGGATATCAACGGCGCACCAGCGCATTCAAGTGTATTCTCGTCGGCAATGACGAGGCCCGAACTGCCGCAACGCCGTTTCGCATACCCCGACAATTCGCCCGCCGCGTTCGGACCCACATAGCAAACCTCCGTAGCCACGCCATTCGGAATGTCCACGTACGCCGCTTTGCGCGCTGCTTCGTCTGGCAAAACGCTTGCCACGCCACGCGAGCTCCTCTCGGTCGGCCAATCGTTGGGGAAAGTATACCAGCAGCGAGACCGATGATCCGCGAATAGGACAACTACCCCTCCCAGGTTTAGGGTTTAGCCCGCATCGCTCACAGCTTCCGGGGCAGGTGCTCTGCGACTCGTTTTTTGTCAATTCTGGGCTCTTGAGAGGGTTTTGGAGTAATTTTCTCGTCGACGGGACACACTTCCCCCTTTTCTCACGGTTCTTAT
>CAYNZS010000004.1:0-44366 GCA_964401695.1 uncultured Nitrospirales bacterium
GCTTCAATCTCATTGGCTCCGGTCGCCGACGGGTCCATATGGGTAATCTCGGATAGCCATGGAAACACCGCATACCCCGATATCTTGACATTGTATTCATCGGATGTCCAGGGGCGTCTTGACCAGGGCCCAGAATTCCCGGAGGCGATCTTGTGCCAAGTCTGGAGAGATCATTATGGCCGGAAAGACAGTCAGCAAAGTATTTACCAGTGGTGAAGTAGCCCAGATCTGCGGGGTCTCCGCGGACACGGTATCCCGCTGGTTCGATCTGGGTCGAATCGAAGGGTACCGCTTGGGTCCGGGTGGCGACCGCCGAATCCCCTACGAGAACCTGCGGAAATTCATGCTAAGCCGCGGCATCCCACTCGAACGTTTGGAAGAGGATGAGCAGAGGATTCTTGTCGTTGACGACGATCCGTATTACCTCGATATCATCCCGGCGATTCTTGCTAAAGAAGGCAACTACAAAGTTGTCGTCGCTTCCACCGGCTTCGACGCCGGTTCGCAAGTGGTCGAGCACAATCCGCATCTGATTATTCTGGACATCCACCTGTCGGATATGGACGGGCGAATGGTGTGCGAACGCGTCAAGGCGCGTCCCGAAACAAAGGCCACGCGCGTCTTGGCGATCTCCGGTTATGTGAGCGACGAGGAAGCGAAGAAGCTCAAAGAGCATGGCATCGACGACTACCTGAAGAAGCCCTTCAGCGTTGCCAAGCTGCTCGAACGTGTCAGAACGACCTTCGAAACTTAGCCGAACAAATCCGTCAGGGCCAACGGTTAAGGGTTAAGGGACCGGCTTCCGTGTCGGTCAGCGTCCTCCTCTCCGACACCTTCGCCCTCGAGCGGAAACTCCACGCGGATCAGACGCGCAAAGGCTCCGGCATTCCCTACATCACACACCTCATGTCCGTGGCCGCGCTGGTCGGGGAGTATGGCGGAAAGGAAGACCAAATGATCGCCGCGCTGTTGCACGACGCCGTGGAAGATCAAGGGGGTCCGCCAACCTTGCGCCGCACTCGGACGGCCTTCGGCGAAACGGTGGCGGATCTGCTGAACGGATGCTCTGATGCGGACACGCTTCCCAAGCCCCCGTGGCAAGAACGAAAGCAAGCCTTCGTCGACCGGACGCGCTCGGCGCCGCCGTCGATCAAACTGGTGGTCGCGGCGGACAAACTGCATAACATGCAATCGATCGCGCGCGACGTCGAGGGTGGCGGTGCCGGTGTGTGGGATCGATTCAAGGGGAAGCGAGACGATACGCTTTGGTACCATCAGGAAATGCTGCGCGCCCTCGCTACGAACTGGGAGCATCCGATTCTCGCGTCGCTGGAAATGGCGCTAAAACGGTTGCAGGAAAGCGATTCTGGCTAGCCCGGTCAGTAACCACCTGCAGAACTGGTGGCCTGAGGAAGGCCTCGAAAAGGGCCGGTCGATCCAATCGGCGGCCGGTGGCTTGACTATGGGTTAGTAGAGGACCCGCTTCATGTCGGCGTACATCGCGCCGACCTGTTCGCCGTAGCCGTTGTACCATTGGGTGGGCACACTTTCGGGCGGGCTGAGGTCGCTTAGCATTTTCTCGGACGCTTGCGACCACCGCGGGTGCGGCACTTCGGGGTCGACGTTGGAGTAGAATTTATATTCTGAAGCGAGTGCGGTATTCCAGAGGGTCGCCGGCTGGCCGGCTGTGAGCGTTATCTTGACGACGCTTTTGGCGCCTTTGTAACCATATTTCCACGGGGCAATAATGCGCAACGGCGTTCCGCTCTGCGGGAGGAGGCGCTTGCCATACATGCCGGTGACCGCCATGGTCATCTCGTTCATGGCCTCGTCGAGCCTTAGCCCCTCTTTGTAGGGCCAGTCGTAATTCTGAGCTTTCTGACCGGATGCGCGCTCGGGATCCAGAAAAGTCTGGAAGGCAACATACTTCGCTTCGGGTAAGATGTCGACTTTCGCCAAGATCTTAGCCAAGGGCACACCCACCCAGGGCACTGTCATCGCCCACGCTTCCACACAGCGAAAACGGTAGACGCGTTCTTCGACCCCCAGCGCCTCGACGTCCTCGAGGCCCAGCTTGACGGGTTCCTTGACGAGGCCGCCAATCTCCAGCGCATAGGGGTCAAGAGTGAAACCTCTGGCGCTGATGGCCGGTTGATATTTCCGTGTGCCGAATTCGTAGAAATTGTTGAACGCCAGAGGATTGCGTTCGTCGTCCAGACTGGTGAGCGGCCGTCCAGGGTCGCTGAAATTTGGGTTGGTTTTGTAGGCGGGTAGCGGCCCGAGCTTTTCGACGGAAGGGTCGGTCCGCGGCACGGAGATCGGCTGGGCGACGCCACACCGTGCCGTAACGGCCATGGCCGCGGCGCCCAAGCCAAGCGCTTTTATGAAATGACGCCGGTTCAGGTAGATGGATTCCGCAATGGCGGCGCTATCGGGCAAGTACCACGAGGGCCGAGAAATGATGTTTGGCATGGCGAGACCTCCAGGGGCGCGGGCTATCTGAAGAAGTGGCGTAGCAAGCGAAGCGTGTGCCCCGCCGCTATCGGGTACGTGAGGTGCATTATCGCATAGGAGGCAAACGCCCCTAACCAGCCTGGCTATTCCCATGCCCCGCGCTTATTCCCGCCCTCCCAGGTGCAAGCTGGCGAGTTCAGACTTGAGGTAGCTGAAGGTTTCCTCCACATCGTCGAAGGTTCGGAAGAGGCTTAGGTCCGCGGCTCCGATCGTACCCCACTTGGCCATGTTCTCAAAATTGACGACATTATTCCAATACTCGCTGCCGTACAAGACGATGGGCATGCGCTTGGTTGTCTTTTCCGTTTGAACCAAGGTGAGCAGTTCGAAGAATTCATCGAAAGTTCCGAACCCTCCGGGAAACACGACGATGGCCTTGGCCAAGTAGACGAACCAGAACTTGCGCATGAAGAAGTAGTGGAACTGAAAGGCGAGCTCTGGTGACTGATAGGGGTTGGGCGCTTGCTCGAAGGGAAGGCTTATGTTGAAGCCGATGGAGCGTCCCTTCGCCCGGCTCGCGCCGAGGTTGGCCGCTTCCATAATGCCGGGGCCTCCTCCGGAACAAATATAGAAGCGATCCCCCAGTTTCAGAGAGTCTTTCGACCACTGAGTCAGCTTCTCCGCGAGCCGGGCCGCGTCTTCGTAGTAGCGCGCCAAGGTTATGCCGCGCTTTGCCGCATCGCGGGCGCGCCGCAGTTCCACGGTTCGCTTGCCGACGTTGCGCAAGTCCTTGTTGGCCGCGGCCAACCTCGCATCCGCCTCGTCGCGCGGCTGGATACGCGCGGACCCGAAGAAGACAATGCTGTTCTTGATGCGCAGGCGCCGCAGCCGGTTCGACGGTTCCTCGAACTCGGCCAGAATGCGGACGGGGCGGGCGTCGGGGCCGTGGAAAAACTCAGAGTTGTCGTAGGCCCTAAGCGGCCTGATGTCGGTCGCTCTCCTTCGTGGCGATTTCATAGAAAGGATGCTCCAAAGTTTCAATGGACGTATTGATGAAGCGAGGTGAGGTTACAGTCCGTGCCGTGCCCCCGCCTCACGGCAAATGGCGGGCAGGATGCCCGCTCTCCCCTGATTGTTTACCGATAATGGATTGCGGTTCCACATTGGCATGGGTTGGCTTCTTCTTAGCGTTTTCGCGCGAGACGGAAATGGGCCGCGCAAAGACGCAGGTGATTGAATTGCCTTCAGTGCTTGGGCGCCGTGAAGGTGGCCGAGAAAGCCAATCCTTTCCCATCGCGGGCCGCTTCCAGGTGATCCAACTTCTGGAGCACAATTAAATTGTCGCTCGCGTAAATGAGATGGAGGAAATTGACGAGTTCTTTCATGCTGACGCCATTGAGCGCCAGTTGCACGCGGTCAAAACGGCTTCCTGGGTTGGGTTTGGTTTTCAGTTGGTTGCGGTCTTGTAGTTTGGCGGCGCGCAGGCTCTCGTTCACAAAGGAATACAGATTAAATTGACGCCTCTTGCGATCGCCAATTTTCGCTTTGATCGCCTCCTCGCCGCGGCGGTCCGATTCCACCTCGGCGCGGATGATCCGAGCATCGCGCAAGCGATTCTCTGCCTGGGCCAGTTGGCCCTTCGACTTGGAGTACGCGTCCAACCTATTGGCGATCGGTTTCCATACTACCAAGAGGGTGAGCACGATCGCTCCCGCCACCACAATCCCCCGTTCGCGTTTGCGCAATTTGACCATGCCGATTCTATGATCCTTAAAGTGTTGCGACTATCGTGAAAGTCTGTTTTCCGCCGTTCGATTGCCGGGCGGCGCCGTCCTCGCCTACATGGAACAGGAGTGACGACTGCATGCCTTCAAGCACTTGGGCGAAGTCGGCGTCGGTTCTCACCTCGCCCATGATGGTGATCTGCGTCGTGCGGACGCCGCCAATGGCAATGCGGGTCAAGCTGACCTTGCTGTCCGGCATGTGCGTCGCCAATTCCTTCAGCACTTCGAGGAAGGTCGGTTTCGAGTAGGTCGCCATATTGAACGATTGGCCAGCCTTTTGTTCGTCTTCCTGAGCATCCCGCAGGGCTTCGAGGCTCTTGAATCCACCGATATCACCCAGGGGCCGCCGTTCCGCCGCGTCCGCCTCGGGAAAGATCTCGACCAACACGTCCCAGACTTGCTGTCCAACGGCGTCGATTCGTTCGGTGTTCCTCTGGTATTCCATGGCGCGTCCGCCAAAATAGGCTGAGAAGGCGATAATCGCCAACAGGCAGGTCGCACCGGCGTGAGCGAAGGTCGAACGCGAGGAGCGTCCGGCGGCAAGGTCGTCGGCCAGAAAGTCGAGAGCGAACGGACCGCCGGCGCTAGCCGCGGCTACGCCGATGGGCGCGGCCCAGCGTTCTTCGAGACCCGCGCCTCCGTTCACGCTCTGCGGGTCGGCCCCTGGCGTGCCGGCTCCGGCGCCCTTAAGGTTCGACACCAAGTTCAAGAATTCAATGTCGAGCCCCATCTCGTCGGCGAACAGTTCTTTCTCTTCGTCAAAGAATTCCGCGCCGGTGACGGTCACCGACTCGATTTCCGCTTCAACGCCCCAGCTTGCTGTGAAGGCGCGAAGAAGGTTCCTGATCTCTCTGGCGGCGGCCTTCGGCGTATCGTGGAATTTGGCGGCCGGCAACGGCATATGGCGTATGTAGGCCAACTGCTTGTTGTGCGTGATCGCCACCACGGAGCCTTCTCTACGCACGTGGAACGCGGCGTGAAGGCCGCTCAACGGACCGGCTATCGCGCGCCAAAGGGCCGTCAAGCCGATCGAATCGACGCCCACGCCTTCGACGGCGATGCCCGCATCCTGCAACACGGATAGTTGGCGTTCAATGGGTTCGCGCCGAAGACCGACGACGAGGACTTCGCTCTGGCCGTCGACCTCCCGCACAGGCAAGTGCGCCACGGTAAGATCGTCGATGGGAAAAGCCAGATAGGGCTCCAACTCAAACTGGACGGCGGCACCCACTTTCCGGCGCCCCTTGAAGGGTATCGTCAATTGGCGCACAACGCTCCACGCGCTCGACACGCACAAGGTATAGACCGTTGGGCGCGACTTTATCTTTACGAGAACTTCCTTGGCAGCCGCTACAAGAGTGTCGTGTCCTTCTTCCCACGCGTCGCTCAGGGATACTTGCACCGAAACGCTGTGCAGTTCGAGGACTTTCGGGCGTTTTCCACCCGTCTTCACGACCGCGACCCGAATCTCGTCGTCCGCGAATTCAATGGCCGCTACTTTGGCTGTTAGTTGCATGTATAACTTTCTGAGCCCGGCCGGGGGCCCGTTGGCCGCGTCACTCGGTTAGCGGATAACCCGCCAATCAATTACGCGAAACATCTGCTCCGAACCGCTGGCTTCGACGCCTCGGTCGGTCATCTTACCCGTGTCGCGCCACACGTAGGCCTCGATCCGCACCTTGGCGTCGCCGCTTTGGCCATCTCCATATAAACGGAAGACCTGGCTGGCGAGAGTCAGCATGGGTTTGAATGGAATGATTTCTTCCTCATCTTCGCCGTTCTCTCGGTTGTTGCCGCGGTTCGCCCCGGCTGGGCGCTCGCCACGCCGGTCGGCAGGCGGTATGATTTTACCGTCTTCCTCGAGTTCTTGCACGGTGGTGTAGGGACCCATATCTTCGAGCCGCTCGAGCGTGGCCACGGCTTCGTTGTACGGATCGGGGATTTGCTCGTCCGCCGAGAAATACGCCTCTAAGACCTCCAGCTCGGCTGTGTTGATGTTGAGCTTGCCTTCCGGATGGCCATGGACCGTTAGAAGTTTGTTGAGCGGCACCTGCTCATCGTCGGGATCGCCGAAGTAGAACTCCGGCGTTATGCCTGGGATGAGCAGCAGTTCCTCGATGGAATCCATGGGGCCGTTCTTGGCCGCGTAGGGCGGGTCAAGGCTGCTGTAATAATCCGTCTCGGCGCCATTGACCGAAGGCTCGTCGTCGAAGTCGAGCCAGTCGATAATCGAATCCACCATTTCCTCTGGCGAGCCCTCTTCCGGTTCGCGGACACTGAACAGCGTGTAGAGCGCCTCCCGCAGGTATTCATCCACCATCTCTATGCCCTCGATCTGCCCTTGTCCTACGTCTCCAGCGCGCGTATCTGACGGATAAATAACCAAAGCGTTCAGGTTGAGCTTACCGTATTCGTCTTCGATCTTGCACTGCATGACGCCTTGGTTCACCGGCACCACGGGCACGCCATCCGCCCAAGCATCCTCCGAACTGTCAACCACCTCGCTGTTCTGGTAACTCGCATCTTCTTCGCTAATCAACAGGTCCGCCGCCAGCACACCGAGTCCGCTCGCGATGGCCGATTTCGCAGCCATATACGCTTCCAGATCCGAGATGTGGACTTCCGCGAAGGAGGCCTCGACCTGCATCTCGTAGGTAAAATCGACGACAATCGCCGTGAGCAGCACAATGATCAACAGGGCCAGCACGAGGGCGAGGCCCTCCTCCCCGCGGCGCCCGAAGCACCCATCGGCGCCTGTCAAACGGCCCGTCATCGACGGCCCCCGCCCGACCGCTGGCCCGCCGCATTGGGGGAATTCGAGCGCACCCGCCGGTCTCCGCGACCCTGCTGGTTTCCCTGGCTCGACTGGGTCAGTTCTTCCTCGACGTACACATCCTGCATAGGCTCGGTAATTCCCATCCCGGCCGGCACGGTAACAATCAATTGAAAATCGGGATCCTTCTCGAAATCGATCCCCTCATTCCGCAACGACTCGATCTCTTCTTCGGGGCGCGCAAAGTTGATTCGAAAATGAATACTCCATGGCAGGCGCCCCTCCGCAAAGGAATCCCATTCGTCTATCCACTCCTCGCCGTCAAAATACTGCATGTCCAGTGTGCGGATCGGAACGCTCCAGCCGGGCGCCTCGAAGCCGACGTCATCGACAAGATCCTCTGCGTCGCGCTTACCGATGTCGCGCGGTCCTATCATCTCATCCATCTCGCCGGGGGCCTCCATCGTCGGCGTTTCCGTCATCTCGAGCGTCAGCCTGGGCGGTTCGGCATCTGGTTCGCCGACCCCAAACTTTAACTCTCCCTCGCCTTCGCCTTGCTGAATCTCGAGCGTGACTTGCTTCATAAACCCTGGCAACGCCATGCCGCCAACCAAGGGCGCGCTCGTAGTAAACGTCAGTTTGTCCGCTGGCCCGTAGGGCCCCGTGTCGTCGACGCCCTCCATCCAATAGCGCGAACTCGGGCCTTCCTCAATCATCTCGTCTGCCTCGTCGAAATTCGACGCCATTTCATGCAGCGCCGCGCCAGGCCGCCAGTCGCCATACGCCTGGGCGACGTTGTTCGAGAGGGTATAGGTTAAGAACTCGCGCAAACGAAGCTCCTCCGCCTTCAGCCGCGTATCTTCGGTGGATGATACGACCGCGAAGAAACTGCTGGACACAATCGCCGTGATGACGGCAAACAGAGCTACTGCCACCATGATTTCGATGAGCGTGAAGCCGGCGTTAGCGGCGCCGCTGTTTCGATTTGGATTCATTAATCTTCGTGTCCGCGCCCGGGTCCGATTGGTTGCCGTCGTAGGCGAAAAAAACCATCTCAATTGAATCGTCGTATCCCTGTACCGTCACCGTAATATGCAGCAGCCCCGGCATTTCGTCTTCACGGATTTGGGTCGCGGTATAGGAGTACGAGTAATCGGGATAGCGCTCTCCAAAATCTCCGTCGCCCGCGTCACTGCCCGTCATGGCGTCGCGTTCCGCCTCGCCGATGGCCCATTCGAGCAACATGCGCTCGGTAACTTGGGTCTGCGCGTCGTCAAACAGAGTAAGAGTTCCGAACTGCGTTTCCATGAGCATGACGAGACCCGTGCACAATATGGCCAGGGCGACGACCACTTCGATCAGGGTAAAGCCGCCCCGTCTATTCATCGTAACCTAGCTTCCCTTCTCGAAGGCGGGCGCTGCCCGTGATGGGATCCCATTCAACGGTAAAGTACTCTCGTTCGTCGTTGACAATGTAGAACGTAACCTGCTTCTCGGGGCCGGTCGGCATGATGTCGAATTCGGCGAGGCCGGAACGGTGCTCCTCCTCGCCGTGGCGCACGGATTCGATGGCGACGTTCTTGCGCACGCGCGTGCGCCGCAGGAGCGGCTCGACGATCTCCTCGGGCTCGACTTCCTCTTGTTCCTCGCCTTCATCGAGGAGATTCAGATTTTCCTCCATCCGCGCCGCCGTCTTGTCCAAATTGCTTTGCTCGTGCTCGACACGGTTCGCCCGCGTCGTCGTGGCCAAGCGGGACATCCGCTCGAAAGCTTCGAACATGATTTCCGATTCGTCTTCCAGCCGTTCGGTGTCTGCTTCGGGATCGACCCGGCCGTCTTCGTCCGGCATGGCCTGCTTGGCGAGAAGCAGCAACTCGATGCTGTCCATGGGCTCCCGCTTCTTCCCGCCGTCCTTATTGAGAAACGCGTCGTCCTTCTCCTCGGGCTCCGGTTCTGGCCAGCGTTCGCACCAATACTCCTGGCTGTCGAGGTCAATCTTGACGGTCATTCGCTCATGCAGCAACGTAGCGCGTCCCATGGCGCCGCGTCCGAATCCGGCCAGATGCCGCGCGGCACCCTCGTGGTTGCTAAATGCGATGGAAGGCGCTAATTGAGGGATGGCCACTGCGCAGACAAGACTGATGATTCCGACGACGACCATCAACTCGACCATCGTGAAGCCAAAGGAGCGATTGCGATCCCCTATGGAAGAGCGCGAGGACATGGTTTCCTATTCGTCGGCCAGGTCGTCGCTGCTGATGTCTGCGTCGTCGTCGCTGCCGCCAGGCGTCCCGTCGGCGCCGTAGGAAGTGATGGTGAAGTTGCGGCCCTCCGATTTGTAGTCGTAGGGGTTGCCCCACGGATCTACAGGAACGGTTTTGCTGTCGAGGAAATTGCGATTCTTCGAGTTCTCCACCAAGTCTTCAAGGCGTCCTGGGAACTCGTTGAACTGAATCTTGTAACCCATGACAGCGGTGTTGAGGTTCTTGATCTGCGCCTGTGCCGTGGCGCGGTCGGCGTCACCCAACGCACCCAGCACGTTCACGCCTACAATCGTAGCGAGCCCCGCGATAATCGCGATCACGACCATCAGTTCTACAAGCGTAAAGCCCGCCTCGCCCCTGTGGCTCTTCGGCCGTCCAGTCCAGTTCGGTCGTCTCGGTTCCATGTCTCTTATCCTCCTTATGTTCTGGCGCACGCCCATTTGTCGAATAGCGGGGCGCGAAAGGGCCTCTACTCTCTATTACCCAATGTTGGTGCTCATGTTCAGTATGGGCAGCAAGATGGCAAGCACAAGCAGGCCGACGAACAAGCCCATGATAACGATGATCACCGGCTCGAGGAGGCTTACCAGCGCGTCCAACGAGAGCCGCACATCCTCGTCGTAGATTTCGGCGACCTTGATGAGCATTCCCTCGATTTCGCCACTTCGCTGGCCCAGCTCGACCATGTGTATCAACATGGGAGGAAAGACGCCACTTTCCTTCATGGGGATCGCGAGATCCCGACCGCGCCGCACACCGGCCTTGATATCCTCCATCGCGTCTTCAAAGTGCTTGTTTTGCACGACCGTGTTGACGACTTCAAGCGCCTTCATCATCGTGAGGCCGCTTTCGAGCATGGTGCCCAGCGTGCGCGCGAAGCGGGCGCAGACCATCTTCACCTGAAGCGAGCCATACACGGGCACGGTCAGTTTGAATCGGTCCCAAGCCCTGCGTCCATCCGGCCGCGTTACCCAATACCTCCACACGAATAGTAGGAGCAAGACAGCGCCGGTGATCAGATACCAGTAGGCGCCGATAAAATCGGTCGTTGTGATAAGTATCTCGGTGAGCCGCGGCAATTTCTGTTCGCGCCGCTCAAACAGAGCCGTGATGCGGGGAACGATGACGAGCATGAGAAAGCTGATAATGGCGACGGCAAACAGGCACATGAATGCGGGATAGGCCAATGTTGAGAGCACCTGGGCGCGCATTTTCGCGTCGTGCTCCATAATGTCGGCGAGCCGAAAGAGCACTCGCTCGAGAGCGCCGCTCGATTCTCCGGCGCGAACCATATTCACGTAGAGCGGGGCGAATACTTTCGGGTGCGCGGCGAGCGCGGCGGCCAGGCGGCTCCCTTCGCGCACCCGGTCGCGCACATCGAAGATGGCTTTTTGCAGTTTGGGGCGGGTGGTCTGCTCGATCAACGCCGAAAGCGACTCGACCAGGGGCATCCCGGCGTTGAGCAATACGGCGAGCTGGCGGGTCATCAGCGCGATATCGCGCACCGTGACGCGGCTTAGGTCCACCTCGCCCAATGTCACCGTGCCAGGCTTCGCCGTGCCGAAGGTCTCGTCGAGGCGCGTAGGGAAGAGTTTCTGCTCGCGCAGCTTTCGGCGGGCCGCCGCGGGCGAATCCGCGTCGATGACGCCTTTCATTTTCTTCCCGCCTTCGCGGGAAATCGCATGATATTCGAAAACCGCCATGTGTTATGCCTCTCGGCTGCGCGAATGCCAATGGAGCCAGCGCGCGATCAATCGAGTACCACCTCTTCGAGCATGTCGTCGCGGGTGACGCGAAGGACTTCCTCGACGGTGGAAACGCCATCGAACACTTTCAATGTGCCGTCTTGCCGGAGCGTGTGCATGCCGCCGCGGATGGCGGCGCGCTTGATCGCGTTGGAATCGCCGTTGCGCAAGGTCAAGTCTTGAATCTCAGGGTTCATGACCAGCAATTCGAATATGCCCAAGCGCCCATAGTATCCGCGCTGCTGGCAAGCCGGGCAACCCTCGCCATAGTAGACTTCCATTGCGGCGAAATCGTTGATGTCCTGGACGCCCAGTTCACGCAGGCTCTCCGGCCCGGGGATGAGCGAGCGCTTGCACTTCTCGCAGATCCTCCGCACCAGGCGCTGCGCCAAGATGGCCAAGGTCGACGAAGTGACCAGGAAGGGCTCGATCCCCATATTGACCAGGCGGGTGACCGCGCCCGAACTGTCGTTGGTGTGCAGGGTGGAATACACGAGGTGGCCGGTCAACGAAGCGTGCACGGCCATCTCGGCCGTCTCGTGGTCGCGAATCTCGCCGACGAGGATAACGTCTGGATCCTGCCGCAATATGCTTCGCAACGCACTGGCGAAGGTGAGGCCGATTTTCGGTTTCACTTCGATCTGGCCAACGCCCGCCATCTGGTACTCGACAGGATCTTCGACGGTGATCACGTTGATATCGGGCGACAGCACCCGTTGCAGGGCGGCGTAGAGCGTGGTGGACTTGCCCGAGCCAGTTGGCCCGGTGACCAAGATGATTCCGTGCGAACTCTTGATGAGCCGGTCCATGGTCTCGTAGTCGCGTCGCGCCATTCCGAGCTGTTCGAGGCCGAGGAGAAAAGTGCCCTTCTCGAGAATGCGCATGACGACCCGCTCGCCGTGCTGGGTGGGAATGACCGAGACGCGGATGTCAATCTCTTTTCCGCCTAGAAGGATCTTGATGCGGCCGTCTTGCGGCAGGCGGTGTTCGGCGATGTTGAGGCGGGCCATGATCTTGATGCGCGAGACGACCGCGGCCTGCTGCGATTTGGGAACGTTGAATTTTTCGTAGAGCACACCGTCAATGCGGTAGCGGACGATCACGTCCTTCTCGAAGCACTCGACATGGATGTCGGAAGCGCGTTCCTTGATAGCCCCGGATATCATCAGGTTGATCAGCTTGATGATCGGCGCTTCGTTGGCAAGGTCGAGCAAGTCGCGGTCCACATCCTGGTCGTCGAAGGAGATTACATCGCCATCGTCTTCCATGGTGATAGTCTCGATCATTTCGGCGGCATTCTCGCCCGCTTGATCGAAATATCCGTCGATGACGCCCTGGATGTCGGCTTCCCGGCACAATACGGGCCAGACATTTCCGCCGAGCAGGAGGCGCAAGTCGTCGAGCGGAAGCAGATTGATGGGGTCGTGAATGGCGACTAGATAGCCGTCGCCATTCTGCTTGTAGGGCACCATCTGGTATTCGCGGATGAAACTGAGCGGGGCCTTGGTTGTCAGCGACGCATCGAGATCCGCGGAGATGTCTTTCTCGAAGGGGATATCGAACTGTTCGCTCAGCGCTTCGAGCAGGTGATCTTCCTCGATGTATCCCAAATCGAGCAGCACTTGCCCGATCCGCCTGGGGCGGAGTTTTTGAATTTCGAGGGCCTCTTCGATCTGCTCCTCATGCACACAGCCCATACTTAAGAAGATGCCGCACAGAAGCTGATCCTGTCCCACACTCATAGCTAATTCCCGATACGGCTGCGGCCAAAGCCGCGCCGCACGCCCTTCGGATTGTTGAAGCGCTGTGTAGGATTGTAGACGTTCCGGACTTCGTGCTTGTTCTTGAGCTTCTTGAAGAACATTTCCTTCTCGAAGATAACGTCGATGTTGCGGTCGTGGAACTCGTCGAGCCGGAATTCGGTGACCCGCTCGAGATCTTGCGCTTCCTTGATGATGTGAGGGGTCAGCAGGATCACCAGGTTCTGTTTGCTGCGCGCGTTGACCTTGTTGCGAAAGAGCCAGCCGAGCAGCGGAAGGTCGGACAGCCCAGGCGACCCGCCCACGGTGCGGTTCTTCCCTTCGCGGAGAAGCCCTCCAACAATTCCAGTGCTGCCGTCGGGGATAACAACGTTGTTTACGACTTCGGTGAGTTGAATGGTGGCCCCCCCCTGGTTGTCGTCATTGATCCCCACCGTGCTTTCCACCGGGTCCGACACTTCAATCTTAACTTCCATGGACACATAGTCGCCTTCGTTGATCTGGGGCGTCACGGTCATGATGACACCGACCCGCTGCCGTTGAACGCGGCCCCGCGACTGAAAACCGGTGCGGTCGTCGGTGTCCATCAAGGACGAGAGAATGGGAATATCCTGTCCGACGGTAATCTTGGATTCCTGGTTGTCGCGCGTTAAGAGATTCGGCTGCGAGAGCACCTCGACATCCGTCACCGTCTCTAGCGCCTTGAGGAGCAACGGCACGTTGGGAATGGTTTGTAGTCCAGTTCCGCCGCTGAGAGCCCCTTCCCCGACGATGCCTGGCACGGGGATCTGGGTTGTGCCATCGAGGATGCCAAAGGTCGTGCCCGGTCCCGCGAGCGCAAGAGGGCCGCCCAAGATGGCGTTCGTGAGGCTCGCCACGTTGTTGAGCCCGAACGCGTCGTTCCCTGTCAATCCCAGCAGTTCCACGCCCAGCTCGAAGCGGTCGGATATGGTCACCTCCATAATAATCGCCTCGACGTTGACCTGGCGGATGGGTACGTCGATATAGCCAATCAATAGCTCCAAACGCCGAAAATCTTGAGGGGTCGCGACGACGATCAGCGAGTTCGTGGCCTCGTATGAAGTGATCGAGATTTCTTTCTCGAAGGGCTGGACTTGCGCGCCCTGGGCGCCTCCGCCGGCAGGTCCTTCGCCCCCTTGCCGCGGGGCCAGGCCTGCCAAGCTCTCTAACACCTCGGCGACTTCTTCGGCGTCGGCGTTTCGCAACTCGACATATTGGATCGTGTTTTCTTCATAGGGCGTGGGCGTGTCGATTTGGTCTATCAGATCGCGAACCTGAACCATAAGCGGCTCGGAGGCCACCACGATAAGCGCGTTCAGGCGTTCGTTGGGCACCATCCGCAGGACATCTTCGCGCGAGCCCACCTGGGTTGGGGCCGTGCGCCCCCCCGGTACAGCGATCTGCCGCACACGCTGGGTTTGCGCGCGCGTCTGCACCGCGGACCGCGCTCCCGAGGCTGGGCCGCTGCTGCTGTCATCGGAAAGCACATCTTGCAGATACTGTTGGATGGTTTCGGCGCGCTCGTACTGAAGCGTGAAAATATCCATGACCGCCTGGTTTCCGGGAACGTCGATGGCTTCGAGCAACACCAACATGTTCCGCATACCTTCGGACGTGTCGCGAATGATCAAAGTGTTGGTCGAATTCCAAACTTGAATATCGTTTACTTCAGAGGCGACCGACTTCAGCAATGTCGCGACTTCGTCCGCAGCCGCGAACTCCACGTTGACAATGCGAATCAAATAGTTGTCAAAACCAATTCTGGGCTGTGTCGTGCCTTTCTCGATATCGAGCTTTTCTTGATTCTTGCCGATCGGCACGATCTTGACGAGGTTGCCGTCGAGTGTATCGACCAAAGAAAAACTGTTCGCCGCAAGAAGCGATTCGAGCACCTCGTAGGCCAAGTCCGGCGGCACCGGGTGGTGTGAAAAAATGGTTACTTTAGTCCCCAGATTTTGGCCGGGAGGCAACAGGAAGTTCTTGCCGATCTGCGCTCCGAGCGCCTCGACCACGTTCTGCAACTCGGCATCAACGAAGTTGAGCTCGATAGGCCCCGTCGGCCCCTGCGCATTTTGTGGGCGCCTGGGATCGGCTTGCTGCGCGGCCGCTGGCCAAGCCGCGGCGCCCGCCCAAAGTACCGCCAGCGCGAGGCGAAGAGGCATACTAGTCTTCACGCGTTTTCCTTTCTAGGGCTCAAGCGCGGACTCCGATTGCGCCGCGCCAGGATGGGCGGGGCCGCGGCGCGCTTTCCATACGTCATTTCAGAGAGTAATTCAGGTACTGCTGTTTTCCGCCTCGGATGATGCCTATGCGAAACGATCGGGCGCCGGCAAATCTGTTTAACACTTTGAGTATCGAATCGGTGCTGTCGACCGGCTGGTTGTTGATGGTGGTAAGAATGTCGTTATCTTGCAGGCCAAGATCCTTTGCCAATCCGATTTGAGAAACGTTAGAGGAGGTCAGTCCGATCACCTTGCCGTTCGCGTCTTTATGTTCTTTTACATCGACCTTGGTCGCGATGTCCACGTACTCGTCGAGCAGCCGCTGGTGAATCTCTTTCTGATTCAGTTTGATTGTATTGGCGCGCAATTCGGCCAGCTTCGGCCGTGTGGCCCGGTCTGTCCGGGGCGCCGGGACGGCAGACGTATTGGCCGCTATCTCGTAGGGCTCAAGCATGGGGAGATGCTCGAGCTTGTTCTCCCGCTCGTTCCGCAAGATCACCTCGTGCGCGAGCACCTCGTCGAGATAGACCTTGTCGAGAACCTCGTTGCCAATGAAGTACGTCATCGTCAGTTGGCCGCGGTCCTTGTGTTGAACTATTGCGCTGGCAAAAGGGTCGCGTCGTCCCGCGAGCATCGTGCCTTTGAGCAATAGCGGGAGTTTCGTTATTTCTTCGGTCGGAGGAGGCACAACCACAGGTAGAGGAACATTGGCCGCGCTATCCTTCGCGGCAGCGCCAAATATGCCGCTGCGGATAATTTCGCTGTAGGCCCCCGGGGGGCCGGTCCGGGCAAACTCGAATTCGCTTTCAAAAACGCCGGGGAACGAGTCTTGCTTGGAGGGGCCACGTGTCGCCAGGACGAAGTTGTTGAACACAAAAAACCCTACCCATAGCAAACACAGGCCCGCCAGGGCGCCTTCGGCAAGCTTGAAGAGATGCCGATATAAGAGTCCGCGCACCATGGATACTTAAACTCCTGCCCCGCTACGCTGCCGACGCATGGGCACTGTTAGGGGAATAAGGAAAACGAGAAAACACCGCCGCCCGCCTGGTCCGGCCCACCCCCAAAAGGGGCAACTCGGGCCTTACCTGATCGTTAACGCAGCCGCGCAGCCTTAAGTTGACTCCGACGCCTTTTTTCTTGCGTTTTGCGGCCAAAAGCCCTGTGTTTGCGGGCTTCCGTTTCTGGATGCCCGGCTTACTATAAACCGGCGGGGTGGGCGCATTAACCGCGGTTTCAGCGGTAATGCGCTGGTATGCGTTCAAGCCGAACGCAAGAAAAAAGGCGGAAGAGGAGCGGCGTCGGCCAGGCACGCTGACTAGCGCTAACGCTGCTTGCGAACCTCGCTGCGCACAAACGCCTTGTAATCGTCCAGTTTCACGTAGGGTTTGAGCTCGGCCTCGTCGGGTTCGACGCCTTTTTCTGTCAGAACGGACTTCGAGACCTGCTTCATGTGATGCTGGGATACGAAATCAGCGACTACGTATTGTTCGCCATCTTCAGAACTGGTCGTGATAGCGTGTTTTCCGCGTGTGCCTCCGAGCGGAATGAGAACGCCCGATTCCCCCTCGCGGAGAAACAAGATTGCTTCCTCGCCAACGGCGTAGGTGGGTGTCTCCGAGGCTCTCACGACGTAGTTTCCAACGCGGCCGTACGGAAGATCGATGTAGACTGTGCTCTGTTTGTTCAGCGAGCCCTTCAAGTTATCGTTGACGGTGATTCCCACGGTCGTGACGATGCCGCCATGATCGTCCCTGATTCGGCTTTCCACGCTGGCGACGGTACCCTCGACAATACTATCCGCAAGGCTAATTAGTTCGTTCTCCGAGACCGGGTAGATCGCGGCGTGAGCGCTAGGCCCGGCGAGGAATCCGAAGATGGCAAGCGCTGCCAACGCGGCCGCTACGGCGGCGCGGCGGCGCTTTCTGGCAACCAGCGCGAGGGCGGTTAGTGCGCAGGCTGACAGAAGCGTGGCGAAGGATCCGTCCGTCAACAGCCACTCGGCGAACAGGGCCGCGAGACCGAAGACCTTGAGCAGGAGGGGCTTTTCGCGAAGCATTCGCGCCATGGCCGGACCGGCCTGATAGTATGCATCGACCACGACGACACCTGCCGCGGATTGAAGCAGTACGCGGTCGCGAAATCCGCGCAACAGATTTGGGCCGGCGGCTACGCCGAGTTCCTGCTCGATTACCAGCAGCGGGCATACCTCGCTCTTGTCTCCAAACATGGGGGTGTCGTTCGCGACCATTGACGCGAATGTTCGCCCAGAGACTGGGTCGACAACCTGGCCGCGAAGGGGATCCCACGCGAGCGCCGTGCCCGCCTCCCTGTTTTCCTCGCCGAAGAGCTCACCGTCCGCAAAGAAAGTTTCGGTCTGAACGATGGTGTCGTAGGGAATCGTCCACTGGGTGCCGTCGCCGAGTGGGGAGTGCATGGAATCGAAGCCGGCGGGCCCCTCGGTTCCGGAACCCAGTTGGTTAGTTGGGTTGATGGGAGCCAAGGTGAAGGTGTAGGTTGCCTGAAACGAAGCTCCATCGCCGAACCCGATGAACTCCCTCAAGAGCCCAGGCATGACAAACTGTCCCCGGTTCGAGATCTCATGGCTCGGCGTATACAGTCCCGTCATCGTGGCCATGAATGGGACGCGCGGGGTCGAAGGATTATTATCGACATCGGCCCATGCCGTGACCAGACTTCCGAGCAAGGGGGTCGATGGAATCTGTGCGCGGGATTGAGTTCTGGCTTCGCCACGAATCGAAAAGAAGGCGCTTTGGTCGGTTCGGGGATACAAGAATGAGACGACGCCGATATCTGCCGGCGAAAGATCTTGGTATCCGCCAACGAAGTTGCCCGCGCCGTCGTCGGTTATAAAAACGCTCGGGAACATGGTTGGGGTGACCCCGACACGCCGCAACGCGCCGGTTGCGTCGGGCTGCGCGTAGACCGCCGTCTCTACATTGGTGTTCAGCGTAGCGTCGAACGCGAGATTGCTCATGGGGTTGTGGCCGATGCCCATCCAGTGGCCGGCCTCATGCACGACGGTGCCTTTGAGGTCGGCTATCGGATTCGCGCCGCGGTGCGATGTCATCTCGATCACGATATCGGCTTCGAGAATCCGCGTGCCTTGCACTTCATATGTCATCGTGCCGTCTGGAGAAGTCTGGAATCCGTCTTCGAGAAAGAAGTTGACGAACGTTATCCCTAGTATGGGGAAGGCAATGCCTGAATTGACAGGATCCCCCGGTACTTGCGCTGCAATCAGGTTCAGGCCATCTTGCGTACCGAGCCCGGTGAAAATGCCGGCGGGATCGATGATGGGTGTCGTGTAACGCATCCCGATAAACGAGGTCGGCACGTCTTCCCACACCTCGAACGAGTCCATGACGATGTCTTCTTCGACGGCGGTGAATCCGAAATCGCCTCGTTCGACCGTCACCGGGATTCCCTCGTCAGGACCGGTTACATCACCGTCGCCGTTGACATCCATGTCTTCGATGAACCATCGATAGACACGCATCTCCAAGTCGACAGCTGAAGTTCCGCCGAGGGGAAAGAACGCTAGCGTTTGCGGCGCCGTCCCCAGCAACGCGGCCAAAAGTAGATAGGTCACCAGTTTTCGCTTTAGGCTCGAATTCACCTTTGCTCCCTTTCGTTTCAACGAGGGGCAATCATCCCTCGTACATTCGGCTAATTCCTAGCGGCGCGCCATCTCCGCCGGCCAAGCGAGGCGCCCGCAACCGCTAGCAGCGCAAACGTCAACGCTATCGGGAACTCGAGGAACCACGCCGCCGGAATAAGAACCATTCTGACAACCGACGCGAGCCAGGGCCGCGCTGCGACCTCATCGGCCAGGGCCGGACTCGCCGTGTAGTAGGCATCCACCAGAGCAACGCCCGCCGCGGATTGCAGCAAGACACCGTCGCGGAATGCGCGGAAGGTGTCGAGCCGCGCCTCAAGGGGCGAGCCAAAGGCGGCGGTCGCGATGAAGCACGGGCCCATTAGAGCCGGATCGTTCAGGAACGTAAATCCGGACAGTAGCGTATCCTGCGATGCCAGGACGCCGACCTTCGAATAGTTCTTCACCTGCACATCGAGAGCGCCTGTGTCTGGCATGCCGCCTGGTGGGAAGCCGACCGAAATGGAGGTTCCATCTTCGGACACGCTAATCACCGGCATAACCATCTCGCCGAAAATAACTTCGATGAGCGGCGGCTGCGAGAAGTTCTCGCCGATAACCGTGACCGAGAAATCGACTGAGGATCCGCGCGAGGGCACCACGTCAAGGACCCGCGTTCCCTGGCTCGCCTCGATGAGCGTGAAGAGATCGGCCCGGGTGGCCTCTTCGAGTGTAAAGGGATTGCGCACAATGGTAACCACCGGGGTCTGTGGTTCCACGTTCGGAAGGTCTGACAGCGCTAAGCGAATGACGTAGTCGCTCGACTCTAACACCTCGACGGAGTAGCCGCCGATCGCCACTTGCGCCGCGCTGCCGAAGTTGTCGCCGCGCAGAAGCACCTCAATGGTTTCGCCCTCAGGAATTGCCAACGGCAGTCCGCCGGGCGTTGCCGAATCAATCACAATCATGGTTGGCGTTACCAGAGCGTCCTGCGTGGTTATCGTCCCGGACTGGACCTTCTTGCTGGTCGTCGAGCGGATCCAGCGGAGCGGGCTCGGGTCCGGCTCGCTGTAGGCCACCCGCTCGCGCATCCAGTAACGGGTCGGCGCTTCCTCGTACATGGTGATAAAACCCAATCCGCGCGAGCCAAAGGGAAATTCGCTGAACTTCTTGAATTCGTCCGCGGGCTGTTCGGGCGGCAGCGGGAAGGTGAAGGTGTCAGGATCCGGCTCGGAGGGAGTATTGGGACCCCACGATACGATGGCAGCCGTGAAGTCGGCGCCTTCGCCCAACTCGGCCGAAGCGCGCACCACGACAAAAAAGTCAGGCCCCTCGAATTCGACTGCGCCCGGGCCTCCTTGAGCGTTGGGCACCCACTGGCGCAGGCGCGGTTGCTCTTCAATCGGGACTGGGAAGTCGTCCGTTCCCGGCGACGACATTACGAACTTGACTTGTGCCGTCGGTTGGCCCGCGCCGCCTACAAGGACAGGCGAATCATCCAGCACCACGGGAATGTCAATGCCCGGATCGAATACACCGTTGAGGTTGTCCGGATGCCCATCGTTGTCGCGGTACAAGGCGACGCCGCTTACCGACTGATCCGCCGCCAAAGGCAACAGGTCGACAAAGAAGCTGAATGTGGACGCCGTTGAAGCGCGCTCGAATTCGACGATAATCTGCTCAAGGAAGGTGGGATCCTTCACGACGAGATAGGAGCCCGCATGGGGTTCGCCGCTGACGAGCGTGAGGCGGTCGGCGGTGTTGCCCACGATCGCGAAGGTTTTGTAGCCGCTGTCCACCAGATACTTGCCGCGGTACACGTCCGCGGCCCACGCCTTCGATGTATCCAGGAACTGCTCGGGCGCGCCGACGCCCTCGGTACCCGAATCGACTGTCAATTCGGGCCGGTTCGTGTAGGCGTCGATACCGAAGACCGGGAGCGCCGGGCTGTTCGGACGCAACTGCACGTTGTGCGACGCGATGTTCGTGATATCCACCGGCACGTTCACATTCAGCATGTCATGGCTGTAGAAATCGACAACGGTTCCTTCTTCTGGATTCCGCTTCGTCAATGCGCTGGCGCTTACCGTGCCCTGCGGCGTAATCCGCATCCCCGCCTGACGCTGCCCCGCATCGCGCGAGGGCAGCGTGAAGGGAACAAACGCGCGGAATTTCTCGTGGGCGGAGATATCCTTCGAGGTCTTCACGACGAAGAACAGGTCGTCGCCGAAAGTATGCGGCGAATCAGCGGTCCCTTCGTTATCCTGGTCATTCCCGGGAAGAACGATCGGGGTCTGCGGCGTCAACGTCAATACCCACGCGTTGTCGCCGCTGTCTACATCGCCGTCGCCATCGACGTCATCGGCGACGCCGTCTCCGTCGATATCGACCGGCTCGGCTGCATCCTTCCAACCCAGGAGGTTCAGCGGGACGACCGTCTCATCGAATTGGAATCCAGCAACGCCGAAATTGGCCTCGGGCGAACTTAGGAATACGCCGTCCCCGGCATTGATATCGTCATCGGCCCAAAGCGTGACGCCCGAGTCCAGGTCGTCGCCCTCCGGATCGAGGGGCAACAGGTCGGATGGGTCGAAGCCAGGACCCCAGATGGCAACCGTCAATTCGTCGAGGGTGCTCGGATTCGAAGCCAATACGACCGGGTCTCCGTTTCCGACAAGGTTAAAACCGAGTATCGGCATCAAGCCGCTGCGCGAATCGACACGCTGCACAAGAAGCCGCGCCTGCCGGTCCTCCGGCGCCCAGTCGGTCAAGTGCGGATAGGCGCCCGGAGCCAGCTCGGCCGGCCAAGTAAGATAATCCGGCATGGACGGCAACGCAAGCGGATTCTGATAGAAGCGTGAACGAGGCCCCAATATGCCCCCGTCGAATTCGGGAAGGAAGAACGGCACGGACTCGAACGCGGGGTACGAACTGTCCGTTCTGCTGTTCGTTGTATAGAGCGGAACACCAAACGCATTGTACGAAACACTAACCTCCCAGTACCCAACCGGTGGAGTATCAAAATTCAGGAAGCGACTGGCGGTGAGTCCGAGCGAATCGAGCCACAGCGGGAACGCGCCGAGAGCGAATGGGATAGTCGGAAAGCGAGCGGTCAATGCCCGCGTCTCATAAACGGATACCAGGTCATGGACCTCCACACCCGTCCGAAGAGGCTTCACGACGGTGGAATTGAGCGTCCGCTCGGGCCACCATGGCTCGATTTCGCCCCAACGGGGATCGTCTTGCCAAACGGGGGCTACCACGTCCACATTCTCCGCGTACGGAATCATGCTGTCAATATAGATACCGCCAGTGTTGCTTCCCGTTGTTGGATTGACGCGGCGCGGCTCGACAAACACGCGGGTGTCCGCGCCGGGTGTCAGTCCGATTCCGTCTCCCGGTTCTGTGGAGACATCAGTGAATCCGCCATCCGGTCGGAACACGAGAAAATAGTCGACGCGAGCCGCGTCGGCAAGCCCGTTTCCGCCGCCCTGGATCTCTTCGTCAGCGCCTTCCCGTGCGTCGGGTACCGGCTCCAGGAATCCTCCAAGCCCGTCAAGCGGTGATCCAAGCCGTTCGCGGCTCCCATCGCGGAACTGCAGCTTGATCTTCCACCAGGGATCTCCCCCACCCGGTGGGAAACTGATGTATTCCCATTCGGGCGGTATGATTTCTGGCAGCAGATGGTAGTCGGTGAACGTGACGCCGAACCCATCGGGAGCCGGAGTAGGCGGATCGAAGAGTCCATTGTTATTGGTGTCGGCAAATATGGCGACACCATAGAACCCGGGGTCGCGCCCTATGGCTGTCTCGACTTCCAGGAATTCGGAACCGTCTTCGAATATGTCCGGGAAGTTCTCCAGACCGCTTCTCGGATCAAAACCGCCGCTACCCGGTCCTGCGAAGGGATCGCCGCCGATATCTGTAAACACTACGTTGACCTCGCGCAGCGTAGCCTGTGGTATAGCAGGATCTTCACCCGTGGTGTATACGGGGTGATCCGTATGAGAGAGCCCGGTAGAATGGGCATCAATGCCCACCGCTTGCACCCAAGTGTCGACCGCGAAGAGCTGCCGCATTCCCTGGAAATGGCCCGCTACAATGTCAAACACCGTTCCCGCCGGGTTGAATCGTGGCCTCGAGAATTCGACCATGGGGATCTGGGCCGTGTGCGGGGTAATCCACGAGTTGTGGTAGGCTTCGAGGTACGGCTCGGCTGGGCCTGCCGTGATGTCATAGACGCTGAAACTCGACGTGTAGAGCGGGTTGTCCTCGAGAATCTCCGCATCGAGGAAGTTGGGACTGTACGAGTCGGCCGGTTCGCCATCTTCGTTTACGGCGAACGGGGTCATGCGCGCGTCGAGCACTTCGTAGCCAAGGTCGATGCCGTCGCGCCATGTAGCCGAGGTGCGCATGGCGACAATATAGGACAGCCCATTCTCGTCGAATCCGCTCTGTACGCGGTACTGGGGATCGTTCGTGCTGCCCGTCCCTATGAAACTCAGGTTGTACTGAATCGAACCGCCCAGGTCCACTCCAAAGCCCACCGGCGCACCGGTGTTGTCCCAGGTGAACAGCAAGGTGTCCAGCGAGTCAAGCCCCCCATCGAAGTCCTCTTCCGGATCGCCTCCTTCGACGAACAGGCCGTATTCGAGGATGTCGGACATCCTCGGATAACTCGACAAAAGCGTGGGGCCGGGATCGGGGTCGGGGTCGGAGACCAGCGAGTAGGTCAGCGTTTGGAGGAACCGCGTCGCTGGCGCCTCCGCGTCGTCGGACGACATATTGATGTTGAAGAGCGGCACCCAGTCGTTCAACGGCACAAGCGCGTGGCCGCTGCGGTCAACATCTCCCGCAGCAATCGAATCGGCGACGGTGAGGCTCGCAGTGGGTCCGCCGACGACCGTTCCGCCTCCGCCACCGCCGCCCAGCCGCACGGTGATGTATTGGGGCTTCTCCACGGTGTCCACTGAGCCATCGGCAAAGGTCACCGTCAGTTCGACCGTGTAGAACCCGGCCATGGTATACAGGTGAAGCGGATTCGGGTCGGCACTCGTGGGGCTCCCATCGCCGAAATCCCACAGATAGCTCACCGGATTGCCCGACGGCCCGCCATCGGACTGATCCAGGAAGCTGACTTGCAGCGCCGCTTCGCCATCCCGCAGACTGGCTATAAATTCGGCGAAGGGCTGCAGGAGAATCTCAATGTAGTCGGGCTTCGTTTCGGTGAATTTGATACCGGTCAGGTCGGTAACGGTCAAGGACACGGTATAGAGACCTGCGACGGTATACGAATGCGAGGGATTCTGGTCGGTCGATGTGATTCCATCTCCGAAGTCCCACAGATACGCCGAGGCCAGGGCAGGGTCGGTCAAACTCGTGAACTGTACGGGCAGATCCCGCCCTTGACGCGTGGGTTCCGCGATGAAATCGGGGGTCAGGCCTTGCGCGCCCGTAATGACCTCGGTCAGAAGATTCTTGGAGACCGTCGTTCGCACCCAGTTGTAGCCGCTGATGTCCACCTCTTGATGGGCGGTATGCTCATCCATCCAGTAATAGAGGGGCGGTTCTTTGAAGAAGCTGATGTATCCGATCGCCCGGGTGCCCCAAGCGAATTCACTGAAAACGTCAAACTCGTCGGCCGGTTGTGCCGGCGGCGGCGGATCGGAGAAGGTGTCGGGATCGGGTTCGGTCGGCGTGTTGGGGCCCCACGAAACGATGCCCACGCGGAAGTCGTCGCCGAGCACCATGTCGAGGCTACTGCGCAACACGACGAAGAAATCGGGCTCATTCCCCGCTTGAAGCCCGCCAAAAGAATCCGGGATCCACTGGCGCAACCGCGGCTGGTCGGCGATCGGCGTGGGGACGTTGTCGGTGCCGGGCGAAGAGAAGACGAAGCGGATCTGGTTTGTAGGCTCGCCCGGAATACCAAGACGGACGGGCCGGTCGTCGAGGCGGACGGGCAAGTCTATGTACTGGACTGCGCCATTGACAACGACGGGCGGATCGAAGACGCCACGCCTGTTGTTCGGATGGAAGAAGTTGTCGCGGTAGATCGAGACACCACTGGATACGCCGTTGGCCGGATCTTCGAAGTCCAGCGAGGCCAAGTCTTCGGCCATGTTGAACTGGCCATCGGGTTCGTCCGGAAATCCGTCACCATCGGTGTCGATGCCTTCGTCGTAGATCTCAACGATCATCTGCTCGAGGAAAGTTGGCGATCGCGCGATGAGCCACGCCCCCTCGCGAGGGCTTCCGCTCAGTAGCGTAACGACGTTCGCGGTGTTCCCGACGATCTCATACGGTTCGAATTCGCTGTCGATGACAAAATCGCCAACCAACGCGCCAACCGGCCAGGGCAAGCCGCTCACCACAAGGGTAGAGTCGCCGCGTGTGCCCTCACCCAGCGTTTGGGAACTATACGGAGTCGCTTCCGAAGAGGGCCGGTTGGTGGAGGCGTCGACGCCAATGACAGCGACCGGGATGCCGGCACCGATTTCCGAGTTCGGCGCCAGCAAGGACACCAGCGCCGTCGGCACGTTGAACTCGAGCGTGTCGTGTCCGTACCAATCTTGCACCGGGTTTTCGTCGGGGCTGCGACGGATAAGCGAGTCGGCCGGCATATGAACATTGGGCGAAAATGCGATACTCGCGTCCTGTTCTGCCGGTATGCGGCTCGGAAGCTTCGCCGGTATGACGACGCGAATCTTCTCGAACTGACGCACGGAATCCGACGGCCGGATCACGACGAACAAATCATCGCCTTCGTTGCCTCCGTCAGGAAGCGCTTTGGGCGTAGCCGCTTTCGCAGCCTTCTCCGCTCGCGCCTCGTCCAGCATGGCATCGACCCCGTCTTCGGTGAAGCCGCCTTCGGGAATGTCCATGGGCGACACGGCCACAGCAACTTCTTCGACGACAGCGCGAGACTTGCCCCCGTCGCCAGTGCCTAACCCGCCACCATAGCGAATGTCGGAAATGGGCACGCGCCAGAGATCCTTCGGCCGCATGCGCAACACCCAAGCGTAGTCATCTTCATCTGCGTCACCGTCTCCATCCATATCGTCTGGGATTAAGTCGCCGTCAAGGTCGATGGGTTCCGGCGCGCCGGCCCACTCGAGGTTGTTGAGCAGCACAGGCGAGTCTGCGCCAAGAACGGCATTGAAATTGGAATTGGCCGTTCCATTGAAAATGCCGCCCGTCAAGCCGCTGCCGCTGTTGGAGTCTTCGTAGAGCATCACACCGGACTCAACGTTGGCTCCATTCGGATCGAGGGGTCGAAGATCGCTAGGCGTAAAGTCGGGACCCCAGAACGCAACGGTCACTTCCTCGAAGAAGGATTGCGAAATGCGATTGACTACGGGGTCGTCCGCGCCGACCATGTTGATGCCGATCATTGCCGTGGGCGGGTCGTCGTTGTTCGCGTGCTGCTGAAGCAACCGCGCGGCCCGGTCCACCTGCGCCCAATCGGATTTTCTCGGATATTGGCCGGGGGGAAGCGCGTTCTCAATGAGATCTTTGCGAGGCCAACTGTCATAACTTGGCAAGGAGGGTCGCAGCGGTGGATTCGGGAAGAATTGCGAGCGTGGACCGAATGGAGCTTCATCGAAAATCGGGATAAAGAACGGCACCGTTTCATACGACTGTTGATTATAGGCGAAGATATCGTCGGATACGATGGCAATCTCGTCCCCAATGTTGATGGTGGTTAGAATGACGTCCTTCGCATTCGTTCCAACAAAGTGAATCCCAGAGAATACGGTCGGGAAACCGGTCCAGTTGTCAAAGGAAACCGCAGCCGAATCGCCCCCCCATTGGCCGAAGGGATCGATCCAAAAATCGAACAGAGATAACTGGCCCGGCAGGCCTAGGGTATCATCGGCACTGAACGAGGCGTAGTATCCGACCCCCAGCAGGGCTTTCGCGTCCTGGTTGTTCGTGCTATACGTAAGGACGAGATCATGCACCTCGACCGCGCCCCGTTGGGGCTTCGCGTTATTCTGGTTGAGGAAGCGCTGTGGCCACCATTTTTCGTTCGCGCCCAGGGTATCTACAGGCTGGTTCAGGCCGATAGGCGGCGGCTGATCCATCAGCGAGTGATAATGCAGGCCTTCCGGTCCGGGCCAATTGTTGGCAAAGTGTGCTTGGGGCGGGTTTACGACGGTCAGCGGGTCGAGTACAATGGAGTCAGGAGAAAAGATCTGAGCGTCGGTCCAGATGCCGCCGTCCCATTCGCCCTCGTTAAGGAAGGGGTTGAACCGGCGCGGCTCGATGAACGCGCGGAAGTCTGCACCCAGGCCGAGGCCCGTGCCGTCCCCCGCAACCAGCGTCGCGTCCCGGAAGCCACTATCCGGGCGGATGGTGATAAAATAATCGACCGCCCATGAGGAAGGATCCTCATTGTCGCGGCTGTCCGGCGTGGGGTCCAGATGGCCGGTGGGCTCGTCATCGGAATTGCTGCGGCGGCGGCCGCCATCGAAGCGCAGCCGAACCTTGAAGGCCGGATCGCCACCCCAAGGCGGGTTGGGAATGTACTCCCAACCCGGGTTGTACGGTTCGACCTGCTCGCTGGGAATACTTATATCCGGATCCATCGGATAATCGCCCTGGAAATTCACGCCGCTGTCCGTAGTCGCCACGGGGACGTCGAAGATACTGTTGTCGTTCGTGTCATGAAACATCCAGGCGCCGTTGAAGGGATATTCCCTGCCGAGGGTCTGATCCGCGGGGACGTAGTCGGGGTGCTCGTCCGCAATCGTGAACGGGTCGAACCCGTCGCGCGGATCGAAGCCACCGTTACCCGGAACGGGGTTGTTGGGATCGGCTCCGATGTCCGTGAAGACCAGGTTAACTTCGCGGATTCCTCCGTTGCCATGCATGTTGATGCCAATGACCGAGGTCCACGTCTCGAGGGCGAACAGTTGCCGCAGGTCCAGCCACTCGCCGGTGACCATATCGAAGGTCTGGCTCGCCCCGTCGAAGCGCGGCCGAATGTGCTCCGCCGCGGGCGTGTAGAGCTTATTGACCCATGTCCAAGGGTTGGGATTCGGGCCGGCCCCTGTTGCGTCATATACCGAAAAACTCGAGTACATGCGGGTGCAATCGCCGTCTCCGGGATATGGATCCGGCGGATCGCCATCGAGTAGCTCACCATCATCGGTTAATGGAACGGGGGTTTCGCCCGTGAGGGGATTGAACAGATTCGGGTCGACCATTGTCCGTTCAGTAAGTTGCGCCGAGTAAAACAAACTGGTCGCGTTTGCCCACGCCGCCGAGGTGCGAAAGAGAACGAAATAGGCGTTGCCGCCATCGGCCGTCGAAGAGCGTGGCCAGGCGGCCCGAAGCTCGGGATCCGCGAGCAGGTAGCCATTCTCGTAGAAGTCAAGGTTAAACGTCAGGTCGTCGGTCGGTTCTTGATACGGGAAACCGTCGTTGGCCCAAGTGAGAATGGGAGGGGAGTCGATGACGCCGTTGGGGCCTGGATTGTATACGCCATCCGGGCCTCCTTCGCCAAAATCCTGGACGAGGGCGAACTCGAGAATGGAGTTCATAGTGGGGCTGACGAACGCATCGAAGGGCGGGTTCTCTGGAAAGCAACCCGAATCGATACTGTAGACGACTTGACCCAAGACGCGCTCCGCGAAAACACCTGTGTCTTCGTCCAAGTCGGCCTCCATCGTGATCTGGAACAACGTCGTCCAATCGTTCAGGGGGAGAAGCGAGCCGTCATCGGGAAGCATGTGAGCGAACGAAAGCGACGCCGACGGCGGATCGTCGGGCGCTTCGGTGACGATAATCTGGATCGTCTCGAAGGGAGGCAGTGGGTCCTCGGCATCTGGGGGCGGCTGGAGAATAAGCGTGTATGTGCCTTGCTCCCAAATGCGGAGCGTGACTGTGTCTACCGTATCGTCGGTGAGGAGCGGAATGCAGTTGGCCCCGGCGAATCCATCCCATACCCATCCAGGCGGGTCGCCAGCGGGGTCGCACTCGGCGGCATCGGGATCGTTATTGGACAGATTCCATTCCCGGATTCTGGGGGGCGCGTCGAGGTCGGCCAGCGTGATCGGTTGCCCTTCGCCGACGACGATCGTTCCGCCAGCGAGCGGGGGCAGCGTGACGAGGGCTTTGGCGCCAGCCTGGGCCATCTGGAATGGTTTCAGCGCGGCGGCGGAGTTGTCTTTGGGCACATCACGCTGTGTGCCGGGCGAAAAAGATGTGGCCGGTTGGTCGGGCTGCGATGATTCTTTCAATGGGGCCAAGGGCGTAGCGATGGTGGAATCGCCGAATTCAATTTCGGTGGCGAAACCGATAGCCGCGAACTTGGCTTGCATGGACGGGTACGCTTCGAGCGATGCGTCTGTTTCCGACACCGCGCGGCTCCCGGCCGCCCGAATAAGCGGTTCGGCTTTCCGCTCGAACTTCGCTATCTCGTCATTATCGACAGTCCCCGGCGAAACCGCCAGAGCCCCGATGGTGGCTCCGGCCAAGAGGCCCACGATCACAAACGTGCCAATCTTTTTTATCACCTGACCCTACCTCCGAAAAAAACGTTTCGCCGACATGCCGCGCTTCGTGAGAACGGAATTCACCCAGGGCTTGGGCCTACCCCACAACTCCACTCCCGGCCGAAACGAAACTTTGACGCCGCTACCCTCATCCGCTCCTGGAGCACACAACGGTCGTGTGCATTCACCGCCGCATACGGCCTCGGCAAAACACTCGTAAACACCAAGCGGAAGCGCCCAAGAAAGACGCGGGGCTGCACCTGCACGTCGACTAATAAACGTTTGGCTTAATACTTCGGCTTTTTTATAGCACACAACGGTATAAGTGTCAATAAAGAAGGGGTCGAAATTCCCATAACTGCCTTAGGTTAAGGCGTTCCAAGGCGGCGGCTCGCCTTCCAGTTTTCTCACATTCCTGTAAAGAAACTACGAAATCCACCGATTCCTGCAATTCGACCGGCTATTGGGCCGCTCTTTGGCCACCGGATGAAGGTCGCGTATCGAATCACGGTAAAGACGCGGCCGCAATCAAGAAAGGGGACATCGGTCTTGCTCGCGATTGAACCACATAATGAGGGCAGAAACCAAAAAGTTTTAGGTTGTTGCGGCCCGTTCTCGCTATGGCATCTAACGTATTGACTCACGGGTGGCGCAGCTCTTGAAAGCACGGCAAAGCGTTCGCCTTCTGTCATCCTGAACGAAGTGAAGGAACTCGATACGCCGGAAGTCCAATGAAATGGAGAGATACTTCGCTTCGCTCAGCATGACGGGTAAGATGGAAGCAGCATGAGGTCAATGCACCAGCCCGGATATCTCACCGCTCTTCTACTGCGACGGCGAATAAGGCCGCTCGCACGAGACTTCTCTCGATTTTCGACTTCGACGTGACGTGCCACGCTGTCGGCGGCGGCTTGTTCGAGATTCGCGCTCGCTGTTTCAATTGACGGCGTTTGGGCGGGCGCGCGATCTCGGAATGCCGGCCAACCTTTATCTCTTCCATCGACCAGAGAAACATGGGAGGCGCCGCCGCTGTTTGACGGCGCGGCACAAGCCGTTATAATGCGGAAGATTTGCGGCCTCTGGAAAGGACTTCCGTGAAATTCACGATCTTGATATCGATGACGTGCGTACTGTTCGCCGTTTGCCTGGCTCTCGCCGGTTGTGGCGCGGAAACGGATTCGGACCGGATGATCATCCGAATCGGAAACGGAACGGAACCGGAGGGCCTGGATCCGCATATCGTTACAGGGGTGCCGGAGCACCATATTCTCCTTACGCTGTTCGAGGGCCTTGTCCGCGCTGACACCGGAAATCTGTCGCCGACGCCGGGAGTGGCGGAAACTTGGGAGGAATCTGAGGACAAGCTGGTGTACACGTTTCGCCTGCGCGAGGACGCCAAGTGGTCCAACGGCGAGCCGCTGACGTCGAAGGATTTTCTGTACGCCTGGGAACGGATTCTCACACCGGCGCTCGCCAGCGAGTACGCCTATATGCTCTTCCCAATGAAGAACGCCCAGGCTTTCAACGAAGGGGCGATCGACGATTTCTCGTTGGTCGGCGCGGAGGCGCCGAACGAGCGCACAGTCAGGATTACGCTCGAAAACCCCACGCCTTATTTCCTCTCGCTTCAACTCCATTACAGTTGGTATCCGGTGCACCAAGCGACCATCGAGAAATTCGGCGCGAAGGAGGACCGCATCTCGCGGTGGACGCGCGCGGGGAACTTGGTGGGGAACGGCCCATATGTGTTGTCCAGGTGGTCGCCGAACGAGATTATCGAAATGACGCCGAATGAGCATTATTGGGACGCGGCAAGCCTGCGAAACGACGGGATTCACTTTTATCCGATCACCGATGGGCAGACGGAGGAACGCATGTTCCGCAACGGGGAGCTCCATATCACATCGAATGTTCCCGTTAGCAAAGTTCCCGTGTATCAGGCGGAGAATCCGGAACAGCTGCGGATCGACCCATGGATCGGCACGTACTTTTTCCGCTTCAATACGACACGTCCGCCGTTGGATGACCCGCGCGTCCGCCGGGCCTTGGCCATGGCGCTGGACCGAGACACGCTCTGCGATCAGGTTCTGCACGCGGGAGAAATGCCCGCGCCGTTCCTAACGCCTCCGGGTATCAACGAGTACGTGCCCACAGCCAGAGTTACATACGACGTGGCCGCCGCGCGGAAATTGCTAGCCGAAGCGGGATACCCGGATGGCGAAGGCTTCCGCACCGTCGACATCCTTTACGCCACAAGAGAGAAGAACAAGACCATCGCCGAAGCCATCCAGCAAATGTGGAAGAAGGGCCTTGGCATCGATATCACCCTTTCCAATCAGGATTGGAAGGTCTATCTCTCGACAACCAGCAACAAAGTCATGGACTATGACATCGCCAGTGGCGGCTGGATTGGCGACGTGGTCGACCCGATCAATTTCTTGGAGTGTTTCATCACTGATAACGGCAACAACCGGACCGGCTGGGGCAACGCGGCCTACGACGAGTATCTCGCCAAGAGCATGGCCGTCGGCGACACCGCACAACGCAACAACCTCTTTGACCAAGCCGAAACCATCCTGATCGAAAGCATGCCCATCATCCCCATTTACCACTACACCAATCCCTTCCTCATCGACCACCGAATTCGCGGCTTCACGTCGAACCTTCTCGGGTACTACGCGTACCACAAGGTGTATCTCGGCGACGGCGGGTCCGGCGATTCGTAATTAATCTGTGTAGCGAGTCTACGTCATGCTCAAGACAATTGTACGCCGGCTGCTCGAATTCATACCGGTGCTCTTTATCATCGTCACGTTGACATTTTTCATGATCCGCCTCGCGCCGGGCGGCCCTTTCGATGACGAAAAGAGCGTCTCTCCCGAGATTCGCGAGCAACTCGAAGCGTATTACCACATGGACGTGCCACTGTACCGGCAGTATTTCGATTATCTGTCCGGCCTGGTTAGCGGCGATCTGGGGCCGTCTTTCAAGAACGCCTCTTACACCGTCAACGAAATGATCTGGACCAGTTTTCCGAATTCGCTTGAGCTGGGATTCTACGCCATGTGCGTGGCTATAACGTTCGGCCTGCTCGCCGGGATCACCGCGTCGCTCAAACCCAATACGATTCGCGACTACCTTCCGATGTCCTTCGCGATGGTGGGTATCTGCGTCCCCAGTTTCGTGCTCGGACCCTTGCTCGTGTTAATCTTCAGCCTCCGGCTGGATTGGTTTCCCGTCGCCGGTTGGAACACGCCGGCCTCGAAGGTTCTGCCCGCGCTGACTCTTGGCGCCATGTATGCGGCGTATATAGCCCGGCTGTCGCGGGGCGGGATGCTGGAGGTTTTGTCCAACGATTTCATCCGCACCGCGCGGGCCAAAGGTCTCGGCGAAGCCCGGGTCGTGTTGCGCCACGCTTTGCGCGGCGGCGTGGCGCCCGTTGTGTCTTTTCTCGGCCCGGCCACCGCGGGGCTTCTGAGTGGCTCGTTCGTGGTGGAGACTATCTTTCAAGTCCCTGGCCTCGGGCGGCAATTCGTAGAGTCCGCGTTCAACCGGGACTACACGCTTGTGATGGGCACGGTTCTTTTCTACGCAACCCTCATACTTCTGTTGAACCTGCTCGTCGATCTCGTTCACACCTGGCTCGACCCGAGGCTCCGCAATGCCTGACGCGCCCGCCGAGGAGATTGTGGAAGGAATCGTTATCGAAGAGGGCGCTTCGTTGTGGAGCGACGCGTTACGCAGGTTGGTCAAGAACAGACTGGCGCTGTTCGGCTTGGCTACTCTGGTCGCCGTGTCTGTGGTTGCGCTGGCGACTCCATTGATCGCCCCCTATTCCTACGAAACGCAAGACCTGGACAACATCGCCCAACCGCCAAGCAGTGAGCACTGGTTGGGCACAGACCATTTGGGCCGCGATCTGCTCAGCCGGATAATGTACGGTGGCCGCGTTTCACTCATGGTAGGCTTTGCCGCCACTGCGGTCTCTTTGCTCGTCGGCATCCTCTACGGCGCCACTTCTGGTTTCTTGGGAGGACGGCTCGATTCCTTCATGATGCGCGGCGTCGATATCATGTACGCCGTGCCGTTCACGATATTCGTCATCATTCTTATGGTCTACTTCGGCAGAAATATTGTGCTGTTGTTCTTCGCCATCGGCGCGGTCGAGTGGTTGACCATGGCCCGCATCGTGCGCGGGCAGGTCCGCTCGCTGAAAAAGAAGGAATTCATCGAGGCGGCCGTCGCCATGGGCCTGCGGAACCGGAAGATCCTGACGCGCCATCTCATCCCTAATGCCCTGGGCCCTATCATCGTCTATGCCACGCTGACCATTCCGAATGTCATGCTGCTGGAGGCTTTTCTCAGTTTCCTCGGCCTCGGCGTACAGCCGCCTATGAGTTCCTGGGGTTCGCTGATCAAAGAGGGCCAAGAGAGGATGGAAGAATTCCCGTGGCTCCTCGTCTTCCCGAGCATCGCTTTGAGCCTGACCCTCTTCAGCCTGAATTTCCTGGGCGATGGGCTGCGCGACGCGCTGGATCCGAGAGCCTCGAAGGATTGAGCCGCGCTCGCACGTCGCGGCAGGCGCACGTCTTCTGTCATCCTGAACGAAGTGAAGGATCTCGATACGACAGAATCCCAATGAAATAGAGATACTTCGCTTCGCTCAGCATGACGGATAGGATGGAAAACGCACGAATCAATACGCGAGGACCGGAGTGGATTGCTTGTCGTGCCTCCTTGCAAATACAAGTTTGAGACTTCTGTCGGTGGCCTCTCTGACGGGGATTATTGAGGGACGCTCGGCGCGAGGCCCCACCGTCCCGGGCTGTTCCGGGCTCTTGCCGGTATCGTCAACGGGCGTAGCCGGAACCAAGTTGTTTGCGGGCGTGTTCAAAAGTTACACTGCTAGAAGCTCTCCCCTAACCGGGAACCACCAGTAGGGCCGGATTCCATTGCGTATATTTCTCACGTGACCGCGTCGTATCCCGATTCCTTCGGTTCGTTCGTGTTCCCTTCCGGGATGGGGGAGGGGCGTCCACTCAGGGGCTTTCTAGTACGATTCCATTCTTAAGATATTCAAGTCAAACCGCTTAGCGAGGGTGGGTGAAGAAATGAAAAAGAAGAATCTCAGCAGCGAAGTCGTGGGGCGTCGAGAATTTCTGACTTCGGCCGGCGCAGCTGGCGCGGGGCTGGCGTTGTCGCAGACGGCCTTGGGCCAGAGCATTAAGTCCAATCCAGACGACGTAAACATCGCGGTGGTCGGCGTCGGCGCGCAGGGGCGCGTCTTGACCGAATCGATCCTGAGGATCCCCGGCATACGCTTCAAGGCGATTTGCGATATCTGGTCGTTTAGCAAGCAATACGGTTCGGGCCTGGTCAAGAAGTTTGGGCACGAAGTTAACGTATACGAGGACTATCGAGAGATGTTGGCCCAGGAGAAGGATCTCGATGCCGTTATCGTTGCCACGCCGGATTGGATGCATGCCGAGCACGCGAACGCTTGTATGGACGCGGGCCTGCATGTGTACTGCGAGAAGGAGATGTCGAATTCCCTCGAGAAGGCAAGAAGCATGGTGCTCACGGCCAGGGAAACGGGTAGGCTCCTCCAGATAGGACACCAGCGCCGCAGCAATCCGCGCTATATCCACGCTGTCGATAAGCTGATCTTGGGGGAGAAGCTGCTTGGGCGTGTGACGCAGGCCTACGGCCAGTGGAACCGCGCCAAGAGCGAGGATTTGGGATGGCCAAAGAAGCATGAAATTGATGCCGCCACGCTCAGCAAGTACGGCTACGATTCCATGAGTCAGTTCAGAAACTGGCGTTGGTATCGCAAGTACGGCGGCGGTCCCATCGTCGATCTCGGGTCGCATCAGATTGATATTTTCAGTTGGGTCTTTAGCGTCGACCCCAAGTCAGTGATGGCCGGCGGCGGGGTCGATTATTACAAGCAGCACGATTGGTACGACAATGTCATGGCCATCTACGAATACGAGAACGAAGAGGGTGTCGCGCGCGCTTTCTACCAGGTGCTCACCACGACGTCGCACGGCGGCTTCGGCGAAACGTTCATGGGCGAAGACGGAGCAATCGAGATCTCCGAAGTGCCTTCAAGAGGGAACGCGGCGAAACGCGAAGCGCACGCCCCGGAGGAGAAGTGGGACGAGTTGGCGCTGCAAGGCGATCTGAAGAAGCTGGTCGCTCCAATCCGGCCGAGCGCCACGAAGAATGTGGTCGTCGATGCGCGTACGAGTGTCGAATTGGGCACGTGGCCACTACCCATCGAGTTGGTCAAGCCGGCCCACCAGCCCCACCTCGAGAACTTCTTCGATGCAATTCGCCTGGGCAAGCCACTGAATTGTCCGGCGGAGGTCGGTTACGAGACGGCGGTAGCGGTCCTGAAGGTGAATGATGCCGTCGAAGCGGGACGGAAGCTCGATTTCGCGCCAGGGGAGTTCGAGGTTTGAGGCGGGCCGCGGCAACTGCATTCGTATTGGCTATTTTTGGAGCGGCGATTGGCGCCTATGGCGAGCCGGATGAGCATGGCCACCAGTGGGATGGAAGCCAGACGACGCCGGTTCATCGTTTGCCCCTCGTGGATGAGGAGGAGCAGCGCATTCTGCCTCATTATAGGTACGCCATGCCTTTTTCGGCACGCGAAACCTGCGGGACCTGTCACGACTACTCGACGATAGCCGGGGGCCTGCATTTTAACACTTCGACAGAAGGACCTTCGGCGGGCCGGCCCGGCGAACCGTGGGTGTGGGTGGATCCAGCGACGGGTACGCAGCTTCCCTTGTCCTATAGGGGTTGGGCGGGTGCGTGGCGTCCCAATGAGCTAGGCCTGACCGACTGGAAGTTTACGCAGATCTTCGGACGGCACCTGCCGGGTGGGGATGTTGCGGAACCCGAGGACGTCTTCTCGGACCCCGAGTCGAGATGGAACGTGTCGGGCACGGTCGAGATTAACTGTATGGGCTGCCACAACGCTGCGCCGTTGCAGGACCAAAGCGAATGGGCCATCCAGATGGCGCGGGAGAATTTTCGCTGGGCGGCAACGGCTGCCAGCGGCCTGGGCATTGTCGGGGGAATGGCGTCGCGCTTATCGGGGGCGTGGTCAATTCACGACGGCAGGAATCCGGACGACAACGTGTTTGCCGTGCCGCCATCGGTCACCTATAACAAAGCTCAGTTTGACAGCAAGAATCGCGCATTATTGGACGTAGCGCACAAGCCGGTGGACAAGCGTTGCCTACACTGCCACTCGGCTTCGCCGGTGGACGAAGCGAAGTGGCTCACGGACGGGGATGTGCATTCGGCGGCTGGCATTGGCTGCGCGGATTGCCATCGCAATGCTCTGGACCACAATATGGTGCGCGGTTACGAGGGCGAGGAAGGTGTCGGCCCGGGCGCAAGCGAATTCACCTGTGCGGGATGCCACCTCGGCACTCCCGGCGCGGAGGGCCTCGCGGCCATGGGTGGCCGACTGGGCGCCGTGCGGCCTGAACACAAGGGCATGCCGGTTATCCATTTCGAAAAAATGAGCTGTACGTCCTGCCACTCGGGTCCATGGCCAGAGGAGGACCCGGTTAGAATTCGCACGTCTCGCGCGAATCGCCTGGGTATTCATGGCAGGGCCCAGTGGTTCACGGATGCGCCCGCCATAGTTGAGCCCGTTTTCATGAAAGGGCACGATGGAATGCTGGCTCCGCACCGCATGATGTGGCCGGCCTTCTGGGGGCGCTTGAACGGCGGCGAGATCGAGCCGCTGACGCCGGACGCTGTCGCGGCTGTGGCGGAGGGCATCCTTGACGCGGACTTCCAGATTGGGAGAGTCCTGATTGCGCTCGGCACAGGCCTGGGCGAGTACGCCATCGCGCAGAACGCGTCGGCGGACGCTGCCGATGCGTCGCCGGTTGCGGCCTGGGAACCTGTGCTCCTGACGCCGGGAAAACTGTACCGCGTCAACGTGGACGGTGGCCTGGATGTGACCGCCTATGAAGGCGGAATTGCCGTCGAGACTTCGGCCTGGGCGCGGGCGAACGATGACGAGGTCGTGCCTCTGATTCCGGACTTCGACTCTAGCGCGGAACTGCTGGATTTGGAGGTGGAGGTCTTGATTGAAGGGTTCCTCAAGGCTCTGGACTCCGATGGAGCCACCGCCACACCGGTCGTTGTGCAGGGCAACAAGGCCTATCGCATGGACGAGTTTGGGTATGTCGAAGCTTTTGAAATGCCTGGCGCGGAGGCTGGTTCACCACGATTGGGTTGGTGGGATGACGGCGCCCTTTCGCCTTTGGCGTCAGATTTCGCAGTGCGAACCGTGGCTGAAACGGCCGGCGGCGAAGAACCGTTAACCGAGGAGCAGGTGGGCATGGTGCTCGCGGCGCTGGCCGGCGCGGGAGAAAGGGACACCTTCGGGTATGTGTCGAGCGGACGCCTGTTCCGGCTGGACGAACCGGAGGGGGTCGTGGCATCGGAGCACGCTTCGGCGGAACCCTACGCCTGGCCGCTGGCGCACGATGTCCGCCCCGCGGCACAGTCGCTCGGGGCCAAGTCGTGCACGGACTGCCACGCGAAGGACGCGCCCTTTTTCTTTGGCGAGGTCAGGGCCCTGGGTCCGTTGAAGACGGCGGCCGCGGTCGTCACACCCGCGCGCGCACTGCAAGGCGAGGATGCGCCGGTGTACATCTACACCAGCAAAGTTTTCAAGTGGTTTATCATCGTCACGATAGGGCTTCTCGTGCTTCACATTATTTTGGATTTGGCGCACCGCGTCCGAAGCAAGAGGACCGGTTGAGTTCTTCCATGGTTTTTCTTGCGAACGTGGATCCGTTACACGGGAAATTGGGATGAAGAAGTCTGAGATTAAAGAGGCAAAGAAGAAGCGGACCGCGACATCCCCCTTCAATGGGGGACCAAGGGGGGTGTCCTCCGAGCGTTTCGGACGTCTCATGGATTACTTCTTTAACAGGTGACGGGAGGAACGATGCAGGCCAGTCATGCCGAAAAGACGAAGGGTGAGTTCTTTCAACGTTTCAGCCTTCAGTTCCGCATTCAGCATTTCGTGTTGTTCCTGAGTGTTTTGACGCTGATCGTTACGGGGGTGCCGCTTTGGTGCATCAAGCGGCCGGAGTACGTGTGGTGGTCCGAAAGCGCGATGGGAGCAACGGGCTATATTGAGGCGGTCCGGTGGATTCACCACGTCGCGGCGTTGGCGCTGACGGCGTTGTCGGTGTACCATCTGTTGTACACGATCTACACGCGCGAGGGGCGCCGCGAGTTCGTCGCGCTTCTTCCCCGCCCCAAGGACTTTGCCGACGTGACAACGAATTTGATGTATTTCCTGGGGCTGCGCAAGGAAGGCCCCCGTTTCGGCCGCTACACCTACTTCGAGAAGTTCGACTATTGGGCGGTCTACTGGGGTTGTGTGATCATGATTGGCTCAGGCTATACGCTGTGGTTCACCGACATCTCGCTGCGTTTCGCGCCTTGGTTCAATTATGAACTGGCGGCGCTTGTCCATGCCGACGAGGCGATCTTGGCTACGTTGGCCCTGCTGGTTTGGCATTTCTACAACGTGCATCTGAATCCATCGCGTTTCCCCGGCACGATGCTTTGGCTGCACGGAAAGATTTCGCGCGAGGAGATGATGGCCGAACATCCTCTTGAATACGAGGACATCGAATCTGACGGAGAACGAGAATGAGTAAGCGCAAAACACTGACGCGGCGCGGCTTCCTTAAGGGCGCGGCCGCCGCCGGCGCAACCAGCGTCTTCGGGGCCGGCTCCGCCCGGAGCCGCATTGTACATGCCGCCGCCTTGGGTGCCGATGGAAACGTCGCGCCGAGCAATCGCATCGCTTTGGCTGCCATCGGCATTGGCATCCAAGGCACCGTCAACATGGCGCAGTTCCTCAAGAAGAAGGACGTACAACTCGTCGCGGTTTGCGACGTGGACGAGGGCCATCGCGATGAGGCCAAGTCCATGGTGGATCAGGTCTACGGAAACGAGGACTGCAAGGCGTACTCGGACTTCCGAGAGTTGATCGGACGCGACGACCTGGATGCCGTCGCCCTGGCGATCCCCGACCACTGGCACGCCCTCCTTGCCACCGAGGTGGCGAAGGCCGGCCTCGATATCTACGGCGAGAAGCCGCTGGCGCGCTCGGTTCGCGAGGGCCGGGCCATTTGCGATGCCGTCAGCCGCTACAACCGGGTCTGGCAGACGGGCAGTTGGCAACGTTCGAGAGCCCAGTTCCATCGGGCCTGTGAACTGGTCCGCAACGGGCGAATCGGCAAGGTTCACAAGGTGGAGGTGGGATTGCCGGATGGCGGGTGCCTGGCTACTCAGCCGGTGGAGGCCGTTCCTGAGGGGCTTGACTGGAACATGTGGCTCGGGCCGGCGCCGTACGTACCGTACCGGCCCTTTGGGGATCCGTCCGGATCCTATAAGCGGTGCCATTTCAACTGGCGCTGGATCATGGACTACTCGGGTGGACAACTCACCGATTGGGCCGGACACCACATCGACATCGCGCACTGGGGACTCGGGCTCGAACACACCGGCCCTGTCGAAGTCGAGGGCAAGGGCGACTACCCCGACGATGGGATTTATAACACGCCAGCAGAATACACCGTGCACTGCACCTACGCCGACGGACTGCGCATGACCGTGTCCAACGCGCGCAGGATTCCGATGGGGACCAAGTGGCACGGCGAAGACGGCTGGATTCATGTCTCGCGCGACGGCATCGTGACAGAGCCGATAAAGATTCTGAGCGAGGTCATCGGGCCTGAAGAGATTAGACTGTACAAGAGCACGGACCACTTTCAGGATTTCCTGGACTGTGTGAAGAGCCGCCAATCGACGATCACACCCCCCGAGGACGCGCAGAGGTCCATAAGCGTAGCGTTGCTCGGCGAGATCGCCATGCTCCTCGGGAGAAGGATTCGTTGGGATCCGGAAAATGAAGCGGTCGTCGATGACCCAAGCGCCAGCGCGCTATTAGGGCGCTCCTACCGTGAGCCATGGTGTCTATAGGTCCAGTTTGAGCCGGGCTCGAGCGAACAGCAAGGAGGTGAAATGAAACGAACAGCGATACGCTGCCGTGGCGCACTGGTCCAGGGCGCGCTCATTCTGGCGGCGTTGATGGTCGCGATGGGCGCCGCCTATGGCGCGGACGACAGCCTCAGAGATCCTTACGCGGCGATCCTGAGTTACGAAGTTGGCCAAAGCCCGAAAGCTCTGAAGGCAATCGAAGAGGAAATCCGCGGTGCCACGGCCGGGCAACGACTGGCTATAGAAGGAAAGCTCCTCGGCGCCCTGGAGTCGCCCGAAGCAACGGTTGCGTGCAAGCAATTCGTTTGCCGGATGCTGCGCCGGACAGGCGCCAGCGAATCGCTTCCCGCTCTGGCCAGGCTATTGGCGGACGAGGAACTCTCGCATATGGCGCGCTTCGCCTTGCAGGAGATGCAGGATTCCAGAGTCGACGAAATTCTCCGCGAGGCCTTGGCCGGCCTCAGCGGCGGCGCTCGAGTTGGCGTGGTCAACACGATCGCTCAGCGCTGCGACCCAAGAGCCGTTCCGCAACTGGTCAAGCTGCTCAAGAGCGAAGACACGTCCTTGCTGCGGGCGGCCATTTCGGCCCTGGGCCACATCGGCGGCGGGAAGGCAGCGAAGGCGCTCAAGCGCGTGAAAGTAGGCGACGATATCGAGACCCACCGGGCTGACGCCTATCTGATGTGCGCGGACAAAATGCTCGCCGAAGGCGACGCCTCCAGCGCCCTGGAAATTTACAGCAAGATGGCGGACGAGAAGAACTCCGCGATGGTCCGGGCCGCGGCCTATCGTGGCGTCGTCTTAGCGGACAAGAAGCAGGCGCTCCGCACCGTGCTGGCCCTGTTGCGGGACGAGAATGCGGATCTGCGGGAGTCGGCCGGAAGGCTCGCCCGCGAGGCCTTCGCGAGCGAGACGCCCGACCCGGCTGTCACGAAGGCTCTTGCGGACAGCCTCCCCTCGCTGCCGCCTCAAGCCCAGGTCGTGTTGTTGAGCGCGTTGGCCGATCGTGGAGACGAGGCTGCGCTGCCCGAGGTGGCCGAAGCCGCCAGCAGCAGCGACGAGGCTGTGCGGGTCCAAGCCATTCGGGCTTTGGGTGTCCTTGGCGACGCGTCGAGTGCCGAGACGCTGATCCAAGCGATGGCTGAGGGCGGCGACATAGCCGTGGCCTCGGCGAGGGCCCTCGACGGGCTCCGGGGCGACGGGATTGGCGCGGCCCTAGTCAAAGCCCTCGAAAGCGGCGGCGAGTCTGCCGCTCAGCTCAGCCTTATCGAAGTGATCGAAGCGCGGAGCGAGAGCGCCGCGGTCCCGGTTCTGCTCACTACAACCCAAAACTCGAACTCGAAGGTTCGCAAGGCCAGCTACACTGCGCTGAAGAAACTCGCCGGCGAGAACGAGCTTCCGGCCCTGGTCGAGCTGCTCTTGTCGAGCAAGAAATCCTTAGCGCGCCGCAGCGTGGAGCGCGTGATGACCGCCGTGCTCGGGCGCATGCCCGAACCCGGCGCCGGTACTGGCCCCGTCATTGCGGGTCTCTCCGAGGCAGGCGCCAAGGCCAAGGAGAACCTGTTGGCGGTACTGGGCAACGCGGGTGGAAGCGAGGCCCTCGCAGCGATACGCGAGGAACTGAAGAACGGCGATGACGCTGCAAAGAAGGCGTCCGTCAAGGCCCTGGGGAATTGGTCCGACACGGCCCCCGCGGCTGACTTGCTTGCCGTCGCGAGGAACGATTCGAATACGACCTTGCAGATTCTTGCCTTCCGTGGATACGTGGGCCTGGCCGGGCTTCCGAGCGAACGCCCGGCCGGAGAGACGCTGAAGATGTACGAAGCCGCGATGGGAATCGCGGGTCAGGCAGACGCAAGAAAGCTGGTATTGTCAGGCGTTTCCGCCATGCCGAGCCGCGAAGCGCTTGAGTTCGTGGAGAAGTACCTCGAAGACGAGGAGATCAAGTCGGAGGCAGAAACCGCCTATCGGAAGATATCCGGCCTACTTGAAGACTCGAGTTCATAGAAAATGAAGCAAGATCCTAAGGACCGCGCACGGTCTGGGATCGTCGAAATAAGGAGAGAGATATGAAGAACACGATAGTGACGCTGGCGGCCTTTCAGATCCTTGCCCTATTGGCGCTGGGTCCGGTGGCCTTTGGAGAGACTAAGGGAAGCGAGGAGATGGCGCCCCTGCCCATCGTACTGCCCGAAGCGATGTTTAGCGGAACGCCAAAAGACATCCGCACGAGCAACCTGGAAAGGCAGACTGGCAGGAAACGCCCTCCATTCCTGGCGCCGGTGGGCGCGGTGAACGTGGCCCTCGAGAAGGAGGTCACGGGCAGTGACGAAGAACCCATCATTGGCGAGATAGAACAGGTCACGGACGGCGACAAGTCGGGCGCCGACGGCAGTTTCGTGGAATTCGGGCCGGGATCCCAGTATGTTCAAATCGATCTTGAAGAGGTATGCGAGATTTATGCTGTCGTCTTCTGGCACTTCCACGCGCAGGCGCGCGTCTACTTTGACGTTATCATCAGAACGGCCGACGACCCGGATTTCATCACGAATGTCCAGACCATTTTCAACAGCGATCACGACAACTCTTCGGGCCTGGGAATCGGCAAGGACAAGGAGTTCATCGAGACGGACGACGGCAAACTGGTCGATGCCAAGGGCGTCAAGACGCAATACGTTCGCCTCTACAGCAACGGAAGTACCGCGAGCGACATGAACCACTACAACGAGGTCGAGATTTACGGAAAGCCGGTCGCGGAGTAGCCGAATACCGGGCCCCGCGCGCATCGGTTGGAGGACGCAGCCATCCCGCAGGCGCCACAGACGAAGGACGACTCCGGGCTGCATCGGTTCGCCCATGAGGCCATGACCACAGTCTTCGAGGTGGTCATCGCGGGCGAAACAGGGGAGTATGCCCGGCAGGCCTCGCAGGCCGTCTTCGGGGAAATTGACCGGCTTGAGGGCGTTCTGAGCCGCTTCATCGAATCGAGCGATATCTCGCGCATTAACAAGCTGGGGGCGCGGGAACCCGTGCGCGTTGGCGCTGACACATTCGAGTGCCTGCAAACGGCAGCGGCGGTCCATCGCGTCACCGGCGGCGCATTCGACGTCACCATTGGCGCCGTCACCACGCCGGACGGCGAGCGCCTCCCCGCGGAATCCGCGCCTGTGGGCATGGGAATGGTCGAATTCCACGAGGACATCTTCGCGATCAGCCTGAAAGCCGAGGGCCTCTCGATTGACCTGGGTGGAATCGGCAAGGGCTTCGCCTTGGACAAGGCGCTCGAAATCCTCGGCGACTGGAGTGTCGATTCCGTCCTGCTTCACGGCGGAGAGAGTTCGGTGCTGGGCATCGGCGCCCCGCCCGACGAGGACGGATGGCCCGTAGCCGCGGGGGGCGAGCAGGGCGAACGGTTTATCCTGCGGGACAAGGCCCTCAGTGGTTCGGGGATCTACGTGAAAGGCAGCCACATCATCGACCCCGGAACCCGCCGCCCCGCAGAGGGCAAAACCGGGGCGTGGGCCTTCTGCCCCTCCGCGGCCGTCGCCGACGCCCTTTCGACGGCCTTCATGGTCATGCCGCCGCCGGACATCGAACGGTTCTGCCGGAACCACCCCGGCACCGGCGCTATGTTCGTCGTCGAACAGGAAGGCGACAGTACGCTCACACGGCTCGGGGACTGGGCGCAACTCGGGGAGCAACGCTGAACGAGTCGGGGCCACACGTCCGGATGGACGAGATCGCCGAGGCTGAAGCCGAAGCAGATTCAGTCCGGTTCCTTGGGCAAGAGAAAAGGCCAGCATCGTCTATGCACGGTGCCCAAATAAACGGGCGCGCGTCTGAATTCGGCAAAGGGCCTTCCTCGAATTCGCTCATACTCCTCGGCAAACTGCTGCCATGGATGTTCCTCAAGAGCGGCGTTCGAGGCGATTCCCCCGTGAACCTGATGAAACGTGGCTTCCCCAAGTAACAGGACCGGCTGAATCTCCTTTTCGCGCTGTATGAGACGGAACAGGTCCGAGTTCACCAGCCCTCCGCCGGGACAGGCAAACTCTTCACAGCACCCGCCCAAATCCAGAAAATCGCTCTTCTTAATCATAAAGCAGCCACACTGTTGTCCTAAACAGCGGTCCCATAAGTTAGATTGACGAGGCCCTCCTTCGG
>CAYNZS010000005.1:0-16389 GCA_964401695.1 uncultured Nitrospirales bacterium
CTTACAACGTAAAATCAGGCAAAATCAGAGCCCAACTGTAGAAGATGGGCTTGGGGAAGTCGCCGTGCGCCGTCAAGGCCGTCGAAGTCATCGCGCGTATCCCGGCCACGATTCATCCCTCCACCAAAACGACGAAGTTTTGAAAAAGCGGTTGACTAAACACAGCGCCAAAGGTTACAAGCATAGCTTGGAGCGCATGTCGTTCCATGGGCCGACCCTCCATCCTGTTTTGTGGACAACTACAAGATGTAGGGTCGGCCCACCATTTGCAACAAAATACGGTAGAGAAACCGCAAAACTCTAGGCTAGGCGGCGTCGGGACCGTGAATGTTGATAGAGATTGGGCGCAGAACTACCCTCATCCACAGAACCCGCCCGTCTGGAAATGGCGCAGAGAGAAGTAGATTCCCTATTTTGCGAATCCCATGGCCGCAACCGAAACACTCGGCTGCGGCTTTTATTTTTGTGTAAACGTTGAGGGGAGCGCGAGCGCCGCGCTCGCTTTAACGAGAGGCTATAGCGCCGTGCGGACGGCAAGCAGCTGATCCAAGAGCCTTGGTACATCGCGCAAGCGCAACGAATTCGATCCGTCCGAGAGGGCCCGTTCCGGGTTCGGATGAACCTCCGTGAACAACCCATCGATGCCGTAAGCCGCAGCGGCGCGGGCCAGCGGGATGACATACTCCCGATTTCCCGAAGAAGTCCCGCCCTTGCTGGGAATCTGAACGCTGTGCGTCGCGTCGAATATGACAGGGAATCCCGTAGCGGAGAGCACGCTGAAAGAGCGGAAATCCACGACCAAGTTATGATAGCCGAAAGACGCCCCGCGCTCCGTCAGCCAAATCTTGTCGTTACCCGTTGCCGAGACCTTCTGCGCCGCATACTGAACATCCTCGGGCGCCATGAACTGCGCCTTCTTGATATTGACGATCTTCCCAGCGCGCCCCGCGGCTTCCAGAAGATCCGTCTGCCGCGACAAGTACGCCGGAATCTGAAGAACATCCAGAACCTGCGCCGCCCAACTCACCTGGTCAGTTTCGTGAATATCGCTCAAGATGGGCACGTCGAAGTCGCTGCGAACGCGCCCCAAAATGGCCAGGCCCTCCTCGATTCCCGGTCCCCGGTAGGACGTAGCGGCAGTGCGATTCGCCTTGTCGAAGCTGGCCTTGAAGTAGAGTTCGACATCGTAAGAGGCCGTTATCTCCTTCAGCGTTCCCGCGATCTCCAGCGTCAATTCCTCCGTCTCGACAACGCAGGGACCGGCGACGAACAGGAGCCGTTCGCGCCGGCTCATTCGTCGTCCGCCGAGAGCACGGCAAGCCCGGCCTTAACCAAGTCATGCATGTGAATAGCCGAGACCGGCCGGCCATCTTTATCCACCACCGCAAGCAGCGTGATCGAGTGATCCTCCATCAGGCGCATCGCGTCAATCGCCGGCGCGTCCGCGCCAATCGATTTGGGATGCGTACTCATAACGGTTCGGACCGGGATAGAGAGAGGTTCGGCATGCGCTTGGATCACACGCCGCAAATCCCCATCCGTCAGAATGCCAACCAGCCGCCTCTCCGGGTCCGTGATGAACGTAGCGCCCATATTGCGGCGCGAAGTCATCTCATAAATCGCCTCCTGTACCGTCACGGTATCCGGAACGGCCGGCATGTCCTCGGAGTTCACCATAAGATCCGAGACTTTCGCCGAGAGAATATTGCCGAGGCTTCCCCCCGGGTGCCGTTGGGCGTACTGGTCGCGCGTCAGTCCGCGGGCGGCCATCAGCGCGGCCGCCAACGCGTCGCCCATGGCCAGGGCGGCCGTAGTGCTGGCCGTAGGTGCCATGCCCAGCGGGTCGGCCTCGCGATCCACGCTCACATCGAGCACCACATCGCTGCCGCGCGCCAGCGTAGAACTGACCACACCCGTCAGGGCGATGATAGGCGTCTTCAACTGCTTCAAGTGCGGAAGCAACTCTACGACCTCAGCCGTTTCTCCGCTATTTGATATCGCTAGCACGATATCTGCCTCAAGCACTACGCCCAAATCGCCGTGCACCGCCTCTCCCGCATGAAGGAAATGAGCCGGGGTGCCCGTGCTTGCCAGCGTCGCTGCAATCTTTCGGCCGACGAGGCCAGTCTTTCCGACACCTGTTACTACGATGCGGCCCGCGCAGCCATGGAGCAAAGCCGCGGCCCGCGCCGGGGCATCAAGCGAGCGGCCCAGCAGATTCGTCAGCGCGTCTCGCTCGATCTCCAAGGCCCGCCGGACGACGCCCTCGAAATCGAACAATGCGCCCGGCGGGGAGCCGGGCCCGCCGGTGCGTTCAGGCAGCACCATGTTCTATCCAGTCCCAATCCATCGATTCATCCTATTCAATGTATGGCAGTCCGTATTGTAGATCAGCGCGCCTCTATTCCCACTAATCCTCCTCGCGAAGGCACAATTCCCACCACTCTTCCAATTTCTCCGTGAATCCCATCCGGTCGAGAAACGCCATGTCGGCCTCCGCTTCCGCGGCGCCATAGGCTTTGGCGCGTTCGTCTTCGCAGAAATAATCGGCCACGTGCACCGCCGTCAGCGGCGTGAACCCGTGTTCGGGAACAGCCGAATGGTAATTCTTCTCAGGCACCACGGAAGGGTAATCGTGGTAAGTCACCGATTCCACCAATGGGTCGGGCAAGCCCCAGAGCTCCAAGAGGTACCCGCCCGCTTCGTCGTGCGTCGATTGAAAAACGCGCTTCTCCGCCTCGAACAGAGAAATCTGCTCCGCCTTGGCCAGCCGCAACGCGTCTCCAAGTTCCTTCGGCATGCGGGTCGCCAAAATAACCAGGCCCAGATCGTGCAGCAAACCGCCCGTGAACGAATCATCGATAATCTGCCATTAGTCCATCTCATTCTTCGCGAACTCACCCACGCTCAGGCTGTGATCCCACAGCGACTCTACGGAAAATCCGCCCGGGAGGGCCTTCGATATGACCAGCGAAAACGCTTCGACCATGAGCACCATCGCGCTGATCTTCTGCATGCCGAGAAGACTCGCCGCCTGCACTACACTGGGAACTTGGTTCCTCAGGCCGGTGCCCGCCGAATTCACTACCTGCAAGAGCTTCGCACTCATGCCGATATCCTTTTCGATAATTTCCGCGACCTTCGCTATCGAGGGACCGGAAGAGTGAATCTCATTCATGACCTCCTGATAGAGGACCGGGAGCGAGGGAACTCCCCCAACTTCATGCAGTCGCCTCTTCAGCGGCGATTCCGTGAGGTGTTCGCGCGGCGAACAGGCCCGCGTGATCAGCACACGAACCTCGTGCGGCTCGCAAGGCTTCTCAAGGAGTTGGTGGGCGAAATTCGGCGCCTTCATGATGGAGCAGTTTCCGCCGGATCCAGTCATTCCGGAGCGAATCGAATTAGGGTGGAGCGTCTTCACCTTGGCGAGAAAATCGACACCATCCATGTCGCTCATGCCGAGGCTGGCCACCATCACGTCCAGCTTCTCGCCGACCGACGCGAGCTCAAGGACCCGCTGAGGGGTCGTCACGAATGACATGCCCCACAGGGTCTTCTCCGATTGAAGAGCCCTCTCCAGATCCTGGAGATGCTTCTCCTCTTCATCGACAAATACGATGCGCTTCATAGTTCTCCACCGAATCAAACGAGAATACAAGCCGAAACGACGGGTAGCGTGCAACAAACGAAGGCGCCGTGGCCTCGCCTGCCATAGCCCCTCACAGAGCCGGGCAGCGTCTGAGAAAGTATCGAAAGAGACGCGGTATTGTCAATAAAATAGCCGATTGGAGCGTAGAATTTTCACCCGATGTCTCTAACGACAGGAACCCATATCCAGCCGTCAACGTGGCCCAAACCAAACACAGAACCTAACGGTCGCGTTCACATCCCCGGTTTCGCCTTTCAGCGCCTCGCCACGAAGTCCGACGAGCGGCGAGGCTCAGGCGTCCAGCAATGTTTTCACGAAGGCGCGGGCGGCCTTTGTCCGATAAGCACCACGGCGCCAGATGGCCCCAATTCGAATGGCGGGAAGGCCATCGATACGCACCATCGAGAGGCGCGCGCGGTCCATCTCCGTAACCACGATCTCTGGAAGGAAAGACAACCCGATCCCTTCGCCGACATACCGCTTGATCACTTCGAAGCTTCCGCTATCCATGATGACCTGCGGCAAAAAGCCTTCCGCTTCAAGGTGAGACCAGAGGGCTTTGCCAGTTCTCGTTTCCCGTTGGAGGAGCACGAAGGATTCGCGCGCGAGCCGGGCAAGACTGACGCGCCGGCGTTCGGACAGGGGGTGGCCTTTCGGAACAACAAGCGCGAGCCGTTGCGAAAACAGTTCGCGCGATTCCAGGGCGTCGCCTTCGATCGGCAGCGTCACGATTCCTAAGTCCAGTTCCCCGCGCTGAATCGCGTCGCCGATTTCATCCGTCGAGCGCGTAACCAACGCCAGCCGCGTGTTGGGCATCCGCTCCGAAAACGTCCGAACACGATCGGGTAAGAAGTAGAGGGCGTTCGTATCGCTCGCGCCCACCCGCAACTCCTGTTCGGCGGCCTCGTCAAAGTCCTTCATTTCCCGAGCCAGGCCGGCCGCCCCATCGATAAGAATCCGCGCCCGTTTGTAGACCAGCGTCCCGGCGGGCGTCGGGAGGCCCGCGCCTCGGTCGTAGAGCGCTTGCCCCAGTTCCCGTTCGAGAGCCTTGACTTGCTGACTCACCGCCGGCTGCGACCGGTGTACCGCCTCCGCGGCAGCCCGGAAGCTACCGGTGTCGAGGATGGCGCAAAAGCAGCGGAGCGCGTCGAGAGTCATCGATAAGAAATCCTTATGGATACAATTATATCATTTTGTTTGAACTATCACCACCCGACGTGTATTTTTGCCGAATTCGGTAGTCCGTTCGAGAGGAATCCATTATGTCAGACATGAAGCGCAGCGTAAGCTACCGCGACGCGGGTGTGAATATCGACGCGGCGGACGAGGCCCTTGACCGAGTGAAGGAATCGATCAAGCGAACATTCGACGAGAACGTGCTCGAGGATATTGGCAGCTTCGGGGCCATGTACAACTTCGACATGAAAGGCATCAAAGACCCGGTCCTCGTGTCCAGCGTAGACGGCGTAGGCACGAAACTAAAACTCGCCTTTATCACGGGCAAGAACGATACGGTAGGCGTCGACCTAGTCTCCCATTGCGTGAACGACATTCTCGTGCAAGGCGCGCGGCCACTATTCTTCCTCGACTATCTGGCCTTCGGCTTACTCGAACCCAGCGTAGTCGAGGACGTGATTCGGGGGATTACCGTTGGCTGCCGCTACGCGGGCTGTTCGCTCATCGGCGGGGAGACGGCGGAAATGCCCGGGCTGTACACCAAGGGCGAGTATGATCTCGCCGGCACCATCGTGGGCGTGGTCGACCGCGCCAAGATTGTAGACGGATCGACCATCCAGGAAGGCGACGTAGTCATCGGCCTGCAATCTTCGGGCCTGCACACGAACGGCTTCAGCCTGGCCCGAAAGATTTGCTTCGAGATCGGCGAACTTGGAATCGACGATGAAATGCCCGGCGTCGGACGCACCGCGGCGGAAGCGCTCATGGCACCGCATCGCAGCTACGCGAAGGTCATCCAAGTGGTCAGCCGCATCGTCAATATCAAGGGCATGGTTCATGTCACGGGTGGTGGAATCACCGACAACCTACCCAGGACTTTGCCGGATAGCCTCGCGGTGCACGTGGACTTGAACGCCTTCGAGGCGTTGCCCATATTCCGCTATATGCAGGAAACGGGCAACGTCGAACAATCGGAAATGTTGCGGACCTTCAACTGCGGCCTCGGATTCCTGGTAATCGTGTCGGACGAGGAGAAGGAGCGGGCGTTGGACGCTCTCACGCAAGCGCTCGAGCAACCGAAGGCAATCGGAACGATTACCCGTGGCGACGGCAAGGTCTCGTATTCGGGAGCATTGCATTATGCCTGACACTCCTGTTGTAGAACCCGGCGCCGCGCATCGGGTCGAGGTCGGCGTGAAGGCCGGAACACGCGACGCGGCCGGCGAGAATGTCAAGGGGCGCGTCTTAGAAGATCTCGAGATCGCTTTGGATGACGTGCGGGTGATCGACGTGTATACCATCCTCGCGGACCTGAGCACGGAGGAACTGGACCGCGTCCGGATCGAGCTGTTCACGGATTTGATTATTCAGGAGTCTACGGCGTCGGGCGCGCTGGCCAAGGATTTCGACTACCTGATCGAAGTCGGGTTTCGGCCAGGCGTGACGGACAACGTGGGAAAAAGCTCCGCCGAGGGAATCGCGGATGTGCTCGGAAGGCCGTTATCCGAGGGCGAGGCCGTTTTCAAGTCGGCCCAGTACCTTCTACGCGGCGAGGTGGACGGCAAGACGTGCAAGGAAATCGCCGAAGGCCTGCTTTCAAACAACCTCATTCAACAATCGGCTGTCGTCTCCGAGGCAGGATTCGCGGCGAGTGATCGAGGCCTGCTGCTCGAACTTCCGATTGTCACCGAGCGTAGCGATGTGGCCGTGAAGCGTGTAGGCCTCGACCTGCCAGACAACGCCCTCGAGGCGTTGAGCCGAGACCGAATGTTGGCCCTGGATCTCAGCGAAATGAGGGCCATCAAGAACCACTACGCAACCGGCGTCGTGCGGGAAGAGCGGGAAAGCCTCGGATTGCCCGATGTCCCGACAGATATCGAGATCGAGATTCTGGCGCAAACGTGGTCGGAGCACTGCAAACACAAGATCTTCGCCGCGCGAATCCAATACACCGGCGAGAACGGCGCGTCCCGCTCGATCGATGGCCTGTTCAAGAACTATGTCAAGGCGACGACGGATCGCGTCGCGAAGCGGGTCGATTGGCTCGTGAGCGTGTTCGACGACAACGCTGGGATCGTCCGTTTCGACGAGGAATGGAATTTCGCGCTTAAGGCAGAAACCCACAATAGCCCATCGGCGCTGGACCCATACGGTGGCGCGATTACGGGTATCGTTGGCGTCAATCGCGACATCCTGGGCGCGGGAATGGGGTGCCGTTGCATCTTCAACACCGACGTGTTTTGTTTCGCGCCGCCTGATTTCGATGGGGAGATTCCAGCGCGCTTGTTTCATCCGCGGCGCGTCCTGCGGGGCGTGCACCAGGGCGTCATGGATGGCGGAAATCAGAGCGGAATCCCCGACGTAAACGGCGCATTCGTTTTCCATGAGCGCTTTCTCGGCAAGCCGCTCGTGTTCTGCGGCACCGGTGGGCTCATTCCCGCGAAGGTCAACGGAGAACCCAGCGAAGTGAAAACCGCCCAACCGGGGCATCTTATCGTTATGGTGGGCGGCCGCATCGGGAAAGACGGCATTCACGGCGCGACTTTTTCGTCCGAGGAATTGCACGAAGGCTCGCCCGCGACCGCCGTGCAGATTGGCGACCCCATCACGCAGAAGAAAGTAGCCGATTTTCTTATCGAAGCGCGGGACGCGGGCCTCTTCGCCTGCGTGACCGATAACGGCGCGGGCGGTTTGTCGTCAAGTGTCGGCGAAATGGCTCAGGGTTCGGGCGGTTGCCGGGTCTACCTCGAGAAGTGCCCGCTGAAGTACGCCGGCCTCGCGCCCTGGGAGATCTTTCTCTCCGAGGCGCAAGAGCGCATGACGCTGGCCGTCGCGTCCGACCGAATCGAGGAATTGCTCGCGCTCGCGCGCCGCCACGCCGTCGAAGCGACGACCATCGGCGAATTCACGGATAGCGGACGGCTCGAGTGTTTCTATGAAGGGGAGCGCATCGCAGCGCTCCGCATGGATTTTCTGCACGATGGCGTACCTACGATGGAACTGACGGCGAAGTTGGACCCACCCGCGCTACCGGACGAACCGCGGCCCACGGTTTCGGTGGGCTCCGATCTTACCGGTGACCTCAAGTCGGTTCTGGGTTCGTACAACGTGTGCAGCAAAGAAAACTTCGTTCGTATGTATGACCACGAGGTGCTCGGGCAGAGCGTTCTCAAACAGTTCCAGGGCGTTAACGAAGACGGGCCGGGCGACGCAGCAGTCATACGCCCCGTGCCCGGCTCGGATCGCGGCATTGCGATCGCGTGCGGAATTTGCCCAAAGTACTCCGAGCTCGACGTGTACTGGATGATGGCCGCGGCAATTGACGAAGCGGTACGGAACCTCGTGTGCGTCGGAGCGAGAATGGGCGCGATTGCCGGCCTCGACAATTTCTGTTGGCCGGACCCCGTTCAAAGCGAAAAGACGCCCGACGGCGCGCACAAGCTCGCGCAACTGGTTCGCTGTTGCGAAGCGCTGCACGAGATCTGCGTCGCCTACGACATTCCCCTCATCAGCGGCAAAGATAGCATGAAGAACGACTACAAGATGGGCGGCACGAAAATCAGCATTCCGCCCACAGTGCTGTTTACGGCGTCGGCGGTGCTCGATGATGTGAACAAGGCCGTCTCGATGGACGTGAAAGCGCCCGGCGATGTCGTTTACGTATTGGGGGACACGGCGGACGAACTGGGCGGAAGCGAATACCTCGCCTTGCACGGGAATCTCGGCGCCGTTGTTCCGAAGGTAGATCCGCCGCCGGCTCGTGAGCGCTACGAACGCCTGTCTAACGCAATAGAGAAAGGCTTAGTCGCGTCGTGTCACGATTGCAGCGACGGCGGCTTGGGCGCGGCGCTGGCGGAGTCCGCGTTCGCCGGTGGCTATGGAATGGACCTTGACCTTACAGGGCTCGGCGTGGACGACGCCATCGTCGCATTATTCAGCGAGAGCCAGAGCCGCCTGGTCGTGACCGTTCGTCCAGAAGACGCCGACAGCTTCGAGGGAGCGATGGGCGGGAGCGCCGTTACGCCCCTTGGTGTCGTTACCGACAGCCCGACATTCAAAGCGGCATGCCCTGGGGATTGCCGTGTCGAGTCGTCGATTGCCGAATTAAAAGAGGCGTGGCAAGAGCCCTTGCGTTGGTGATGGCCGCCGCGGCGATTGCTGGGATTAATCAATCGAGAAGGATCGCACTGTGAGCGTACACGCGCTGGTCTTGACGGGATTCGGTATCAACTGCGACGCGGAGACGGAGACGGCGTTTAGCCGCGCGGGCGCGGACGCGCATCACGCGCATCTCAACGACTTGATCGCGCGGCCGGATACGCTGAACGAAATGGACATCTTAGCCATCCCCGGCGGCTTTTCCTTCGGAGACGATGTAGCCTCTGGCCGGATTTTCGCGAACCGACTGCGTTTCCAGTTGGGAAGCGCGTTGCTCAAGTTCGTGCGGGACGGCAAATTGGCCATTGGGATTTGCAACGGGTTCCAGGTCATGGTCAAGATGGGCCTGCTCCCTCTCTTCGACGGCGCATTCGAACAGGAAGTTACGTTGACGCACAACGATCACAACCGTTTCGAGAATCGATGGGTCCATCTCAAAACCGCCGAGGACACCCGCTGCGTCTGGCTCGAGGGAATCCGAAATCTCGAATTGCCCGTCCGTAACGGCGAAGGAAAGTTTGTACCCCGAGACGCGGACACGCTCGCGAGGCTCCAGCGCAACGGACAGGTCGCTCTGCGCTATGCCGGCTCCGGGCGCGGACCATCCTACAATCCAAACGGGTCGGTGGACGATATTGCCGGCATCTGCGATCCCTCCGGGCGGGTCTTCGGCCTCATGCCTCATCCCGAGGGGTACGTGCTGCCAACGAACCATCCGCGTTGGACCCGCGAAGATGTGGGAGTGGGGGACCTCGGGCTGCGCCTGTTCATCAACGCGGTGGAGTACGTTCGCGGCCCGGCGCGGGAGTCTGTGCGAACATCCTGAATCGCGCCAATGGCTCATGCTATTCTTCACGAATGGCAAGGGCACGACAGAAGGAGAAGATTACGGCGCGCCGAGTGAGCGTGGTGGCGCTGACGTGGCTTCTCTTGTCCGCGGGCATCCTCGGGCATGCAGGCGCAACTCAGCGAGATGGCGCCCATATTTGCGGCCCTGGCGGACAAGAACGGCATCAATCCGGCCGACTTGCCGGCAAACCGATAACATTTGCGGGCGTCGGCCCGCTGCGCGGACATGCGCCGCGTCCGCTATTTCAACCCATCGTGCGTCTTGTCGTTTACCGTATCGTCCGTGAAGAGAACGCGCACAAAAGAGCCATCCGCATTCTTCCATTCGTACACGTCGGAGTCCATGTGGTTCATATTCAGGCCTGGAATAAGGTGTTCGGTCTCGTGAGAGAGAAGCGTTCCCTCGCCGTGTAACAACTTGCACACGTCCTCATACTTCATATCGTGTTCGAGCTTTTCATAATCCGCGAGGGCAATACGATGGGGCCGTTGGGTAGTCATAGCGCGTACTCCAGGGATCGAATTGATGTATACACAGATTCTACCGCATTCGCCCCCAGAAAATTCTCGAACCGATAATTTCGCCAGCGGCTCGACCATTTCCGCCTCTGTCTTCCCACCACGAAAGCCGCGAAGATCACGAAGAATCGCTCTCTCAATATTGGTTCGAACGTTCAAGTGGATCGACGGGCGACACCCTAGTTCTTTCTACAGCCACCAAAGTATCGAGAAGGGGATCGTGATCGCTTCCAATTGCTACAAGCCCTTCGCGCTCTACGTTTCCATTTCCCGTTTGCCCGAGAGAATGTCGTAGAACTTCTCTTCGCCCTTGCGGTCCGAAGTCGTCATGGACGAGACCAGGGGTACCGCGATCAAGGGCAATATCGTAGTCAGGTAAGAGGGGTCCAATCCTTGACCGGAACCCAAGAAGTCCTTGAAAAGGAGGTGCGTGGCGCGCGTGATGGCCGAGGTGCCCTCGGGGGCGGAGTGGTCGATCCATTCGGCCCAGCGAATGGCGCCATACCAGACAACGCCGCCCGCGTAGCCGGTGACCATGCCCCAATAGGCGCCGGCCTCGGTCGTCTTCCTGTAGTAGATGACATATCCGACCGCGATGGCGGGGGGCACGACTACCGCGAATCCGAAAAGCAGAATGTCCAGGATGGAGATGGGCGAATCGGCGATGGACCACACATAGGCCAACGCCGCGGCGAGCCCTCCATAGATAATCGTAGTGACGCGGTAAGCACGAAGATTCTGTGCGGACGAATAGTTCCTTGCGAAGGGAAGCCAGTCGCGCACAAACATCGTCGAGCTGGAGAGGAGGATGGGGCCGCCGGACGAGATGACCGCCGCCAAGATGGCGGCAAGCGCGATGCCGCCCACCCACACGTTGATTTCGGTAGGAAGGGCCGTGAGATTTCTGTAGCCCGCGAGGCCCGGGTCAAGGCCCTTCGCGGCGAGTGTTTCCATTCCCACGAGTCCCGCGAGCAGCGGCATAAGCGAGGCGATGATACCGGCAAAGAGAAAGGCGGGTACGATCATTTTCTCCGTCCGGGCTGAGGTGGCGAAATTGGTGTATATCGAGGCGCCGGGCGTGTGAATAGCCGTCGAGAAGACTAGGCCAAATACCGCGAATCCCGATGCCCCAGTGAATCTCCACCAGGCCGCGCTATCCTTGCCGCCTTCAGCGAAATGAGTGTCTATTCGCCCCGTGACCGCTTCCCACCCGCCAAGATGTCCAATACCGAGATAACCGACCAGGCCCAGCCCAATGAGGATGGTGGCGCAGTGGATAAGGTTCGTGGCCACCGATCCCCATAGGCCGCCGAGCGAAATGTAGCTAACCAGGACGACTGCCGCGATGCCGACGGTCATGTACATGGGCAATCCGGTAACGCCGCTGAGGATAATCCCGATTACGTAAGCCTCGATCACGTTTACGATGAGATACTCGGTTTGCACACACAGGCTGGTCAGCGCTTGACATCGTGTCGAGCCGAAACGGACCGCGAAGATTTCGCCGACAGTCTGGAGCTTCAAGCGGCGGTAGGCAACGGCGAACAAGCAGCCCACGAGCGCCATGGCGAGAAAAGTGCTGATGGCATACCACCACATATTCCACATGCCCCCGCCGGGACCGCCCTTCATGACATTTCCAGCAACCCCATAGGTGCCCGCGCCCCCGATACGCGTTCCGGCGATGCCCACGGCGACCATCACCATGCTCATCCCTCCACCCGCGACGGCCCAGTCGCGCGAGCTTTTCGTCCGGCCGGACAGGGCCATGCCCACAGCGGTAACGACCACGAGGTAGACGATGATTACTGCGATGGGGATGTAGGCTTCCATAGTTACTCAAGTCCCTGTCGTGAGTGGATTAGGGTTGCGCGCAAGGTAAGACATTTTTCGGGGCTAGTGCAAGAGAAGCGCCGCGCTTCCGAACGAGACTATCCTGAGAGTGTGGCGCTTCGATTGGTATCCCGTCCGAACCTGCCGATCAGATGACGCCCTCGGCGGGGGAGCCCTGTTCAGCGGGGGGGCTGCGCCGGATGTCGCGGTTCGCCTTCGCGGCTACGAGAAGGAGGCGCTCCAGTTCCGCATAGTACGCGTCCGATTCCATGCTGTCCTTCTCGCGTTTCAACTCAAATATCCGGTCGAGCGTGGACAGGTAGGTATCGACCGACTCTTGCGGGGCCGAGGGGCTGAACGTGTGATCCTTCAGATAAGTAGTGGCCGCGAGGAGGCCGTCCGCGCCATCATCGATAGAATCGGTACCGCCTTCATCGAGCCCTTCAAGGGGGAGCCTGGAGCCCAAGCCATCGCCATTGTCGTCCAAGATGGCGTGTTCCGTAGCGAGGAGCCCTTCCCCCACAAACCAAGCCCCCGTCAGTTCCGCGGCATAATGGGCGGCCTCCAAAATGGTGATGCGCTCGTCCCGGTTGCGGTCGGCGCTGCCGCTCTCCAGACCTTCGATGAAGAACCCCATGAACTCAGTAGCATTGATTTCGTTGATGTCCTTCGTCGCCGAGGCGATGATCCGGTTAGGCCCGCTTACGGCATTGATAAACCCGGCGCCGCTGGAAGTAGCGACGACCAGCACGATGCGCCGCGCGCGAATAGTATCGAGCTGTTCCGCAAGGCTCTTCGCCGTGAGGTCACGCGAGGGGATGTGGAGCTTCGTGTCCCGTTTGAAATGACTGCCGTGGCCGATGAGATATACGTACAGATCCTCATCGGGCTCGATCCGTTCTGAAAGGTTCTCCAACTCCAGGCGAATCGTTTCCAGGGAGATGGACTTTGTAGAATCGAGCGCCCCTTCGAGAGGCTCCACAAGCCGCGCGATGTTTTCGGCGGGAATGGATAATTGCTCGGCGAGCGCCTTGTCGAGACGGGCGCTCCACTCCCTGAACAGTTGCCGGTAAGCCTCCTCGCCGCCGCTCCCCGAAAGGATCAGGTGGTGCGACGCGGCTCTCGCCTGACTCGGCGGAAGCCCACACACTACGGCCGCGGCGGCCAGGAAAGCGAAACCGAAACGTATCCCGAACGACATGCTCATGCGCGGCCCCTCCTCCGGCGTAGATACCATTCCAAGGCCAGCATGATTACCAGCGCGACGTAGAAACCGGGGAGGTGCCAAATGTGGAGGAGGAGCTCGTCGGCGTCGTCGCGCTCTGGCAGCGGAATCCGTTGGGCCAACGCCGCTAGTTCGCCCAGCGGAACGAGCTCGCCGCCCGTCGACTCGGCTAATTCGCGAAGGAAGTCCGGATTGTGTTGGGCCATCTGAAATTCGCGCCGGTCGGGTTCGACCAGAAAGGCTTCGGAGAGTGTGCCAACCGTTTCGTCTTTCTCGTTTAGCGAGGAGAGCACGAGATTGTAGACCCCGGTCTCTTCAGGCGTGAAACGGCTCGAGTAGAGGCCGGCCTCTTGGATGGACTCATCTACAGACAGCGCCAGTTCTTGGTTGTTGGGGGTGGTGAGCGTGACGCTCGTCCGTAGGCCCTCCCGGCGGTCGAAAGTTTCATCGCAAATGACAAAGTCGAGATCGACGGGCGCGCCCTGCGCGTAGGCGTCCTGCTTACCGCGCAAGAACGTAGACTCCGGCGTATCGTGAACCAGATTCCGGACCACCTGCCGCCAAAGCCGCTCGTGGCGATCGTCCTCCGTGTCCAGGCGCATTTGCCATTGCCAGGTGTCGCTAGTCGCGAGAATGGCGCATTTGCCCTCGCCGTAGCGTTGCAGCGCGAAAAGCGGCTGCGCTTCCTCTCCGGCGCCGTCGAGGCGGGCCTCCGCCAGCACCGTTGCGCCGGGGCGAAGCAGCGGAAACAGATCCAGTCCGAAGAGTCTAGGCATTTCTTGCCAAAGTTGGGTGTCCGATAGTTCGTCCGCATCCAACGACCACGAGCCCCCAAGCCGTCCTTCGATAGTTGGGTAGGCAGTGAATTGTCTTTTCTCGCGAATGGAAGGATCGTCCGAAGCCTCGTACAAGACGACGGGCAGCATGCCCTCCAGAAGGGTGCCCGAGTACTCGCCGTTGGTGAAAGACTTGGGGCCGCCCAGGATAAGGAGGTTGCCGCCGCGCTTCTCGACGTAGTCGCGGGTTACCTCCATCTGCGTGTTGTTGAAATAGGCTTTTTCGATATCGCCCCAGATAATGAGATCGTACTCGAACAGTTCTTCGACGGTGATCGGGTAACCCGATTTCAGTTCCGCCGCGTTCTCCCCGATGCTGACGAATTGCGCTTCGTCATACCGCGGCGAATCGACGTCCTCGCTAAATCCTTCAAAGAGCGGATTCACGACGGATGTCTCGCGCCCGCGAAACTCGAATTTCCTGGCCGCTGTGGAAATGCAAATCAGCGTCGTCATCTTGAGTTGCTTGTCCTCTTCCAATGCATTGCGAACAAACTTGTTCTCCCAGTTCGGGCGCCCGGACACGTAGAGGATCTGATACTCCTTATCCCGGTTGTCCACGACAAAACGCCGCGCGTTATTTTCCTTGATCCGGTCTTCGGGTATCGCTACCTCCGGCGTTTCGACCGGCGCGGCCACCTCGATAAGGCTCACCCGCGCCTCGTATTCCAGCCAGCCCGGACGGTCAGGGATAAATTCGAGACGCACCTGCTGGTCCTGATCGTCTTCCGAGATCGTGATGCGTTCCGACTTGACCACGCGCGCGCCATTGACTGCCGCTTCGACCAAGGCTTCCCGGCCTGCCAGGCCGGTCGAGTGAATATCGACATCGAGCACGACGGGGCTCTTATCGAAGTCGGTTCGGCTTACCGATATGCGCCCCAACTCGATGTCGCGCCAGTTCGATTCCGAATCGACGCCCACGGTGAATACGGGCGCGGAGTCGGGCACGTCCTCGATGGCCACGAAATCGTTCGAGGTCTGGTAGACGCCGTCGCTGAACGCGATGATGGCAGACACATGAGCCCCTTCCATATCGGCGAAAGCCTGGGCCACACCGCCGGTAAGATCGCTCTCCCTCTGATCGAATTCCAGCTTACTCATCGATTGCAGCGGTTCGATGCCGGCCCCCAGGCGGTATCGGGCGACTTGGTGTTTGCGCCGCAGGGAGCCCTCGAACTCAGCCGAAACCGCCCCGTACGATTCGAGGAGGCGCTCGCCGCGTGACTGCCCACTTTGTCCTTCGATCTTCATGCTTTGCGAGTCGTCGAACAGGAGCAGCACAAACTGTTCGCCCGGACGGAAACGCTCCGCGACAACGGAAGGATCGAGCGCGATGAACAGCACGAGGACGATGACGGCGACACGAAGGCAGACGAGGAAGACACGAAGCCGCTTTTCCAGTCCATCCAGCCGTCGCCAATAATACACCGCCATGCCAACGCCCGCCGCCGCGATTAGCAGCAAGCAGGCGAACCATGGCAACGGCGCGTTAAATCCAAAACGAGTGGGGGTTAGATCATCGGCCCCGCTTCCCGCGAGCCACTCGGTAAGTCGTTCGAGCACGTCTAGCGGGTTCCTTCAGATTCGGCCAAGCTGGTAAAGTAGTCGGCGACCCAGACCTTGAAGCGTTCGGGGATGTCGCCTTCGTCAGCCATGATAAATTCCTGTTCGTCGAGGAGCTTCTGGATGTCGCGCTGCAATTGATCCGCCGTTTCCGCCAACGGTTCCTGCACCGCATCGACGAAGAAGTCGAACTTCGGTGTCATATCCCGATCCAGGTATTGCCGGCGCATGTTTTCTATCTGCTCGCGCACACGCCCGATCTGGGCCCGGTAGTCGCTGTCCACAGGGAGAAGGGACTCGGCGTTCCGCAGTTGCTCTAACCATTCTCGATAACCGTACTGAATAAAATTGTCCATATTGAGATCCAGGAGAGATCCGCCATTCCACCAGGCGCCCCCCGTATAGTCGCCGAATCGGTTGGTAAGGCCGCCGCCACCACCCCAATTGCTGCCCCCGCCCCTCTGCGCTCGCTGCCCCTGTTGCCCCTGTTGCCCCTGTTGCCCCTGTTGTCCCTGTTGTCCCTGTTGACCCTGTTGACCCTGTTGACCCTGTTGACCCTGTTGACCCTGTTGACCCTG
>CAYNZS010000005.1:16489-42216 GCA_964401695.1 uncultured Nitrospirales bacterium
GTTGACCCTGTTGACCCTGTTGACCCTGTTGACCCTGTTGACCCTGTTGACCCTGCTGGCCTAGTTGACCTTCTTGTCCCTGTTGACCCTGCTGGCCTAGTTGACCTTCTTGTCCCTGTTGACCCTGCTGACCTTCTTGCCCCTGCTCCTGAGCCATTACGCTTTCGATCGCTTCGAGGGCGAGCTGCATCCCTTCCAACTCACTCTCGACGACAGATAACGCGACTTCGTGGAGCCTCTCCGCAGCATGGTCGAGCTTCTGGCCGATCTTCGCTTCTTCGTCGACCGCTGTATCCCACGCTTCGAAATCGATATAAGGCACTGTTTCGAGGATGTCCTCAAAGATTCCCGCGCGGCTCGTCTCGCGGAGCCAATCGTTGAGTTGGTTTGTCATCAGCTCCTGCGTTTGACGGCCGCGCTCCGCCAATTCGCCCGCATCGTTCATCATCTCGCCAAAATCTTCCGCGAGTTGTTCCTTTCGTTCCATAAGTTCCTGTTTGCGCTCGTCCAGATCTTCGCCAACATCGAAGGAGGGAGAATTGTGCTCCTCCCTGAATTCCTCCGCTTGTTGGGCGATGCTATCCTGAGCGTCCTGCAATTCCTGCATCCGCTCGACGATGTCCTTCATACGCTCTGCCGCCGCATCGCGTCCGAATTGCTGCAGCTGGTCCCGGATTTCATCCAGGGGCTGGGTAGCGCGATTTCCGGCCGCTTGCGCCTGTTGAAAGCGTTGGTTCTGCAATTCATTGAGCGAACGGTTCATCTGCTCCCGCGCTTCCTCCAAGCCCTCGCGCGCCTGACGCGTCTGTTCCGCGCTCAGGCCCTCGGTAGCCAGGTCTTGCCTCACCTCGTCCAAGCGGTCGAGATTCTTTTGCAGATCTTCCTCCAACCGTTCCAGCTTGCGGCTGACCTCTTCCTTTTCCTCCTCCGTCTGAGCGTTTTGGAGTTCAGAGATGAGGCGCGCGATCTCCTCGTTGATGAGATCCTGACGTTGCGCGAGTTCCCCGATCTTCTCAAGGAATTCGTTTGCCGCCTGCTCCTGCTGCTCTTGCTCGACCAGGTTTTCTTCCTCGTAGAAATTCTTGTTCCGAGACAGCTCAAGCGCCGAAATATCTTGGCGCTGATCGCTGCCCCCGCCGCCTCCCTGCTGCTCTCCAGGCTCTCGCCGTTGCACCTCAGCGAAGTCCGGCTGCATTTTCAGGATCTGCCGATACGCTCCATTTTGCTTCACCAGGGCTTCGGAAAGCGCAGCTTCCGGCTCCGGCATTTCCGCGCGTCCTAAAATCTGGACCGCGTCGTCCATTGTCTTGCCGAGACGGATGGCCTCGGGGGTGGGGTTGGCCATCAATCCGCCGCTGCCCGACAGTTTGTTCCGGAACAGTTCTTGCGTTTCGATAATAATGTCGCGCCGTTCGTTGAAGACCTCCGGCTCGATGAAAGGGGCCTGGCCGCGCAAGTTCCATGTGGCGATGATAATCTGTTTTTGGGTGTCCGATTCCTGTGGCTCACTCTGGCCGCCGCCGTCGCCACCGCCGTCGCCGTCGCCGTCGGACATCGTTTCTTCGTACTTCATGCGGAAGGGGCGGATTTCCAAGAAGAAGGGATCGCCGAGCAGCTCGAATTCACCGCGATCAGGTTTAGCGTCCTTCGCCCAGACGGTCCAGGTAACGAAATCGCCCACCTCTAGGTCGAGGGTTTCGAGTTCGATTTCGTGTTGGCCTTTGGCGTCGCCGATCATGGCGTCCGATTCATTCAACGCGAGGCGCACGGGCTCGCGGTCCGCGACTTCGTACAGCAGTCCGAATTCCTTGAAGCCGTAATCGTCGGTCACCCTGAATTCAAAAGGGATCTCTTCGAGCATGGTCACTTCGCTGTCGCCGCGGGGAAACTGAATTCGGATTTCCGGAGGGCGGTCGCGGTCGACGGCGATCGCGTAACGCGCATTGTACTCGCTGGGCTCTTGCTGCAAATCGATCAGCTCTACATAGTACTTATCGCTTCTCGTCACCTCGAAGGACGTGGTCCAAAGGGCGTCCGAGCTTTCTTCCAGGGGAACTCGAGTCCCGCTGGCGAGCACCATTTCCGCGCCCGCGAGTTTCTTGTTCACCCAAAAAGACATGTCGACCCGGCTGCCCTCAATGGCCGACACGTTCCCGCTGTTGGGCACCTCCCGGGGCGGCCGCTCCAGGTATTCGGGAAACGTGTACAACACGTCGATAGACGTGACTTCGGGGGGCGTCCACGCAGTCAGCTCGAAGGTGGCCGAACGTTTTCGGCCGAATTGCACGTCGTATTCGATATCGGCCTGTACATCGGAGAAGAGGTGCATATAGACGTTTTCCGACGGACTGCGCTCCATTTCGCTGACCTGCCAGTCCCCGTCGCCGACGCGCCAACGAAGGCGGACCTTGTTATTCAGTTTGTCCGAGCGAACCCACACCATCTGGTTGTCGCCGCGGCGGACGCGGGCGTTTCCCGGCTCGACCGTGAAAGGCAGCGTCGAGCGCCGCGCCAACTCCGAAGGGATGATGCCGACGGCAGGCACCCAGAAGCTGCTAAACAAAACCACGATGCCCGCCGACAAGGCCAGCAACACGGTTGCCACCGCTCCAGACGTAAACACGGGCGTCATATCGAGAACATCCGCGAACGACGTCTCGCGGACGAGGGGGGTGGTCTCTTCGATGAACTGTCGAATGATCCAAACCGAATCGTCTTCATGTCCGCCCGCGCCAAACTCCACCGCGCTGACGATGCGGTTCTCCAATTCCGGGTGGCGTTCGTCGATGAGCAGGGCTACCTGCTCTATCGTGATGGGTGAACGCAACGGGGCCAACAGCCAGCGCCATGCCGCCACCACTTCGCACAGAGAAAAGGCAGCAAGGAGGTATCTGCCCGCATTTGAGTCCGATGGCGTGAACGCGAGAACGAGCGTGAACAGGCAAGTTAGCCCGAGCGTAGCCAGGCCAAAGCGCGCCCAACATCTCAGTGCGCGATTCCGCCGGCATTGGCGAGCCACTTCCTGGATGCGCAGCCCGAGTTCTGGATGCAGTCTTGTGGATCCTTTACGCATGGATCTGCTCCTCGCTTACAGTAAATCCGTCAACAGGCAAAGTCGGTTCCAATTCAACCGGATTCGGTACTCTCACCCCGTAGCAACCTTCTCCTCCGTCTCGTTACGAAACACAATGAGATAACCTTGCTAGAATTTTACGCCTTCAAGACGGACATATACCAACTCTCAAGAAGAAGTAATAAAACCAAGAAAATCAAAAAATACCTGCCGTATTCCGTTCTGACGATGGAATCGCTTGCGGGTCCGCTTGCCAGCGTATTGACATCATCTATAGCCAACGGCGCAGAGGACAGTTTTAATTCAAATTCGGCGATGGATACCAGGGCGGGGTCGCCTTCGCTGGAAACCACATTCACGGCATCCACCTGTCGCCAGGCGTCTTCCGCCGGCGTGCGCGTACGGAAGAAGCCCGCGTGACGGAGGAAAAGACTCGCGTCCACGCCGAGATCCGCCTCGGTTACTTCCACCGGCTCGGCGAAGCCGGGCGCGGAAACAACCGTAATCCCCTGTTCGTCGAACACGACCGAGTCGGCCCCAATGCGTTGGGCTACATCCCACGTCACTTCGGCCTCCTGGAATCCACTCAGATACCTGAGCGTCTGGTGGAGTATCGGCACGAAACGCGGAGTTTTCGGAAGGTTGGTCCAATCCAAGAGCACGGCAAAGGGCCAGACAACCACGCGCCCTTCGCCGACGCGCGCCTCGACGATAGCGGGGGAGTCGTCATCGAATCGGGCGAGGACACGGAGTTGGTCGTTGTCCGCGGCGATTTCAATGGCGTAATGGTTGTGAAATCGCAGCGAGGAAAAATCGTTGAACCGCGCCCCAGCGAACGGCACAAATATTTCGTGCTCAAAGTCAAGCCACGCGATGACATTGTACCGCGACTCGCGCAGGTTGCCGTAGCGAAGCCCCGTGGCCGGAGTGCCGATGGGCGAGAGAAGGAGTTCGTTCAGCAGACCGTAGTCCATTCCTTCGTCGAGGGTCAGGAGGAGTTGCCCACCATTCGATGTGAATTCTATCAAGCGCGCCGCGGTTTCCCGGCGCAGCCCATTGAAATCGCTCGCAATAATCACGGAGGGCCGCCGCGCTGGATTGTCGAGAGCGTCCTCCAGTTCGGATTGCGCCGCCACGCTGGCCACCCAGGGAATGTCTATTCGCTGAGGCAGCGCGCGGCTCATGAACATGGCCGAAGGATAAAGCAGACCGGGTTTCTCGTCGGCGAGAATCAACACGTTCCGCTTGCGCGGCGGATTCCACGTGAAATAGCGCACATTGTCCGGGGCCACGCCATCGCCCGTGAGGGCCAGATGGCCTTCCAAGGGCTCGTCCGTTGTTACATCGAATGTAAACGAAGTTTGCGAGGCGTTGCCGCCCTTTACATCCAAGACGTTCGACGCCTGTTCCGCGCCGCCCATAAACAGCTTGATTTCCAGCTCGTCCGCGTCGTCTTCGGACCAGTTCTTCACTTTGCCAAGAATCCGCAGCCCGCGGTCCTGCGTCTTCTTGAGGCCCACATCGGTGAGCGCGTAGTTCATCGCGCCGCCGTGTTCGACCTGAACCGCCTTCAACTGAATGCCGGGCGAAAGCTTCCATCCAGTGTACCGGTCGGACATGCCGTTTTTCTGGAAATCGGAGATAACATGCAAGAACATGCGCGTCGAGGCCTCCGCTTCTTCATCGAGCCCACCCGTCAGGAGCGCCTGCGCGTGTTGCATGGCCGGCAGGTAGGCCGTGTCCTCGTCGGTCAACTCCGCGCTTTCGATGGCGAGGCGCGCGCGCTCGTGCGACCCGGCCTGTGGATCGGAATCGGAGGCGATTGGAGCGGCCGTCGTGTGCGAACGGCCAAAGACCACGACGCCCACGGGTTCCTCCTCTGGAATATCGCCGAGGGTCGCCAGGGCTTTAGCCTTCGCTTCGTCGAACGCGCCGCCCGCGCCCATGCTGTACGATGCATCCACAAGGAGGAGGTGCCGGCCGGGGCCGTCGTCGGCGTCGAAGGCCGCGGGGTCCTCCCAATACGGACGTGTAAAGGCGAGGGCAAGCAGCAAGAACAAGAGCATGCGGAGCAGCATCAGGAGGATGTGCTGCAGGCGCCTGCGTTCGATAACTTCCTTCGGAATGTTAGGGATGAACAGGATGCTGCTGAAGGCGAGCGGATCGCGCTCAGGTCGCCGGATCTGGTGAATCAGGAACGGCGCGGCGAGCAGGGCGATGCCGCCGAAAAACAGCGGGGCGAGAAAGGACAGTCCCATTAGAGCGACCCCGCGACCGGACCGCGCCGCCGTTTCAGGCTGGTCGTCATCAGCGCGTGCGAACGATGCCGCAGGAAGAAGTAGAGCGCATGGTCGAGGGACTCGTCCGTGGTGAACTCGGCGAGATCGATTTCCGTAGCGAGGCATTCCTTTCGCAGAAGCGCGAAGTGGCTCTCGCGATTCGCTAGGTATTGCTCGCGGACCAGGTCCGGCACGGCATACTGCTCGTTTCCGCTTTCCATGTCAACGAACGTCGTTGTTTTATCGAAGGGGAACGTTTGCTCGGCCGGGTCGCTGATTTGCATCACGACTACATCGTGGCGGCGCGCGCGCAGGGATTTGAGATGGTCGATCGTTTCTTCGACAGGATGCAGTAGGTCCGAGATGAGAACCACCATTCCGCGCGGCTGCAACACGTCGCCCAGATAATGCAGCGCGCCCGCGGCGTCGGTTTGCCCTGCCGGCTCGAGATTGTCCAAGTCAACGAGGATGCGGTTAAGGTGATGGGGCACCGTGCGGGGCGGCACGTAGTCGAGCAACTCTTCGTGATGCGCGATAAAGCCGACCGCATCGCGCTGCTTGTGCAGGATCATCGCCATGCAGGCCGTGAGCATGCGCGCGTACTGAAACTTGGTCAGGCCACCCGATCCGTAACCCATCGAGGCGCTGCAGTCGAGGATAAGCGTACAGCGCAGATTCGTCTCCTCCTGGAATTGCTTGATGTGAAGCCGGTCCGTGCGGCCGTACAGGTTCCAGTCGATGAATCGCGGGTCGTCACCCTGCGCGTAGGGGCGGTATTGGGCGAATTCGATGGACGAGCCGGAATGCGGGCTGCGGTGCAGGCCGGACAACATGCCCTCGACGACCGTTCGCGCCAGAAGTTGAAGATCGACGATCTTCGCGAGCTGCGCGGGATCTATGGAGCTCAGCGTAGGTGCCATGAACTACCTTGCGTTGATGCAGCGGCTTAGAGGCCCGATTGCGGTTGAGGCACAGCTTCCAACAGTTTCTGGATAATATCCTCGACGCTTACATGATCGGCCTCCGCCCGAAAATTCGTCAAAATGCGATGCCGGAGCACGGGCCTCGCTACCGCCTGTATATCACCAACCGACACATGGTAGCGCCCTTGCAGCAGCACCCTGGCCTTCGCGCCCAGGATCAAGTTCTGCGAGCCGCGCGTACCCGCGCCCCAACTCACCCAATCCTTCACAAACCCGTGCGCATCGGGGTGGTCCGGGCGGCTGGCCTGGGCCAGATTGACGGCGTAGCGGGCCACGGGCTCGGCGATGGGAACCATGCGCACGAGGCGGGCGAAGTTCGTCATATCTTCACCGGAGAACACGTTCTGCGGTTCCTCGGTGTGCGTCGAGGTCGTCGTCGTGGCCACGGTCAACTCATCCGCTTCGTTCAGATAGTCGATTCGAATATTAAACATAAAGCGGTCCAGCTGCGCCTCGGGCAGCGGGTAAGTGCCCTCTAGCTCGATCGGGTTCTGAGTCGCCAGCACGAAAAAGGGCTTCTCCAGTTCCCGCACATTGCCGGCCACCGTAATCTGCCGTTCCTCCATCGCCTCAAGGAGCGCCGCCTGCGTTTTCGGCGGGGTCCGGTTGATCTCGTCCGCCAGCAAGATATTCGTGAATACTGGACCCTCAATGAAGCGCAATTCGCGGTGGCCCGTTGCGCGGTCCTCGTCGATAATCTCCGTCCCAGTAATATCCGACGGCATCAGGTCCGGCGTAAATTGAATGCGCTTGAACCTCAGGTCGAGAATTTGCGCGATCGTGCGAATGAGCAGCGTCTTCGCTAGGCCGGGCGCGCCCGTGATCAAACAATGGTTGCCCGAGAAGAGAACGACCATCAGTTCGTCGACGACCTGTTCCTGCCCGACGATGACGCGGCGAATCTCGCCGAGCATTTTGTCGCGGCCGGCCTTCAGGCGCTCGAGGGCCTCCTTCTCGAAGACGGTTTCATCTTGAACGGGCGGCTTTGCGGCCGCAGCCGTTGTTTCGTCGGAATGAGCATTCGCTTCCAATAGGGGCCTTCTTTCTTTCAGTTGCAGCCACGCGCAGTGCCGGTTCCAAACGCGCGGCGCTAATGCGTCATCGCGTACACGACTATGTTGATGCCCATAGGATACGCTTTCGGGACCGAGATCGCCTTGAAATAGGCCCGGCTTTCCCCTTCCCGTTCCCAGCCATCGCCCAAGTCCGTATTGTGGCACATAAGGACCATGAGCCGGCCGGTTTTATCGTGAATTCCACGGTAATGGGGCACTTGAGAATCGTAGCGCTCGCTGGTGCGTCCACCCGTATCGAGCCAATAGTAGATGTTCGGCACCTGGGGATACTCCTCCAGCTTGAACACGATGTTGAATATCGGGTGATCGAGCTTCAGATCCTCCATCTCGAATTCGATAGGATCGAGGACTCGGTTAATCTGGGCTTGCCAGTTCAACCATTCCGATTCGCCCCAGAAGTCATCGACCATGAGGAACCCGCCGCGAAGGAGATAGGATCGCAACGCCTTAACTTCCTCTTCCGAGAATATGAGGCTGCCGACTTCGAGCATGTAAAGGAATGGATAATCGAAAAGGGTTTCGTCCGTAAGATCGACAATGACATGCTTGGCATCGCCGTTCTCCTGGTGATCGATCTGGATGGTTGTGAGTTGCTCCAAGCGCAGCGGAAAGTTGAGATCGGATGCCGGGTAATCCGTATCCCATCCGGCGCCGCTGCGCCCGTAACCGCCATAGCTGGAATAGCGGACCCGCGCGAAGGTGAAAGCGCCGTTGGGAAAAATGTCGCGCTCGGGCAGGCGGTACTCATACCGCTGCCCGCCGAATCTCGGCGCGAAGCCTCTCCATCCGCCGCGCCGCTGCGCGTCCGCCATGGTAGACACTAGAAGCAGAATCGCGCCCGTTAAGGCCGTGGCGGCGCCAAGCAGGCGATAGATATGGAACGGGCGGTTCACGGCGCGCCACCGGTTTCGTTCGGTTCGCGCTCGGAGGACTCGCCGTGTTCCTCGCCCAGAGCCACGCCATCGACGAGTTCCAGCAACAAGTTCTGCGCGTCCCAAAAGTGGGGCACCTCTTCGAGCACTTTGACAACTTCCTTCCGCGCGGGAACGGTTTCGCCCATGTCACGGTATATCCGCGCGCGGCGAAGCCGGTGGTCGACGGCGTGGGCGCTGTCGAGAGCGGCGAGCGCATTGAGCGAACTCAAGGCCTCCTCTTCGCGCGCCGAATTGAGCAGCCCTTCGATGAACGCTTTATGGAACTCTATCTCGTAAGGGTCGATTCCCAGCGCCCAATCGGCAACGCGCGCCACTTCGCTCCATTCGCCGTCTTCGGTCAAGATCGCGATCAGTTCCACGGGAGCGGCCAGTTCCGCCGGCGACGCCTCAAAGATCCGGAGCAACGTGTCCTTCAACTCGTCAGGGCGATTCGTGCGGCGATACAACTCCGCCAACATTCCGAGCGGCGACTCGCTGCCTTCCAGGTCCGGGAAGAGTTCTTGCGCCTCTTTGAGCGCGACTTCCGCCGCCTCCCAGTTTTCCGCCCCGAAGGCCTTGGTGCCTTTGCGCATGGCCGTCGCGAAAGGCGCGTCTTCCGGCGTGCTCGCTCCCCAAATGCTATCCATGAGATTTTCAATCAAGCCCGGCCCGGCGGCGAGATGGCCTTGAGGAAGTTCTACCTGTGGAAGGTTGTCGAAGGGCTTGACCCGTTCGACCAGATGCTTCCGGAAACCGGTGTCAAGCGTGCTCAACGGCTCGCCACTTGCCTTGGCGAGAGCCGTTTCCGCCTCCGCGCCCTCCCCGATAGAATCGAGCGCGGCGTTCAGGGCCGCGATACCAAACGCGGCCGTGTAGTATTCGACAAACTCGCCCGCGGCGAAATAGCCGAACATCAGGTGATTGGGCGACTTGGGCTCCAAGAAGAAACCGGTCAAGTCGCGTACGCGCGGAAACCCATCCATGGCGAGAACGACGCGGAAATCCGGGTCCAACTTCGAGCGCCACGCCGGCGAGTATACGTGTTCCTCGTAAACCGAGATACCCTCGGACAGCCAGCGCGGCATGAGATTCTTCGTCTTTTGCAGCGTGATGACATGCATAAACTCGTGCCACAGGACCGAGCGCCAGTTCCACGAACCGCGGGGCCGCGCCGACGGCGAATCCATAGTGACTAACCGGCCGAAGCAGATGCCCAGGTGCCCCGCGCTTCCAGGCAGTCCGACCGAACGCACCATGAAATCGTCATGGTTGTCGAACATCTCAATCAAGACGGGTTTCGCCAGTTCGGTCGCATACTTGCGCTCGAAAATCTCGATCGCCTGGTCCAAAAGATCGAGGGAGTCCTCCGCCACCAAGTCCGCTTCGTGCGCGGGCAAGCGCAATACGAAAGCGCCCCGCTCGATTGTCGTGAAAGTCGCCAACGTATCCATTAAGTTGATGAGGTTGAACAACTGAACGTTGTACGGATCTTCCTCGAAGGCCTGTTCCAACTCGGCGCGACCCTCGACCTCCTCGCCGAGGCGAAGCAAATCCAGGGTAAAGTAGGCCCGTGCTTCGTGGTCCTTCGGGTTTACTTCCAGCGCCGCCTTTTGAAAGGCCGCGCCCTCGGCGAAACGGTACTGCCGTGACGCGATCCGGCCCGTCGTCCGCAGGATCTCGCTCGATACCTTATTGACGGTCAGGCCCTCAGCCCGCGTGCGGTCCATACCCTCCGCGTCCGCCTCAATGAAATAGGCGGCCGATTCGAGAGCGAGAAACCGCAAACTCTTCGGGTTGACCGCAAGGGCTTCCTCGATGACCTTAAGCGCTTCCCCGCCTTTGGCCCGGTCGAGCAGCAACTCCACCTCGATGGCCTTCGCCCGCGGATTGTTCGGATTCAAATCCAAGATGCGCTGCAACGTGACATACAGCCGGTCGTCACGGGACTTCCAATAACACTCCGCCAGCCCCGCCAGCACTTCCTGCAACTCGAGGCCATGGGGGTCGGTGTCAAGGGCCTCCTCATAGCGTCTCGCCGCCACATCGTAACTGCCCTTCCGATAGGCCAAGTTGCCCGCGGCCAGGTGGGCAATCGCGGACCGGGAATTCACTCGATCATAAATGCGGGCCAAGACGACCTTAGGGTTGAGCCCCATCAATTCGTAGATCCGGCCCAGAGCAACGTTGTTTTCATCTCGGCGAGAGTATAGCCATGTCCTGCGTTCGCTGGATTTCTCCGCCAACCGCAACTGCCGCTCGAAATCCGCCGTCCGTCCCACATATTGATAGAGGAGGGCGAGCTCCAAGTTGTTCGCCGGTTCAGAATGCCGCTGGCACACCCATTCCATCTTCTCGATGGCCTCGTCCAGCCTGCCCGTCTCAAACAGGAGCTTGACCAAGGCTCGGTGCAAGTGCAGCGAAGTGGACAAATAGCCCTCGGCAGATTCGATCTTCTCTTGCAGCCGCTCAAGTGCCCGAGCGTACTCGCCCCGTTCCCAAAGCGATTCATAATGCTCAGGGGGCTCGCCATCCTCAGCGGACGGCTCCTGAGCCAGGGCTCCACCGAATAGGGGCGAAACGAGACATATCGCGATGGCAGAGAGGAAACGGGCGCGCAAGGCGGCGCCACCCGCCCTCCAGAACGCCCTGGGGAGATTGCACAATGCGACACACAGCCCTGCCGTCATAGGGTCTCCTCTTGGCGAATCCGCCGACAGCCAGTAGGGGGCGAGCCAAGCCACCCTCCCATAACCTAAAGTTTCTCACGTACGAGATGTCCTGTCAATTTTCGATTCCGCCAGCGGCAGACCATGGGAGGAACCCAACAACACATTCATACGCGATCGGGTCGGCATCTCCTTCTCTGATCGCAAGATCCTCTGGAATTCGTGGAGGCGGAACCCTCTCACAGCCCCTCTCTGAGAGGGCGGGGAGTCAGGCTGGCGGCCCTCGCGCAGTCACTTGAACCAAGACGGGCCACCAATCCCCCTATTATCCGAAGTTACTTCTTACTCAAGATTTTCTTGACGGACGGCGCCGAGATGCGGGCTACGTTGGGCAACGAACCGGTCAGAGGCCGGGCGTAGCGGAGGAAGGCTTCGGTGACGTCGTTGCCCTCTTTGTTAATGAACTTGTTGGGCATCTCGGTGGCGTGGCGCGCGACGGAGGAGAGAGGCGTCAAGAAATATTCGACGGCGTAATCGCCTATGCGTTTTATGGCGACGCTTCCGTCCGAGTTGTGCCAGATGGCGAACTGGGCCGCTTTTTCGCCTACTTCCCTGGCTTCGGCCTGGTCGACCTCGCTGACGCAACCAAGAAAGCTTCGCTGGATGTAGCCTAGCGTGTCCGCGCGGACTCGCGTGATGTTGGTGCCGTTTCTGATCCAAGAGGCCAAGTGGTCGCCGAGGGCGCCCGTGCCCGAGAGCTGGACGTTTCCATGGGAGTCCCTTTCGCCACCAGAGAATTGCTCCGCGATAGCGCGGCCTCTCGAGTCAGCGATGCCTTCGGATACCGCAACCATGCAGCGGCCGTGTTTGGCGTAGGCCTTCTTCACGTCGGCGATGAATCGTTTCTTGCTGAAAGGGCGCTCGGGCAAGTAGATCAGATGGGGGCCGTCGTCCGGATATTTTCGAGCAAGGGCCGCGGCCGCCGTCAGAAAGCCGGCATGTCGCCCCATGACGACTCCGATGTATACGCCGGGCAGCGCGCGGTTGTCGAGGTTCACGCCCGCGAAGGCCTGGGCAACATACTTCGCGGCCGATCCGTAGCCGGGGCAGTGATCGGTTACCTTGAGGTCGTTGTCGATGGTCTTGGGGACGTGGATCACCCGCAGTTCGTAGCCCGCCTTCGAGGCCTCTTCGTTAACGATGCGGCAGGTGTCGGCGCTGTCGTTTCCGCCGACGTAGAAGAAGTAACGGACGTCATGCGCCTTGCAGACTTCGAATATTTTCCGGCAATAGGCTGCGTCCGGTTTGTCGCGCGTCGTGAGGAGGCCGGAGGACGGGGTCTCGGCGACGGCGTTCAGGTTGCGCGTCGTGGCCTCCGTGAGATCGATGAGATCCTCTTCGACAACCCCCCTCACCCCATGAAGCGCCCCATAGACACGGGTCACCTGCGAGAACTTACGGGATTCCAGAACGACCCCCACAAAACTCTGGTTGATAACGGCCGTAGGCCCGCCGCCTTGGGCGACAAGAACTTTTCCTTCAATGAGCGACATGGATATTTCTCCGAATATTTGAACCACGAATGAACACTAATGGGCACTAATATTAGTTATTCGTGTGTCTTTGTGTTCATTCGTGGTTCCTATTGAATCGCACGTGTTTTAGATGCGCTACCCCTTCAACCCCTCATGGTGCTCCTGTAGCGTCTTTACATCCAGGCTTTCCGATCTCATGGCCCCGACCGCCTCGATGCCGGCCTTCGCGGCCGCGAGGGTGGTCATTGTAGGCAGTCCGCATTCCAGGGCGGTCCGGCGGATGGCCCGCTCGTCGTACATCGACTTCGCGCCGAGTGGCGTGTTGATGATCCAGTGTACGTCGCCGTTGACGATGCGGTCGACGATGTTGGGATTGCCTTCGTTCACCTTGAAGACCGTTTTTACTTCGACGCCCTGATCTTTAAGGTATTCGGCGGTTCCCCGTGTGGCTATGAGTTTGAATCCGAGGTTCACGAGATCCTGGCCCATGGCTCCCATCGATTGCTTGTCATGGTCGTTCAGGCTGAGGAAGACGGTGCCCTCCGAAGGCATGGAATTTCCCGCGGCCAGTTGGCTCTTGGCGAACGCAGCGCCCATGCTTGTGGCAATTCCCATGACCTCTCCGGTGCTCCGCATTTCGGGGCCGAGTAAGATGTCGACGCCGGGGAATTTGATGAATGGGAGGACCACTTCCTTCGCCGAGACGTATTTCGGTTCGGGGTCGCCGACGATGCCAAGCTCTTTAAGGTTTTTTCCGGCCATGACACGGGCGGCGATCTTCGCCAAGGGGATGCCAATGGCTTTACTGACAAAGGGGACGGTGCGCGACGCGCGCGGATTCACTTCGATTAGGTAGATATCTTGCCCTTTGACCGCAAATTGGATGTTCATCAAGCCGACCACGCCCAGTTCGAGCGCCAGGGCGCGCGTTTGCGCCTTCATCCCCTCGACGATATCGGCGTCCATGTCGTAAGGCGGAAGGATGCAGGCGCTGTCGCCCGAATGTATACCCGCTTCTTCGATGTGCTGCATGATTCCGGCCACGATGACATCCTGGCCATCGCAGAGAGCATCGACATCGAATTCCACCGCGGCCTCGAGGAACTTGTCTACCAGGATCGGGCGCTCGGGGGAGGCTTCCACCGCGTACATCATATAGCGTTCGAGAGATTCGCGGTCGTAGACGATTTCCATCGCGCGTCCGCCCAGCACGAACGAGGGCCGCACCACGACGGGGTAGCCGATGCGTTCGGCGATAGAGACGGCCTCGTCCACCGAAGTCGCGGTTTCATTTGCGGGCTGGAGCAGGCTCAGCTTCTCGACCAACTCGCGGAAACGCTTGCGGTCTTCCGCCCGCGCGATGCTGTCTGGCGAGGTGCCGATGACCGGCACGCCCGCGGCTTCAAGGGCCTCGGCGAGATTGAGGGGCGTCTGTCCACCGAATTGGACGATGACCCCTTTGGGCTTCTCGCGGTCTACGATGTTCAACACGTCTTCGAGCGTGACAGGTTCGAAATATAAGCGGTCCGACGTGTCGTAGTCGGTCGAAACGGTTTCGGGGTTGCTGTTGACCATGATGGTCTCGTACCCGTCTTCTTTTAGGGCGAAGGCGGCGTGGACGCAGCAGTAATCGAATTCGATGCCCTGGCCGATGCGGTTGGGGCCGCCGCCGAGGATCATAATCTTGTCTCTGTCCGTGTCGCGCACCTCGTCCTCGTCGCCATAGGTCGAGTAGTAATAGGGCGTGAAGGCCTCGAATTCCGCCGCGCAGGTGTCAACGAGTTTGTACGTGGGCGCCACGCCTAGCTTTAGCCGGAGTTCGCGCACGTCCATGGATTCCATGCCCCAGAGATGTGCGAGCTGGTCGTCCGAGAACCCCATCTTCTTGGCCCGGCGCATGACGGTTGGATCGTTCATGTCGGCGGAACGCAGAGCCTCCTCCTCCTGCACGATCTCGCGCATGTTGCGCAGGAACCACGGGTCAATCGCCGTAGCGTCGTGCAACTGCTCCACGGTGACTCCCGCGCGAAGGGCCTGCGCCAATGTGGTCAATCTACCTGGCGTGGGCTTGCGCACGGATTGCAGCAGGGCTTGCCTTTCCCCGTCGCCGGCCGGGTCATCCGTCAGAGGCGAGTCCTTGCCGCCCGCGCCCAGCCCGGCGCCTCCCGTTTCGAGTCCGCGAATCCCCTTTTGCAGGGATTCCTTAAACGTGCGCCCGATACTCATCGTCTCGCCCACGCTTTTCATCTGAACCGTAAGCAGATCATCGGAGCCGGGAAATTTCTCGAAGGCCCAGCGCGGAATTTTTGTAACGCAATAATCGATGGTTGGCTCGAAGGACGCAGGCGTTTTCTGCGTGATGTCGTTCGGAATTTCGTCCAGACTGTATCCAATCGCCAGTTTAGCTGCTATTTTGGCAATGGGAAACCCCGTAGCTTTCGAGGCGAGGGCGGAACTGCGCGAGACGCGCGGGTTCATTTCGATAACGATAAACTCGCCGTCTTTCGGGTTGACCGCGAACTGGATGTTGGATCCGCCGGTATCGACGCCGATTTCGCGGATGATGGATATCGACGCGTCTCGCAACACCTGGTATTCCTTGTCCGTCAGCGTCTGGGCGGGCGCGACGGTGATGCTGTCGCCGGTGTGGACGCCCATGGCGTCGAAGTTCTCGATCGAACAGATGATCACGACGTTGTCGTTGAGGTCGCGCATGACCTCGAGCTCGTACTCCTTCCACCCCAACACCGATTGCTCGACGAGGACTTCGGTAACGGGGCTGGCTTCGAGGCCCTTGCCGACCACCGCGTCGTATTCTTCGCGGTTGAACGCGAGGCCCGCGCCCGATCCGCCCAAGGTAAACGCAGGGCGCACGACGACGTTGTAGCCGAGTTCCTCGCCGATGGCCTGCGCCTCTTCGACGGTGTGGACGACTTCGCTACGCGGCGTCTTCAGCCCGATACGCTCCATGGCGGCGCGAAAGAGGCCCCGGTCTTCACTCATTTGGATCGCGTCGAGTTTCGCGCCGATGAGTTCACAGCCCTGCGCTTCGAGGAAGCCCGATTCCGCGAGCGCGACCGCCAGATTCAGCGCGGTCTGCCCGCCAACGGTTGGCAAGACCGCATCCGGCTCTTCACGCAAGACGATCCGCTCCAACGTCTCTTCCGTGAGAGGTTCGATGTAGGTGCGGTCGGCCGTCTCTGGGTCCGTCATGATCGTGGCCGGATTGCTATTGACCAACACCACTTCGTAGCCCTCTTCGCGGAGGGCTTTGCACGCCTGCGTTCCCGAGTAATCGAATTCGCAGGCCTGACCGATCACGATCGGTCCCGAGCCTATGAGCAGAATCTTATGGATGTCAGCGCGTTTTGGCATAGTTCTTCCGGCTGCTGCATCTGTGCTCCCCGGAGGGGAGAATTTCAAGTCGAAGGGGGGCGCCGCAGTCGCCTCGCTTCCTTGTTGAGAACGCCTTTTCCCTTGACGTGCTTTACGAGATTCCTTCTTGGGCGGATTCTTGAATCGAAACCCTGTAAATCATGTCAAGAGAAGGTCCGTGGAATGAATCTAGCCGACAGGCCCCAAGTTCCTGCCCCAATTCCCCGCGGAGTGGAATTGTACTGTTAGAGACAAAATTATTGGGGTGCGCCCGTTCAGTCACGCGTGATTTCCAGAATCTCCAACGGCAGGTCACCCGCGGGCACGGCCGCCATCGTGACATCGCCCACCGATTTCCCCAGGAGCGCTTTCCCCACAGGCGACTGCGTCGAGATCTTCCCCGAGGCCATATCCGCTTCCACGGGGCTGACCAAAACGTAGTTGGCTTCCTTTTGGGTCTTCTGATTCAGTACGCGCACGGTGGCGCCCACATAAGCCTTGCTCAAGTCGATATCTTGATCCTCAAGGATCACCGAACGCGCCACCTTATCTTCCATATCGCGTATGCGGGCGTGGAGCAGGGCTTGGGCTTCCTTCGCCGCGTGGTATTCCGCGTTTTCTTTCAGATCGCCCAGTTCCCGTGCGCTCTCGATGGTATCCGCGATCTTCAGGCGCTCCTCGTTCATGTTCGCCAGATCCGCCTTCATCATAACCAAGCCGTCGCGGGTCACATACAATTTGTCAGTCATCGTCCATCTAACCTCGGATTTTGCGGGGGTACCGGTTCAAAAAAACGGCTGCCCGGAGGTAGCCGTTCTGCGCCCGGAGTATACCAAATGGGGGGCGGTTCGGGAAAGAACGCCCGGCCTCGCTGTGAGCCGTACGGGGAAGTCGGCCAGGTATCAGGGAATTTCGATCTCGGCGATCCCGATCCCGGCCTCGCCCGCGACCGAGTAGAGCAGATAGACCCGGCCGTCTTCCTCGAAGATCGCCGGGTCCCGCAGTTGATTCACACGAACATTTATCGCGTCTCGGACCGAGGGGACTAACGGACAGTCGGCGCCCTCCCATCGCTCCTCCGGGCGCAATACGCTGACGGGATCACTGGCCGTCCACGCAGACCAGTCGCCGCGGATATCCACCGTGGTGAAAAGGATATGCTCGGGAGCGTCGCCGACGCGGGTCCAGAAGATGTACATCATACCGCCTCGCTTGAGCAAGGCGCTGTGCCGCATCGTAGTGGGAAAGAGACGGAGGCTTCCGGCCTCGAAGCCGGAGATGCCATCCGCCGACCGATAAAAGATCCCCGGCATCGACATCGAGTACCACTGACCGTCGTGCCGAAAGGTCCGCAGATAGGACGTCGCGAGAAGCGGCTCGCGCGCGTCGAAACGGATTCCGTCTTTAGACGTGGCGACCCGGGTTCGCTGGAGGCTGAAGTCCTCGAGGCCATGGTAGTACATGACGATCTCGCGGCGGTCGTCTCGGACGTGAACGTCGGGAGACGCGATGTGGGGTCTCGTTGCACTGTCCAACGGTTCGGGGACGCCTTCGACCGGCGCCGCAGCCCATCTCCCCTTCTCGATCTGCTCTCGCGCCTGTTCGGGGATTCGAGCGGGCTCGGTCCTAAAGTGCGATTGCTCGAGTTGAAGCGTCCCGGGGTCGTAGATGTTCCAGGGCCCTGTTAACTCATCCGCGTAGGCAAGCCGGATGTACGAGCCTTTGTGATCTGCAAAGTAGAGGTAGTACTTGCCAAGAGGATCGGGAAGCCAATCCGGTACCCGGATCAGAGACGGCCCCTGCACATTGCTCCCAATTCTTGGGCCCAGATTGGGGGGAATTATTGGGTTGCCTTCCAGGCGCCGGACTAGGATGTCAGCCTCCGTTTCGTGATCAATCTGGGCCCTGGCTGCCGGACAACCCAGCCACACAAAGCTCAGGAACATCGCGGCGAAGCCTACCGGTTCCATGCGCCCGCCTCCCATCCCAAGTACCTGCCTGCCGAATATCCTGGCCGTAGCCAGGCTTCTTCCGGTTCGAGAGGCAGGCCGCAACTCAAACCACGATGGCACACATGAAGCTCGTTCATTGAATCAGGGCAAGTAGTGGAAAATCAACAACACGCCCGAAGGAGTGTCCGGATTCATCAAGGTTTCGCTTGAACTCCTCTAGAAAATCTGCTCTACTCATTTACTCAGAAATCATCATGCCCTATCCTATGAAGAATCTTTGCTGGTACAATTCAGCACCGCCCATAGACGGTGAAAAACGATAGCCGAGAGGAAAAGAAATGGCAGACAGCAGCCTGATCACAAGTCTCGATGAATTCCAAGAGGAGTACAATAAGGGCATCGGCGAGGTGGTCGCCTACCGGCCGACGAAGGAGGCGAGCTTGGACAATATTCACCGCCTCGGCGATGGCGTCGGCGACTACAATCCGCTGTGGCGCGATGAAGCGCATGCCGCCAACAGCCGCTACGGCATGGTTACCGCGCCTCCGCCCTACTTCTACGGCGTGAGCCTCGGCGTGGTCGCCGGTGAAACGGGCGCCATTGACCGCGCGCGGGTATCCACCACTTATCTTCCGGTGAACTACGCCGGCGCTGAAATCACCTTCCATCGTCCGGTGTGGTTGGGCGATAGGATCACCAGCGAGGAAAAAGTCGGACCGACCACCCGGAAAGTCAGTAAACGGATTGGGCCGATAGCCTTTAATACAGCCTTCGTGACGTACACCAACCAGCGAAAAGAGGTCGTCGTAACCGTCAAGACATTGATGGCTCGTTACGAAAACACCGGCCACACGCTCGAGTACGATCGGGAACCACAGACGAACGAAGAGGGCGAAGAGACAGCGGGCCCCGTGACTGAGGCGGCCGATCCCCTGGTGTGGGAGAGAACGAGGCGGGGCGCCGAGATTCGATATTGGGAAGAGGTTTCGGAAGGGGAGGAGATACCGCTTCTGGAGAAGGGGACCTATTCGGTTACCGAGTTATTCCTCTTTACCCATGGGGTCCTCGGCACGGGCCGTACATCGAGGGCCTATCTGGAAGCCGAAGAATCCACCGACCTCGGCGGCGGCGGACGCTTCGACGAAGAACACGCCCGCAAACGCCGGAACATGCCCGGGCAGTTCGATTACGGACCCCAACGCGTGTGTTGGCTCAGTCAGGCCGTGACGGACTGGATGGGCGACGACGCCACGCTCCTGTCTCTCAACGCCTCCATACGACACCCGAACATCGTCGGCGACACCAACACCGTCTATGGCGAAGTCACGAGGAAGTATCCCGAGGATGGCAAGAACTTAGTCGAAGTCTACGTCCAGAACAAGAATCAGTCCGGGCTGACGACGGCCTTCGGCACGGCCACGGTCAAACTTTGCTCGAAAGGATGACGATCCGGATTTTCCGTCTGGGAATCCATATCGACATCCGCTGACACCGCTCTACCCCATGGAAAGAACTTTTCGGCTCGCGACCATCCCTATATTGATGGCGCGAGTCAACTCGCCCCTCGTTCCCATGCTCCGGCGTGGAAATGCATACGATACCTCCGAAGCAAAAAGCGCAACACGAAGATATCCGGGCTGGAGGCTTCGGCCCCGATATCGTTGCCACCGGTGCGCGAACCCGTAGTCCCTCCCCGAATTCCCCCCCCCAGGAACCCTTGGAGTACGCTTCGCGTACGGCGTGGTGTCCGTCATGGGAGTCCCGGCCGGGATGCCCAACCCGCCCAAGTCTCCCTATAAATCGGAGCGGTGTGTTGCGCGGCGGCGCGATGTAGGTTCGGGAAACAATGGGTAATTTATTGACAAATGACACGGAGGAATTCGGGTGAAAGTGGCAGGAAATGGCGCCGGGACGAAGAAACAATGCTCTGCTGAGCGTAGATCGTTTCGCAGAATTCGTAGGGAGTATCTTCGTCTTCAAGCCGGTCTCTGCTTCGTTCCGACGCCTTGTATGCATTCCCACGGAGGACCGTGGGAACGAGAGATTAATTCGAAATGTGTCATTTCGTTGGCCCTAACGGTTTGCGCGTCAGCAGCGAGGTCCGCTGCATGCGCTGGTTAGCCAGACTACAGCTCCCAGCCGTTGCGGTTTTCCCGCCCGATGAGCAGGTCTGCGTCTGGTGAACTCGTCCTCGAGTTCACCGGGTCTCGCTGGAGCTTTTGGCCAAATTGATGGCTCGATGCGGATCAAATGACCGCGCGAAAGCGACAAGCCTAACCCGCCTTCCACAGAGAGGGGGGTGTTAAACTTCTATCGACCCTCCCCTTGTTCACGACGAAAAAAGGATCGCACACACCTCAGTATCGAACAACCGAGTTGTTAGCCGGTGATTGCTGATGAAGGGCAAAATTCTCAGCCGCCAGATACGCGACAATATTGAGACTTCGGGGCAGCCACCCACGGCAGTTGTTGATGATATTAAGCATCATTGAAGCTTACGCGGCCTGGGCTGTAAGTTCAATGGTGGCGACGCGTACGAATACATGCGAACGGTAGCGTGAACATACTCAAACGGGACTCGTGACGTCGGAACCGCTCTTGAAATCGTCGACGACTGTCTCTATAGTAGAAAGGAATTGCTCGTGATGGTCGCGGGCAAACTCGTATGGGAAATCTCGGAACAACTGCAGATCAGATCACGTGACCGAAGATGGAGCAAAGGTTTCAATTCGCCGGGACTGGTGAGGAGGGCCGAGAGCCCATATTCCGGAAAACATGAGGAAGCCATACCATGATAACAAGCGTGCACTTGGCTTTTGCGCGCACATTCTGCGTATGTACTTGCCTTGCCCTGTCGACAGCCGCCTTCGCTGCCCAGAGCCGCCCCAATGTCGTCGTGTTGTACGTCGATGACCTGGGTTGGAAGGACATCGGCTGCTACGGCGGTCCGGTGAAGACTCCTGCGCTCGATCGCCTTGCTTCGGAAGGCGTTCGCTTTTCGGACTTCCATTCCGGCTGCGGAGTCTGCTCGCCGTCGCGCGCCACCGTGATGACGGGGCGCCATCACATTCGCTCCGGCATCTATCATGTGGTCAGCGACTACAGCCACAACATGCACCTGTTGGAAAGCGAGGTCACGATCGCCGAGGTCTTGAAGGACGCCGGCTACGATACCGCTCACATCGGCAAGTGGCATATGGGCCTGCCGGGAGGGGGCCGCGACAAACCAACCCCGGACAAGCACGGTTTTAACTACACGTTTATGACAGAGAACACCGCCTCGCCGAGCCACAAAGACCCAGTCAACTTTTACCGCAATGGTAAAGCTCTCGGAAAGATCGAAGGGTATGCCGCTCAGATCGTCGTCGATGACGCTATCTCGTGGCTGGACAACATTCGAGATGAGGAGTCGCCATTCTTTCTCAATATCTGGTTTCACGAACCGCACGCGCCGATTGCCGCGCCCGATGAGATCGTTTTGCAATACGGCGAGCTCGGTGATCCAGCGGCGGTTTATTCAGGGACGATCGACAACACAGACCGCGCCATCAAGCGCCTCGTTGAGAAACTGCATAAAGTCGACGTGCCGGAGAATACGATCATCGTCTACGCGTCCGACAACGGTAGCTACCGCGAAGAGCGAAATGGAGAACTGCGGGATTCGAAGGGCTCTAACTTTGAAGGGGGGATTCGAGTCCCAGGCATCTTCTACTGGCCCGGCACGATTACAAAGGGGCGTGTTGAAGACGAGCCGGCCGGAATGGTCGACCTGCTTCCAACCATTTGTGGGCTTGTGGGAATCGATAAGCCTAGCGGCGTCCACTTGGACGGATCCGATCTCGCGCCGCTTCTGACCGGTCGGCGCGACGAGTTCGCTCGCCACCAGCCCCTGTTCTTCATCCTGCCAACTTCGAGCCCGGCAGCGTCGATTCGTGAAGGAAGATTCGCGCTCGTGGCACACCGCGATTATGAGTTCCCAATCGATATGGAGGCGATGCGTGGTCTAATGGGCCAGGTCGAGGTGATCTTGAGAGAGGAGAATAGCCCCCTGCTTGGAGATGGCCCCCTATGGAGCACGATGTGCAACACTAAGTTCGCCAATAAAGAAGCAGAACGGCTTCGGATGCAATTCCTCAAACTCTACCAGTTTCAGGAAGCATGGATCCCGATGATCAAGTCAGGCGGCTACGAGCGTTTTGAATTGTATGACCTGGACATAGACCTTGGACAGAAGACGGACATTTCGAAAGACCATCCAGACGTTGTCGCTCGCCTGAAGAAGCAGCTGTTGCGGATTCATGCGAGTGTTATGGCCGATGGACCGCTATGGGAATAGATACTAAGGGGTATGAAGATTCAGCAAGTTTCGGTGCCATCTCCTCTGGCTGTGCGTCCCGAAAACCGATCCGCCTTTCTATTCAGGCATCGTGCTCCTCTCCGTTATGCTGTACATCTTACCGTATATGAGCCCGCTCCTGGAGGCCAGGGGCCGCGAAAATGAATCCGCCACTTACCGTTTTGAATTCAGGCTCTCACACGAGCCGATTTCGAAGCCGATTATTCTCCACTGACTCCGGTAAGACGGCTTGGCTGCAGAGAGTGGACGGAGCTCTCGGTAGGAACAGGATAATGAGCATCAACCTGCTGTTTGACGAAGAGAAAAGGGAAGGTATCGAACAAGCCTGGGCCGAATGGTGGGCCGGAGAGCTTTGCCGACCAGTCGTTCACATCACCAATCCGCCCAAGCACCCCGGGGCCAACGCGTGCACACCGCGAGAATGCACAAGGGAGTTTCTTTTAAAGACACCCTGGTCGTGACAACACGGTATTGGACGTAGCCTTCGTTCCGAAAACCGAAGGCGCTGTTCGAGGCAAGAGCGAACTCGGCGGACTCATCAAGTCGTACCATCGCGAGGCCGCCTAAACTCCTCGCATCATCAATTCCGAAACGAATCGTTTCACAATCAGCATTGAACGGGGGCCATTCGCACTTCCTACAGAAAGAGCTCTCTCGTTTCACCATCGGGATTATTGCCGTTCATAACAATCCAAATTCTCGGTTGAACTTCTTCAAGGAATCTGCTCCACTCAGAAATCATCATGCTCAATGCCATGATGAAACTTCAAGGCTACAATTTTGCGCCCTTCATGGAAAGGACTGATCTGCAGTATCGGCAGTTGGAGAGTGCCGGAACGGGGCTACTCGAAAAACCAAAACGCTGTTCCCGGGACATCGGATGTGACGTTCCATCCAGGAAAAGGAGATTGAATGGGTAAGATTCAAGCGGGGAAATTAGCTGCCAAGGTTCTTAAGCAGGAGGGGATAGACCACATTTTCACCCTCACCGGTGGACACATAATGCCGATCTTGCGGGGGTGCGAAGATGAGGGCATAAGTGTCATCGATACTCGGCACGAGCAAGCCGCCGTTTTCATGGCCGAGGGTGGACCCGGGTGACCGGCGAACCCGCGGCAGCCGCTGTAACGGCAGGTCCCGGAGTGACCAACGGGGTTACGGGTCTGTGGCAGGTAGCGGGAACCTGTGTGTCGATGGTTGTTTTCGGCGGCAGAAGTGAATTCAATGAGTTTGAGCTTGGCTCGCTTCAGGATACGAAGCGCATAGAGTCGGCGAATATGTCAGCATGGCACTTCGCAACGCGCTTGCCGGCAGAATGGGGCCGGCGTATCTTGAGTTCTCCATCGATTTCCTCAATCAGCAAGTAGAAGAGTCAGACGCCCAACTCCCCAAGGTCCTTCGCGCTCCAAATGGGTCCCAGGGCGACCCTGCGCTGGTTAAGGAGGCTGTCGACCTTCTGTTGAGTGCCAAGAAGCCCACGGTCCGTTTCGGCGCTGGCGTGTGGTGGGCTCAAGCGGCTGAAGAGCTTCTGGAGTTTATCGAGATTACGAAAATTTCTGCGTCGTCTACTTCGCCAACGGCCCAGGGTGAGCTGTACCGGCGTATCATCCCCAATTCGAGAACTGTAGTGTCGGGGATGCGGATGTGGTGCTGCTCATCGGTGGCCGCCTCGACTTCAGAGGCGGGTTTGCCCGTGGATATAGCAAGGACAGCAAGTGGATCCAGGTCGGTATCGAAGCCGACGGAATCGGACATATCCGCGAGGCCGAAGTCGGTATTGTCGGCGACGCCAAAGCCGTGTTGAAGCAGACGATGGAGGAAGCACTCGACGGCCACGGGGAGTTCGTGAAGAAGCCCGAGGATATTCGTCCCGCTCTCGAGCGGGCCTTTGCCTCAGGCCTTCCGGCTTGTGTCAACGTTATGACCGGGCTGGCTCCTTCCTGAGTTGTCTATCAGCCGGTAGATTAGCGAGATTGGCCGATAGATAAATGGATTGACATCCGAATCAGCGAGTACAGAGAAAGCCCCTGTAGCGTGCGCCGACGGAGCGCAGATAGCGGGGGAGGGATTCGACCCCCCCCTCGAGGCAAGCGCCCGCTTCGGCCGTGGTTAAGACGCGTCGGGTTATTGTTCGCCGGGCGCCTTGTCGATGCTTTCGATCTGGTAGCCGCCACGGGAGCGATCATTCAACCACACGAGGGCAAACACGGTGCACAGCACAACAGGCAGGATGGCCCAGATTTGAAGCGATTTCGCGGGCCCGTAGTTATCATTCAGGAAACCGACAGCCGGTCCGCCGACGAAAGTTGCGATGCTTCCCGTGCCGCCGATAACGGCCAAACCAAGCGCGCCCGTCTTCGGGCAACGTTCCGAAACGATTCCAAGCATAGTAGGCCACCAAAAACAGACACCAACATACATAAGGGTCGCGGCGAGAAAAAAGATGGCGGGGGATGTCGCGAAATTGAAGAGGAATAGTCCGATAGCCGCGAGCGGCGCGGTCAAGGCTATCAGGGCGATGGGGGAAATCGAGTGGGCTTGCTTGCTGAAGAACTGGCGGAGGATGTACATCAAGACGCTGCCCCACACGACAGCCAGGATGCCTTCCGAGCTGCCTTTCCCCATAATGTCTTCGTAGATGTTCGACATCCACGCGCCGGGAACCAGCTCGGTCGCCGCAGTGAGCCACATCATGAGAAAGACGATCCAGAACAGTGGACGCCCCACGGACGCAGCAAACATTTCGCCGAAGGAAACGCCCGAAGCGAGGCGTTCGGTTGCCGGAAATTTTTGGCCGAGAATCAAGATCAGATAAGTGATAGTCGGGATGAGCAACAGGGCCGTCTTCAACTGCCAGCCCAGCCCGATCTGTGTGAAGAAGTAGGCCAAGAGTCCGCCAATGACCATTCCACCGGGAAACCATGCGTGGAAAAGAGTGAGCTTGTGTGTCTTTTCGCTGGGATAGATAGTGGCGATGAGCGGGTTACACACCGCTTCGACGAGCCCGTTCCCCGCTCCATATATCAATGTTGCCGCGACGACGACCCAGTAACTAGGGGCAAAGATTGTCAGTAACGCCCCCACGAAATGACAGACGGCCGCAAGGCGTAGCAGACTGCCCATGCCAAGGAGATCGACGAGAGGACCCCCAAAGAAGATGGCCAGACCGAAGGAAAAGAACGCAACCGTTCCGATGAGTCCGAGATTGGTCTTGACGAGATTGGCTTCGTCAGCTGCAATTAATTCGGCCGAATCTACATCGGTTACGTGCGGGATCACAAATTCCTTTTCAAAGTCGCCCATGATGTCAACCCGAATCGAAAACGACATCGCCGTCGCAATCAGGGCGACACAACTAGCCAAGAACAGGCGGTTTTCATTCATGAGATGTTGCTCCTCCCCAGAGCCAGGCGTCGAGTGGATAGAGTATGTTCCCAATGATTCAGAATGCAAGGGCTCACGCCAGGGCAATCGCACTAAATCCTAATCGCGGTTCACGTCTTATCTGACGCCGCCC
>CAYNZS010000006.1:0-39243 GCA_964401695.1 uncultured Nitrospirales bacterium
AACCCTTATGATACACAGACCCTCAGCAAAACTCTGTCCTGTTTAGGACAGCAGTATTAATCCAAACATATTATTTGACCATCGACAGTGGATATATAGAGATTCCCATTGGCCGCAGCCATGCCGTCGAACACCGGCATGCTGTCGAGTTTGATTTCGCGAAGTTTGCTTCCGTCACCGGTTGAGATGACTTGCAGCAGCGCGCCCTGCTTGCCTTCAAGCGTGGCGATCTGATCCTTGGCCCTGCCCATGACCTTCTCATCGAAGGGGGTCGCGAATATCTCATTTTCATCCAAAACATCGGGAGGGCCAGCGATGATCAGTTTGCCATCCGTCAGAGCCATAGCGCGCGCCTGCAATGGCTGATCCGCATTGCGCCAGTTGAATGCGATGGCGGAGATTTCCTCCAACGGGTAGGAGCCGTACAGGTCACGGTCGAAGGTGATTTCATGGCCATGCCCACCTTCTTCCTTTTTCGACTCCTGCTGCTTATTGGCCTTTGAAACCCGGCTGATCGCTTCGGGTGTCACTTCCTTCTTGGCCGAGTAGAGTTGGTATTCCAGAACGCTGGACCAGACGTACATGTTGGGGAGGCGTCCGTAGCCGAAAACGTTGTCGTCGTTGAACACGAGCATGCGTCCGGCCGGAGCGAAACGCCCTGCTCTGAACCAGCCGTTGTGCCCCGTTCCGTATCCGCGGCCAAAGACCCAGTAGGCGCGGTGGAACCAGTTGTCGTCCAGGAAGCCGCTGGAGCAAATCAAGTGGGCGTCTTCACCTCCCTGATCGGTCGCCTTGGTAGCGTTGATATTGGGTCGCTTCCCGTCCAAGCCAATGACCTGAGAGCGCATATAGAGATTCTTCCCATCGCTCGAGAGGATGTCTGGAAGGGCGACGGGCATGTCCAAGCGCTGCGCCGTTGTATCCAGCGGCTTGCCACTGCCGGGAATCTTGTCGTCCATGACCTCCTCAAACTCTTTTTCGCCGGTCAGCGCATTGAGTTTGAATAGGTGAAGGCCGCCATCGAGGAACATGGAGCGACCGGCCACGCCGTATACGGATCCGTCCTGAACAAGCACGGCGCCATTGACGGGCCAGACCGATTCGAGTTGCTCGTATGATACGATCCAGCGTTCCTGCGGGGCTGCGCGATAGCGCCACACCTGCTTGCCATCTCTCGTCCGCAGGCAATATACCCACCCATCGCGGCAGCCGAAGATCGCCATGTCACCGTAAATCGTGGGAGGCGAATCGACGCGTCCTTCGGCTGTAAACGACCAGAGTTCCTTGCCTGTCGTTGAATCGAGTGCGTAGACCATGTGGCGCTCGACGGCCGTGACGAAAAGCCTTCCGTCCGCGATGGTCACCGGAGAGAGTTTGCCGCCCAGATCCGCCTTCCAACTTTCCTTCAGATCTGTCGGGATTTCGGTGGAAGTCGATCCACTGCGCTTGTTGTCTGAGCGGTAAGTCGGCCAATCTCCATCGCCGCCCGAACTCGCTGAAACCTTACCGTAGGCCGGGCCGGTCACTAGGCGAACCGTGTCTTGCTTCGTGCTCTTGGGCGCCTCGCCCGCCAGCGCATTGAAGCCCGACAGTTTCGACTCGATGTAGCATCCACAGGAATGCGGCGGCGCATAGGTGAGGCCGTTGGCAGGCATGACTCCATAGAGGCAAGCGCCTCGAACCCACGGATTCGGCTGCCACGTTCCTGTTTCGAGGTCGATGTACTCGATCCCAGTAAGCGACATCATGAGATAGTTGTCCGTCGCTCTGCCGCGATGGCAGCGATGGTGAAACCAGTCGCTGTTTCCCGGAGGAAAGACCTTCTTGTCCTCACCGGTCACGGGATCGCGGCCTGTAAGGGTCCGCCAGCTGCCAAACTTCGTTCCCCAAACCAGACCATCGGCCACCAGCAAGTCATAGGTGGACTGATGACCAGAATTCCCAACTGTGTTTTCCCACAGGAGCGAACCGTCTTTCAGGGATAGGGAGACTATTTCTCCCGGACCGTTGGAAAAGAGAAGCACTTCTTCGTGGAGCACTAGGTTTGGAGCGGTATGGGTCCCAATTCGGATGGTTCTTGTCTTGCCTGGCTCGACATTCCACAACACCTTGCCGGAAGTTCGATCTAGGCAGACGACCTCGCTTCCGGTGAAGTACACCACATGTTTCTCGTCGGCCCCCAATGTGATCGGAGCCACACTTGCATCTTTTGACCACAGGGCTTTACCCGTCTCAATGTCCACCGCGATGATCTTCTTTGGATCGCTTGATTCCCATGCCCAAGGACGAGAACGCGTAGCTCGACCTGTTTCCGTCCAGCAGCGAACGGAATCTAACTTCCATTCTCCCTTGGGCGGTTCGGAGGCGTGTGCCGAAACGATAAGTTGGCCGCCTGAGACGATGAGTTCCTCGGTGTGTTCGGTTCCATCGATTGTCTTCAGTGTCTTCCCTGTTGCAGCATCGATCACGGTGACCGGGGCATGGAGCCCAAAAGTCACATAAACCTTATCTCCAATGGCCACGATACGTCGTGGGAGCTGTGCGGGACCAGCTTTTGCGGGCCAGAGCGCACTGTGCCAATCGGAAATCGCGCGCTTCCACAATAGTTTCCCATTGAAAGCATCCCGGGCCACAACCTGCCAATCGGCAGGGAGTTGGATGGAACTCCTCGGCCCCTCGTCGATGATGGAGAAAATGCGTCCATTGGCGCTCACGACGCCGCTGATACTACTCATGTGGTCGTGATGGCGCGACCACTTTGGATCGCTATCCCACTGTAACCGTTTAGGAGTATTCACTTGCTCGTCATGAGACGCAGCGTTATTTTTAGAGTCGTAGAGGTAGTGGGTCCATTCGTCGATTTCGGAGGGGACAGGTTTGATGAAACTTTTTCCGAGAACCGATCCGAGAGCGACACCACGGGGCGCAAGAACCCTTCTGACCTCTTCTCCTTTCAATTCGAATTGCGCGCTTTTTACCACAACTAGATTAACAAGGTTCTCCGCGTATGGGAGAGTTTTTCCGTTAAATAGGATCGCGCTGACGCGGCCATAGTTTCCATCGCTTTGGATCGTCTCCCGAAGATGTTTAATCGTTTCTAACTCAGTGTCGAGCACCTGAACAAGAAATCGCTCATCTTCGGCAAGACCCCGAATCAATTCCGTATCACCACCACCGATCACAACCGCCAATCCACCTTTAACTCCACCCATTTCAAACGGGCTTGCCGACACACAATAAGCTGTCATCATCCAGGCCATTGCGAATAGAAATCTCATTTTCATTCTCCTTAAATGTTGGTTCCGGATGGAAAGCTGGCAGTTTGCTTCGACCTCACATGCAAACTGCAATCCTGTATTTTGCAGGGCAGTATCCTCTTTTGAAGACAAGTTACCATAGGGACAGCGACTCTTTGTGCTTGGCAATCACTCTCCAGAGCAAGTACCGGCCATCGCCAAACCAGACCGGCCCCTCGCCCCACCGCGTCCCCCGATACAGCAGCTCGACCGCCGCGCTTCCCGCCGTTAACGCTCTGAAGCGCGAATCCAGCGCCTCGACCGCCGGGTCCGGATAGCGTACAGGCGGCTGCGGAAACTGTTGCCCAGCCGCGGTCTTTGCCGTTATCGTGGCGGCCGCCTCCAAGAAAGATCGTCTAGCCATCGTACATCTCCGTGGTTCGTACATGTTCCGATTGTCAATTCCGCCCATCGTCAACTTCGTGGCGAACGGGGCCATGGAAATCTACCACGAAGGGCACGAAGGGCACGAAGATCACGAAGAAATGTTATAGAAGCATTCTCTTGATTCCGTTTTTCGGCGACTCGGCGGTAGAGTCAGTTTGTGAGCCTGTCTTCGCGCCGGCCCGCCATATGGGTGAGTAGGTGTGCCGGTGTATCGGGAGCAGCTTGACTCCACTCTTCGATTCAACGACGAACGAATCATCGACTGGAGTATGAGTCAATACAGTAGCTATACGAACCGTGCCACTGTCAGCCCCAGGAACAACGCGGCCAACCCCAGCGTGTTTTGCGCCGCCAGATTTACGATGGCCAATGCGTATTGCTGCTCTCGGAATAGGGCGGCCGTCTCGAAGGCGAAGGTGGAAAAGGTCGTGAAGGCTCCCATGAATCCGGTGAGTACGATGATGCGGCTATCGCCGTCCCAGCCCCACTTCTCGACGGCGACCGAGAAGAACGCCCCGAAGAGAAAGCAGCCCACCATGTTGACGGCGAAGGTGTGCCACGGAAACGAATCCGGCGTGAACCGCTGGACGACTATCCCGCAGCCATATCGGGATAGTGTGCCGAGTCCGCCGGCGATTGCCAGCAATAGCAGTTTCAAGGCCATACACACCGCCTGTTCAAAAGAAGACTCAAGAAGAGACGCGATTGTATACGGCTCGCCCGATGGCCTCAAGTGTATGGGGCGTTGCCGCAGCCGAACGCGCTGGTTCTCCGGCCAGGAAACCCACACTTCCCGTCATGGCGAGTTCGGAATCCGCTACGCCGCAAGAAAAGGGACAGACACGTCTCCGCTCGTGTCTCGCTACGAAAACCGGTGAGATTACCGGGCTAGGGAGATCAGGATTCTCGACGCGTACCGCGCACCGCCTTCAATATCGAATCAACCGAAGGCCGGTCGGCGGGCCCCGATCCCACGTGGTGGATCCGCACCACGCCCTCGGGATCGACGAGAATGTCTCCGCCCAACTGCAAGAAGTCGCCATCCAGGCGGATAAGCCGGTAGCCTTTGAGGAGCAACTTGGCGTAAATCCACCAAGCCGGAGGGCCGAAGACCTGCCAACGCGTCCCATGGGCCATGCCATAGGCGGTGTACAGTTCGCGCGCGCCATCCGCGAGAAGCGGCCACCTGAGATTCGTGTCGCGGGCGTAGTCCTTGGCGACCGATCCTACCTCGAACGTGACCACGGCAACGCGCAGCCCTAACGATTCGAGTTCGTCCTCGCGCTGGCGCAACTGCGCCAGGTGTGCGCGGCAGGGCAGTCAACCAAGATGCCGGTGAAAAACCAGCAACAGCCATTGCCCTGCGTACTGTTCCAACGAATGCGCATCCCCGTCGCCATCCGTCAGGTTGAAGGGAACGGCCCTATCGCCCACTAGTCTCTTCAATGGAAACACCTCATGAATGGGGCGCGGATTTTTCGATTTCGACGTCGATATTCAGGTCGAGTTCGACAACCCGCAAGTTTTCTCGCACCTTCTCGAAATCGCTTCCTTCGGAAAGAGACACCAGAATCGAAGCGTTGAAAATAGGCGCCGCCGTGAACGGGGCGCTCGCCGTAGTATAGTCCATCGCTTGGATGTTCAATCCATGCTCAAGCAGAAACAGGGCGAGCGTGTTGATGATGCCCGGCTGATCCGCGCCCGAAACTTTAAGCTCGCGAAGGTTCTCGTCCGCTTGGACCCCGGTCTCCGTCAAGCGCGCCGAAACCTGAAGCTGCTCGTCGCCCAGCGCGTTCAGCTTCGCTAGAAGCGTATCCGCGCCGCCAGCCAGATCCGCCGAGAACATGACGATAATGGCGAATTCACCGCCCAACTTAACCGAGCGTTGCACGGTGATATTCCCGCCGTTTTCCCAAACCGCGTTGCTGAGCTTATGAACGATGCCGGGCCGGTCCTTCCCGATGGCCGACACGATGACTTGCGTTGCCATGGTCTACGTCCTCCTGGGTGTGGCCTGCCGCGAAAACCGCCGCCGCCCACCATGGTGCCTATCCACGACAGGATCTTCAACGAAGACGCCACAGGTAGGCCATGGAATGTACACAACGAACGGAGCGCGACTGGCAGCGCCTCCCAAACAATTCTCGATCATGAGGAGGATGCCCACGACCGCAAGCAACGCGGCCATGTCACCCACCGCGCCGTCGGCTGAACCGCCAGTCGAAGCTCTTCCCGCAGCCCCCGCGCATTGCATCGATTGGGACCGGGTTCCCGTTCCGGTGACGGTGGCCGTCAGACTGCCGTCCGATCCGGTGAACTCGACGGTGGAAATAGAATCGTCGGCGGCGGTTGGGCTGAAGGAGACCGCCACGGCTTGCGATTCGCCCTTGGCGAGGGCGTAGCTCCAGTCCGACTCGATGGCGAAAAGCGCTTGCGCCAAGGCTTCGCCCGTGACAATTCCCGCGCCCTCGTTGGTACTATGAGATATCCGGGCTAACCCTTCCCGCATCTACCCGCGGCCCGCTTACAAACATCGATGGCCTTTTCGAGGCCGGCGTCGTCCACATCCAAATGGAAGACCGCGCGAAACCGTCCTGGGCCCGTGGCGAGAAGCCGCACCCCGCCTGCCGCCGTTTCGCTTTGGAAGATTTCTGCGTCGGGCACGTCGAGATACACGATATTCGTCGGGGTCGCCATGGGAAAAGAAATCTCGGGAACAAATTCCAACGCTTCCCTGAACTGTTGGACGCGGCGGTGGTCGTCGGTGAGCCGATCAACGTGATGGTCAAGCGCGTGGAGCCCCGCGGCCGCGAGGATTCCCGCCTGCCGCATACCGCCCCCCAGGAGTTTTCGAAACCGGTGCGCCTCTTCCATCACGTCATGAGTCCCGGTCAGTATCGAGCCGGCCGGCGCGCCCAGGCCCTTAGAAAAACAGAAGCAGGCGGTGTCCACGTCGCGAACGTAGTCGGCCGCGGAAATGCCCGAGGCGACCACCGCGTTGAACAGTCTCGCGCCGTCGCAATGAAGTCGCATGCCGTATTCGTCCGCCAACGCGCGAATCTCGGCGATGGCTTCGACGGAGTACATGTTTCCTCCGCCGCGGTTCGTCGTGTTTTCGATCGAGACGATCGTCGTTTGAGAGAAATGGTGATCGCTCGACCTCTTGACGAACGGGCGGATCTCGTCCGCCGACATCATGCCCAGCGAGCCGCTAATCGTCCGCGTCAATAATCCGCCCACCATGGCCACATTCCCGCCCTCGTAGTTAAAGGGATGAGCCTCTTCGTTGAGGATAAGCGTATCGCTCGGACGCGACTGCGCGAGAAAGGCCAGCAAGTTCGCCATCGTGCCCGACGGCACAAACAGGCCCGCCTCCTTCCCCAACAGATCCGCCGCTCGCCGCTCAAGTTCGTTGACAGTCGGATCTTCCCCGAAGACATCGTCGCCCACCTCCGCCGCCGCCATCGCTTCGCGCATAGCCTGCGTCGGCTTTGTCAGCGTGTCGCTCCGCAGATCCACCATTTCGTTATTGATCGATGTCATGGGTCGCTCCTCACGAACTGGCCAAATCGTACGCAATGATGCGGCTAGAAAAATTACCGCGTTGGCGGAGCGCCGTAGCGGCCCCGCCAGCCCCTCAAACGGATGGCCAACAGTTCAATGAACATGCTCAAGGAGCCGCCAACCAGTCCCACGGAGCTCGCTGGCGAGTCTTCCCAGCGGACCGGAATTTCGTCTATGCGCAGGCCCTGTTTAGCGGCAATGTACAATACTTCCACGTCGAAGGCGAACCCATCGATGCTCTGTCGGGGGAAGACGGCGTTGCAGGCCTCGGCAGTGAATCCCTTGAAACCGCACTGCGTGTCGAGAACGCCGCTCAGCGCAAGGCGCCTTACCAAGATGTTGAAGAATCGACCCATGCGCGTACGATACCAGACTTGAGGAACCGCGACGTCGGATTCGGCAAGGGCGCGGGAGCCAATGACCACGTCCGCGCCAGCGTCGAACCGGGGCCACAGCTTTTCCAACTCTTCGATGGGCGTTGAACCGTCGGCATCGTAGAACACGCGGTAGTCCGCCTCGGACGCGAGCATCCCCGTTCGCACGGCGAGGCCCTTGCCACGATTAGGCCGGCACTCCACGCGCCGCACCTTCGGGAACCCGTCCGCCACGACCTTCAATGTGTCGTCGCTACTCCCATCGTCCACGACCATCACTTGCGAATCGTAGGCCTGCCGCGCCAGATACGCCTCGACACGGGCAAGCGTGTCCCCAATCCTCTTTGCCTCATTGAATGCGGGAATGACAATCAGAAGGCGCAAGACAGCCTGTGTTCCTTTCAGATAGCCGGGCTTCGTTAACCGCTGTCCAAGTCCCTGGAAAATGACGGTCTATCTAGCCCGCATAATAGACAAGCCCGCGGACCTTCTCAAGGTTGAACGTCTCGCGACGACATCTCGCACGGGCGCCGCAACATTTACGGATCCGCCAACTGTATGCTAGACTCGGCGTTGACCGGCTAGTCATGAGATATTGAGCATATTGGGGAGACTTCTTGTGAACGGGAGAGAGAACTTTCTGAGAACCATGGAATTCCGGAATCCGCAATGGACCGGCTTTGGTTCTTTTCTCGGATGGCGCGTTTGGCGCAAGTACCGGGAAGATTTGGAGGATCTCGTTCTACGCCATCCGAGGATCTTCGGGGGGTACAAAAAGGGAAGCCGCTCTTTCGACGAAGTTCCGGGGGCCTCTTTTGCGCATGAATTGGGCGGACGCCGCCTGGATCCTTGGGGATGTATTCGGGATACCGCGCAGGCCGGACTCGGCAGCCGCCCGGACCACGAGTTGGCGCCACTGCGCGACTGGAAATTGTTCGACACTTACAAGCCACCGGACCCACTTCATACTAGGGACGAAGATTGGGACAGTATCGAGAGAGATATCGAGGAAAAAAAGAAGAAGGATCAGTTGACCTCAGGCAATTGCGGGAATCTCTTCGATCTGCTGTACAGTCTGAGAGGTTTTGAGAACCTGATGATTGATATTGCCACCGATGACCCGCGTCTGCAGCGGCTGCTTGACATGGTGGCAGAGAACAAGACCAAATTGATCGAAAAGTGGCTTTCGCTCGGTGTGGACACACTCGACTTTCACACCGACATCGGAATGCAGGACAGGTTGATGATCAATCCGGACAAGTTCCGTCAACACATCAAACCTTGGTTCAAGCGCATGTTTCTTCCGATTCGGGAGACAGGGGCGCATGTGTGTCTTTCCTCCGATGGCCGCCTGGTAGAGATTGTCCATGACTTGGTTGAATGCGGGGTCTCCAGGCATGATCCGCAGACTGAAGCAAATACAATCGAGGGGATCGAGAAGAACTACAAAGGCAATATATGTATCAACCTTGATTTTGAGAGGCAAAGGATTCCTTTTCTCACTCCGAGCGAGATTACGGAAGGGATGAAAGAGGCCGTGGAACGGCTCAACACGCCAGAGGGCGGCCTGATGGTCTTTTTTTACGCCTTTGACGAGCGCACGCCGCTGGAAAACATCGAGGCGCTGTGTCAGGCAGGCGAGAAATACTGTCTAGCCAACATGCCTGGGTGAGTCAACCAAGCAACAAGAGATTGCGATTGGGATAGCGGCCCCGCGGGGCCAAAGCATTCGGGCGGACTCTTGCTTGGCGCAAGATATCTTCCACGCGGCCGGGACGATAAGTTCGTGCTTTCTCGTGGCGCGCCCAAGGCCGCGCCGCATTAACGAATGCCACATTGGAAAGGCACAGGCCACCATGCGCGGTCCAGTCAAACCCTTCTTATTCAGCATGGCGGTTATCGCGATGTTGGTGGCGCTTTTGTGGTGGCCAGAAGCGGCCCGCCACGCCGAAGATTCCATCGAGAATGACGGTGGCGCGTCTCCGCTGCTCTTCTACTGCGCGGCGGGCATTCGCAAACCAGTGGCGGCCGCCCTTGAAGCGTACCGGCAGGAATACGGCGTTGATGTTCGCCTTGATTTCGCCGGCTCGGGCACTCTTCTGAGCAAGCTCGAAGTCGCGCAAAAGGGTGATCTCTACCTCGCGGGAGACGCGTCGTACATTGCTCTCGGCCGGGAGAGAGGCCTGCTGGCCGAGGCGATACCCCTGGCGCATATGACGCCGGTCATCGTTGTGTCGAAAGGCAATCCCAAGGGCATCGCAGGGGTCGCGGATCTGGCGCGGGATGACGTGCGCACCGCCATGGGCGCGCCCGAAGCGGCCTCGATCGGCAAACAAAGCCAACGTCTGCTCGAGTCTCTTGGACACTGGACGGCGCTGGAGGTCGCGGTACGAGACCATGGAGTCTTCAAACCTACGGTCAACGAAGTGGCCAACGACGTCAAACTCGGCGCCGTAGACGCTGGCGTCGTCTGGGATGCCACAGCCGGGCAGTATCCCGAACTGGAGAGCCTCGCGATTTCCGGTACCGAAGACTTCGCTCAAGAGGTTACGGTCAGCGTTGTTGCGGCGACGAAGCGGCCCGCCGCGGCTTTGCGCCTGGCGCGCTACTTGGCCGCGCGCGATAAGGGGCTTCTCTTCTTCGAGCAGGAAGGGTTCAAGGTAACTGTCGGCGATGTGTGGGAGGAAACGCCGGAGATACTCTACTTTTCGGGGGGCGTTAACCGTGTCGCCATCGAGGACACGCTAAAAGCATTCCAAGCGCGCGAGGGATGCGTCATCAAAACGGTGTACAACGGATGCGGCATCCTGGTGGGGCAGATGAAGCTGGGGGAGCGGCCTGACGCCTATCATTCGTGCGACATATCTTTCATGCGTGACATTGCCGAACTCTTCGACGAGGCGGTGCAAGTGTCCCGCACCGACCTGGTCATCGTGACTGCGAAGGGCAACCCAAAGGCCATCCGATCCCTGACGGGTCTCGGGGACAACGGTTTGCGGGTGGGCCTGGCCAACGAACAACAGAGCGCCCTTGGCGCGTTGACGGCGCGGCTCCTTCGCGAAGAAAGCGTTTACGACGCCGTCCAGAAGAACGTGGTGGCCAATACACCCACGGCCGACCTGCTCGTCAATCAGATCAGCACCGGCGCGCTGGATGCCGTCGTCGTCTACGAAGCCAATATGAATTACCAGAAGGACAACCTAGACATCATCGCCGTGGATTTGCCATTGGCACGCGCTATCCAGACCTACGCCGTCAGCACCGACACCAAATACCCCCGGATGATGGCGCGGCTGCTCGCGGCTATCGAGTCGGAAGAGTCAACTCTGCGCTATCGTGAGACGGGATTCCAAGAGGCATCCGCCCCGTGAGCGAGGCCCCCGGCTACCGGCCTGCCTCGGATGCCCCCTTCTACGCAGGTATCGGCCTCCTCACCGGCGGCTACATTCTCATGGTGATCGCCCTGATCCTCGGGATGCTCGGCTACACATCGGTATCGAGTTTTCGGGACGCCCTCGCGAGTGAGGATGTCCGCTACGCAATCCGCCTGAGCCTGATCTCATGCACTCTTACGGCCATCCTGTCGCTCTGGGTCGCGGTGCCCACCGGTTACTTCTTCTCCCGGCGCGATTTCCGCGGCAAGGCCCTCCTGGACGCCATTCTCGATGTCCCCATCGTACTACCGCCGCTGGTCGTCGGGCTTGCTTTGCTCATCCTTTTCACCACGCCGGCCGGGCGCAGTTTCGACCAATTTTTCGACGATACCTTCGGCACCGCCGTCACGTTCGCGGTGCCCGCAGTCATTCTCGCGCAATTCATGGTTGCCTGCGCCTTTGCCGTGCGCACGATGCGTGCGACATTCGACGAGATCAATCCCCGATACGAAGCGGTGGCCCTGACCCTCGGCAGCAGCCGCAACCAGGCCTTCTGGCGCGTCGTTCTGCCGCAGGCGCGGGGCGGCATGGTGGTGGCCGCATCGATCGCATGGGCTCGCGCACTCGGCGAGTTCGGCCCTATCCTCGTCTTCGCCGGCGCCACCCGCGGCCACACCGAAGTGTTGTCCACCACCGTCTATCTTGAACTAAGCCTCGGCAACATCGAGGCCGCCGTCGCCGTCTCGCTGCTCATGGTGGGTTTCGCCGTGTTTCTGCTGATTCTCATCCGGATTTGCGGCTACAGCTTGCGTCCAGATCTGGGGACGAACCAATGATTCGCGTGGAAAAACTTACCCTCCGGCTTGGCGGCTTCTCCCTGGACGACGTGTCTTTCGAAGTGGCAACGGGCGCCTACGCCGTGCTCATGGGCAAGACGGGCTGTGGCAAGACCAGCGTGATCGAGGCCGTGTGCGGTTTGCGCCCGGCATCGGCCGGTAAGATCCAGCTCATGGGCCGCGACATGACCGGACTGGGCCCCGCCGAACGCGGTGTCGGCTATGTTCCACAAGACGGTGTCCTGTTCCCGACACTGACGGTGTTTGAGCACCTCGCCTTTGCCCTCGAGATCCGGAAGCGCCCCAAGGAGGAGATCGAGGACCGCGTCCACGAACTTGCCGGCCTCCTAGGCATCGACTCGCTCCTGCCGCGAAAGCCCAGTGGATTGAGCGGGGGCGAGAGACAGCGTGTCGCTCTCGGGCGCGCCTTGGCGTTTCGACCGCCGATTCTTTGCCTCGACGAACCCCTGTCGGCCCTCGACCAGGGAACTCGCCTCGGGATCTGCGATCTGCTCGATACCGTGAAGGAGCAATACGGCGTCACAACGCTCCACGTCACCCACGACCCGAACGAGGCTACCCGTCTGGCCGACCAGTTTATCCACCTTGAAGACGGACGTATTGCGGAGAGTCTATAGCGGGAGGAGTGGTGGATCGAGAAGCTCGGTCAGCGCATAGGCGCCTCTTATCGAATGGCTTGCTCTGGCCAGCATCGCTCACCGGGCTACGCGAACCGTGAGCTATCGCAAGCGCATTGCGAGAACGGAACCCCTTCGCTGAGAATTGGATAAGCAAGCGATAGCTACCATCGGTATCGTCGCCATCCCGCGGGCAAATTGTGTGAGAAACGAGAGGTCCGAATCGACTGTTGTCCCAGCCATGAAATTGTGGGGCGTTTCGAAAGTTCGACCCTCGACCGCAACTCGGACAACGGTGCGCAGCTACAGGCGTACGCGCCAAGCCCGTAGGCACCTGCAAACTCTTCGGGGCGCTGCAACCGGCAGGGGCTGTTTGACAGCGGATCCCGCCGTTTGATATTGTAAGGTGCTAGGCAAGATCTTCATAGCCTCAGCGTCTGCCCGGGGCATGCCCCTATAGCGAAAGGACACTCATGGCGAACATCAAATCGCAGAAGAAGCGCAACCTTACGAACGAGAAACGCCGGGTACGGAATGTTGCCGTCCGCACCCGCGTGAAGACCTACGTCAAACAGGCCGAAGCTGCTTTCGAGGAAAAAGACGCCGAAAAGATCTCGGTGGCTACGAAGAGAGCCTTATCCGAGATTGATCGCGCGGCGAAGAAGGGCGTCTTTCACGCCAACAGCGCCGCCCGGAAGAAGGGCTCTCTACAACGCCAGGCCAACGCCGCGACTCCTTCTTAGTTCGCGCAACCCTTATTCTTTTGACCGCAGCACCTAATACGGGCGTTGCGGTCTTTCTTGTTGGAGGGTTGGGGCGCCGCGGTCACTCCAGGCCTTTCGGCTACGGAGTTAACCCGGATATCTCACCGGTTTTCGCAGCGAGACGCGTTTCACGGTGCCAATGATTATGGAGTGCGTTTCGACTTCGATCGATTGGGCAACGTCGCAAGAAATATTCGCGAGAGAGTCCTCCAACGTGACCCATTCGTCCTCTTCCATGGCGCGGGTGTTGGCTCTCTCGAATTTTCTAGCCCCGTTCCCGACGACGCTAAGGATTCCGCGACCGCCTTCTTATCGAGGCTCAAGTAGTTCGCGCAGAAGCGTCCAGTATTCATAATGAGTGGGCGGGTATTGGAATCGCGGTTGACGCATACCAATATGGACGGAGGATCCATCGACAGCGAACAGATGGATGTCACCGTCAGTCCAGTGGCCTCGGCAAGACTGGCTCCCGCCGTGATAACGGCGACCGAGGCCGGCGCTTTTTGCATGGCGTGCTTCAGTCCGTCGACGAAGCTTTCCGAGTCTTACGTCATCCGGTTGATCTCCCTCAATCAGTAACGAAACGGAGGCCGCCGGAAGCCGGGCTACGCGCCAATCTCGATCTGCCGTTTCTCCAAGGACATGAGCCGGTCTCGGTACTCGGCGGCCTTTTCGAAATCCATGCGATCCGCCGCTTCTTTCATTCGTTTGCGCAGGGCCTTCATGGTTTTCCCGATGTCGAGCGTGGCCACATAATCCTCCGGTTCCTCAGCGGCCATCTCGACAGTCACGTAGTCATTCTCGTATACGGATTTCAGGACATCGTCGATCGATTTCTTCACCGAGCGCGGCGTGATCCCGCGCGCCTCATTATAGGCCAACTGTTTCTCGCGCCGCCGGTCCATTTCGCCCAACGCGCGTTCCATCGAACCCGTCGTTGCGTTCGCGTACATGATGACGCGGCCGTCCACATTCCGCGCCGCGCGGCCGCAGGTCTGTATCAGGCTCGACTCCGAACGCAGGTAGCCTTCCTTGTCCGCGTCCAGGATGGCCACGAGCGAAACTTCCGGGAGGTCAAGCCCTTCGCGCAGGAGGTTGATACCGACAAGCACGTCGTATTCGCCCATGCGCAACTGGCGAATCAATTCAATGCGTTCGAGCGTCTCCACATCCGAATGCATGTACTTCACGTTCACGCCCACATCGCGGTAGTAATCCGTGAGGTCTTCCGCCATGCGCTTGGTCAGCGTCGTGACCAACACGCGTTCGCTTCGTTCCGCGCGGTCGCGAATCTCGCCCAACAGGTCGTCAATCTGATCGTCCGCGGGCCGGATCTCGACAAACGGATCGGTCAGCCCCGTGGGCCGGACTACTTGCTCGACAATCAACCCTTCGCTCTCGTTTAATTCATAAAGGCCCGGCGTCGCGCTTACATATATGCATTGATTCACCCGTTGCTCGAACTCCTCGAACATGATCGGCCGGTTATCCCGCGCGCAGGGAAGGCGAAACCCATACTCGACCAGCTTGTCCTTGCGCGAGCGGTCGCCTTTGAACATAGCGCCCACTTGCGGCACCGTGATATGCGATTCGTCGATCACCATCAGAAAATCATCCGGGAAAAAACTAAGTAGCGTATACGGCGGCTCGCCCGGCAAGCGCCCGTCCAAGTGCCGCGAGTAATTCTCAATCCCGCTGCAAAAGCCGATTTCCCTCAGCATTTCCAAATCGTAACGGGTTCTCTGCTCGAGGCGTTGCGCGTAGAGCTCGAGATTTTCCGCGCGAAGTTCCCGAAGGCGGTCGTCCAATTCGGCGCGAATGCCGGAGATAGCCCGCTCAAGGTTGTCCTGAGTCGTCGCATAGTGGGTGCTCGGAAAGACGCTCGTCCGCCGAACCCGCCGCAGAATCGTACCGCGCAACGGATCGATCTCGGACAACGATTCGATCTCATCGCCGAAATACTCGACGCGAATGGCCGTCGCCGCTTCGTAGGCCGGGAAGATATCCACGATATCGCCCCGCACCCGGAACGTGCCGCGGTGAAAATTCATGTCGTTCCGCGTGTACTGCATGGCCAGCAGCCCCGTGACGAGGGCGTCGCGGGAAAACTCCTCTCCGGGGACGAGTTCGACGCGGAGCGCCTGGTAAACGTCCGGCGAGCCGATGCCGTAGATGCATGAAACGCTGGCGACGATAAGACAGTCCCTCCGGGTCAACACCGCCCTGGTCGCCGAATGGCGCATCTTGTCGATCTCGTCGTTTATCGACGAATCCTTCTCGATATACGTGTCGCTCGAGGGAACGTAGGCTTCTGGTTGGTAGTAATCGTAGTAGCTGACGAAATACTCGACTGCGTTTTCGGGGAACAGAGACTTGAACTCGCTGTAAAGCTGGGCGGCCAGAATCTTGTTCGGAGCGATAACCAAGGTCGGCCGGTTGACCTGTGCCACCGCGTTCGCGACCGTGAAAGTCTTGCCCGAACCCGTTACGCCCAGGAGCACCTGATGCTTTATGCCGTCCCCGATCCCCTGAACGATTTCGGCGATGGCCTGAGGCTGGTCCCCCTCGGGCTGGTAATCCGATACGAGTTTGAATTCGTCCATGGCCCTTACGAAGCCACCGTGGCCTCGGGCGCGTTTGTCGCGGGCATGACAGAGACCGCGGTCACGCCGGATACCGTGCGCAAGGCCTTGGCGACGCGGTCAACGTGGCTCCGGTCGCTGGAGTCAAACACAAATACGAACACGCTTTCGCCTCCATCCCCAGGGCGGAGTTCGGCGTGGGTTATTTCCACGTTCATCGGCCGCATGGCATTCGTGATATCCGCGAGAACGTTAGGCCGCGCACCCACGGAAACCCACATGGCCGTCTCGATAACGTCGTCGCCTTCCCAGCTCGCGGCAATCATCCTGTCCGTTTGGTGTTCGTTCTTCTCCAGCAAGCTACAATCCGCGCGGTGGATGGATATGCCTTGACGCTTCGTGATGTAACCGATCACCGGTTGGCCCGGCATGGGTTTGCAGCAGCGGGCGAATTGAACTTCCATCCCCTTCGCTCCTTCGACCCGAATCAACTTGCTGCGCGTGGCCTCGTCCACCTCGCGAACCTTCTTTGGGGGCTTCGGTTTCCGCACCTTCGGCGGGGCCGTGGGCCGAACACCGCGGCTGTCCAGGGGCGGCAACTCGCCCAACTCCCGCAGCTTCTGCCGAATCCGCGTCCGCGCACGGCCGGTCACCACGAAATCCAGCCAATCCACATGAGGCGTTTGGTTCTTCGAGGTCAGGATCTCGACCACATCGCCGTTTTGGAGGTGGTAGCGTAGCGGGACCATGCTGTTGTTCACGCGCGCGCCGATACAGCGATGCCCCACATCCGAATGAATCATATACGCAAAATCCAACGGCGTGGCTCCCGTCGGCAATTCGTTCACGTCTCCTTTCGGCGTGAACGCATAGATATCCGTCATGCTGAAATCGCGCTTGAGGCTGTCGAACAACTCGTCCGGCGCGTGGGCGTCCTTGAGCCAGTCATACATCTGGCGGAGCCACTTGAGCTGATTTTCCGTGCCCTCCTTCACCCGCGTGACGCCATCCTTATACTTCCAATGCGCCGCGATGCCCTCGCGCGCCGCGCGGTCCATATCCTCCGAACGGATCTGAATTTCCAGCGTCTTCCCATCTTCGAGAATCACCGTCGTGTGAATCGATTGGTACATATTGAGCTTCGGGAGCGCGATGTAATCCTTAAACCGTCCATGCACCGGCTTCCACAAATGATGCGCCAGCCCAAGCGCGTTGTAACAGCCGCCGACCGTCTGGCAAATAACGCGGATGGCCATCACATCCAGAATCTGATTGAAGGTCTTGCCTTGATGCGCCATCTTCTGGCGAATGCTGTACAGATGCTTCGGGCGCCCGATCACGCGCGCGGGCACTTCCGCCTCCGCTAAGCGTTCCTCGAGGAAATGCGTCGTCCGCCCGAGCGCCGCTTCCCGTTCGCGCCGTTTCATCACCACCATTCGCGCGGTTTCCTTGTACTCCTCGGGATGCAGGCAATGAAACGCGTGGTCCTCCAACTCCCACTTCCACTGCGAGAGCCCCAGCCGGCTAGCCACTGGCGCGTAAATATCCAACGTCTCCCGGCAGATCCGCTCGACCTTGACCGGATCCTGGAATTCGATCGTGCGCATGTTGTGAAGGCGGTCCGCCAACTTGATGATAATAATCCGCACATCCTTCGCCGTCGCGACCAGCATCTTGCGCAAGTTCTCGGCCTGCTTCTCCTCCCGCGTAGGCGAACCCGCCGCAATCTGCAACGTCGAGATCTTGGTGACCCCATCCACCAACTCCGCCAAGTCCAATTCGAACTGCTTCTCCAGTTCGCCGTACGTCACATCCGTGTCTTCCAACACATCATGCAACAGGCCCGCCGATACCGTCGTAGAATCCAGCCCGAGCGCAACCAGAATACTCGCCACGGCGATGCAATGCGTAATATACGGATCTCCCGAAAGCCGCATCTGCCCTTGATGGGCTTTGTCCGCCACGCGGTACGCCGCCCGCACCAGATCCAAATCGGCCTCAGGTTGGGCTTTCTTGATTTGCTTCAGTAGCTTGGCAAATTCGGTTCTCATAGGGTATGGCAGATCCGTTTGTGCAGTCGGCTCTTCCCCTATATTCTAACACCAAATGCAGCAATCGGACACTTCTTGACAACTCGCGTCAGAGCCGGGAGTCAGAAGTCCGGAGGGAGTGCGTCCTGCAGAACGCGCTCCCTTTGACTTCCGAAACGCGACCGGCTGAAGTCTCGTCAGAGTGGCTTTATCTGCCGTCGCAGTAGAAAAATGGTGGAATGGCCGGATTAAGTCCTGAGCCGGATCCCGAGCGTCTACCTCTCTTCGACCTGCGCGTGTTACGCTTGTTGTTCATCATGTGCCTCCCCGCAAGTTGACGACTAACCGGGATGGCGCAAGGATCAGACACAGGCCGGAGAAGCCATTAACCCGGATATCTCACTGGTTTTCGTAGCAAGACGGTGGAGAAGAACGGTGAGATGTCCGGGTTGAGCGGGATAGTGACATGCTCGGAGGCCTGCGCTGTCAAGGAAGTAATCCAAGAGAATGCCGAAACGCTCCGATAGCATCCCTCAAACATCGCCCGCGGTCCCGCTATAGAACAGAGGTGAGAAGTGCGCATATTAAAAGAACCGTTCGTCCAGTTCCTCCTAGTCGGCACGCTGATTTTCGTGGCCTACCACTTTTCGCGCACCGCGGAGGAAGTGGCCTCCGTGCGGCGTATCGTCCTCGACGCGCCGACGCAGGAATGGATTCACAGCAATTTCGCGAAACAATTCCGCCGTCCGCCAAGCCGCCAGGAGATGGGCGGGCTGATCCGCGCGCATATCGAGCATGAAATCAAGTACCGCGAAGCGTTGACGATGGGCCTGGACGACCGCGACAGCATTGTGCGGCGGCGGATGATGCAGAAGTTCGATTTCCTATTCGGGAACGCGGCGGCAGACGCTATGCCGGACGAGGAAATATTGAGCGAATGGTACGAGACCCATTGGGAGGAATTTGCGGAGCCTCCCACCATCAGCTTCGCGCACGTTTGGTTCAGTCCAGACAGCCGCGGCGACCGGACCCAACCCGACGCTGCCGCCGCCCTCGTGGCGCTTCGCGCGGGAGAAGCCGTGGAAGGCGACCGGTTTCCCTTTGAAGTTGCTTTCGAATTGTCGACGCCTGCCGAAGTTCGGAACGTATTCGGCGAGGAATTCGGAGACGCAATCTTCAGCGCGCCGGTAAACGAGTGGTCTGGGCCATTCGCATCTGGCCTGGGCGTTCACGTGGCGCGCGTGTCGGCCCGCGTCGAGGGAAAACTGCCGCCATTGGAGGAGGTCCGCGACGCCGTTCTCGCGGCGTGGCGGGAAGCGGAGAGCGACCGAATTATCGAGGAGCTCGTCGCCGAGTTGCGGGCGGATTACGAAATCGAGATTGACGAAGCGGCGCTCGTTAGCCTTAACTACGTTCCGGGCAGCGCGGAGAACGCCGAATGATCCGTCCGCTCCTTGCTGGCCTCGGCCTTCTGGTCGCCTGCGCCTGCGCTTCGGCACACGAAGTGCGGCCGGCGCGTTTGGACGTGTCCGAGGCGAACGCTGGCCAATACCTGGTTCGCTGGAAAGTCCCGGCGTTGAGCGGCGCCCGGCTGGCCATAGACCCCGTGTTCCCCAGCGGGTGTGAAGAGACCGGTGAGCGTGTGGACGGTTCCGCGGCCGGGGCGTTCTTGCGGTCTACGTATATTTCCTGTGGCGATGGACTTGCGGGCAGTCAGATCTCCTTCTCCAATCTGCCGTCAACGATGATAGATGTGCTCGTTCAGATCACTTTCCTTGATGGCCGTTACTACACCGGACTCGCGCGTCCTAATTCCCCCTACTTCAACGTACCGGAGCGCGACAGCGAGAGTTCCGTTTTCAGCAGCTACCTCGGCCTTGGCGTCGAGCACATTCTGTTTGGATGGGACCACCTCCTCTTCGTGCTCGGACTTGTACTCTTGGTCACGAGTGCTCGGAGACTGATCTGGGCGATTACCGGCTTTACCGCCGCCCACAGCATTACCCTCGCGCTGGCCATGCTGGACGTCATTCGTGTGCCGGGCCCGCCGGTAGAGGCGGCCGTCGCGCTGAGTATCGTGGTGCTAGCCGTCGAGGGGATTCAATATAGCCGGAGCGGCGTCGAGACGCTCGCCATACGCGCACCCTGGGCCGTTTCCATGGTGATCGGCTTGGTGCACGGGCTGGGCTTCGCGGGCGCGCTCCGCGAATACGGGCTCCCAGCCCACGCCCGTTTCGTATCGTTGCTGGGATTCAATCTTGGGGTCGAAGCGGGCCAGTTGGCCTTTGTGTGCGGTCTGCTCGCGCTGGGCGCGACGGTGCGGAAGGTTGACGCGCGGGTGTTGGCGCCGACCCACGTCCTGGCGCTCTGGTTTATCGGCGTCTGCGGGTCGTTCTGGCTGGTCGAGCGGGTGGTTGGATTCTATTAGGGCCGGATTTCGCTTGACGCGCCGCTTGGCGGGGTATAGTGTCGATAGGTCCGAACCTCGTCGAAACGATGGTCTCAATCGTCTTGTCAACGGCTGAAGGTATGCCCCATGCGTAAGAAACTCGTTCTCTTATTCCTCCTGCTGCTCGTCCTTGCGGGTGACCTTCTCGGATACGCCGCCTACAACGCGGGCGCGCTCATCGAAGGTAACAAGCAGGCCATCGAAGCCGCCACCAGCGACGCGCTCGGGGCTACCGTCGCATTAGGCGGCATCAGCGCCAAGATATTTCCGACGGTGCGGCTGACTATTGACGGAGTCACCATCACCAATCCGGATGACAAAACAGAACGGGTCAGGCTCGACAACGTGGCTCTCCATGCGCGGCTGCTTCCACTCCTTCGACGTAGACTGGAGTTGAAAACTCTCCGCTTCAACGGACCGAAACTCGTCACTCTGATGGAGGAAGAAGGTCCTCGCATCGCCGGACTACCCCGCGAAGTAGACGATTCGAATGAGCCTGAGGCGCTCAAACTTCCCTTCGACTTGTCCTTCGATCACATCAAGGTGAACGGAGCCACCATCACGTTGCGCTATCCTCGGGACGGCACGGAACACGTCGTGGCGGGGCTGGATCTGGACGCTACGGTAACCTTTGATGGCCGCCGCGCCCAACTGAGTTCGTTCAGTGGCGATGCCACTGTATTGGACGATGTCGAGGTCGCTTACGGCGGATCGGGGATTGACTATGCGCTCGACACGTCCGTCGTGGCCATCGACAACGTGAACGCGACAGTACTCGATAGCCGCTTCGACTTGTCGGGCGGCCTCGATACGTCGAATTCGTCGACGTCGATCACTATCGCCTCCAATGGTGTTCCGTTGGAAGAACTCGCGCCACTCTACGAGAAGTTTGCGCCAATCGTGAACGAGTGGAACATCAAAGGCGTGGCCAGGCCCGATCTGAACTTCAGGTTGACGCCCGGCGGCTACACGGCCACGGGTACGCTCGCCATAGCGGACGTTGCCGGAACGGTGTTCGATATCGCGGTGACTGGGCCGGTGGGAAGCGTGTCGCTGAACGCAAATCAGGATCGCCAATTGGTCGAAAGCGACTCGCTTGCCGCTACGCTCAATGACGTTCCTCTCGAAGCCGAGGGCAAGGCCTCCCTCGCGGACGGCCTCTTGGAGCAGGTGAATCTCGCGAGAGAATTCTTGACCGCCATCGACTCTATTCCCTTCGTATCCGATAGCCTGTATCAACTCGTGCCCGAACGCCTCCGCGGCGAACTCGACCGCAACTACACCATCCTCGAAGGGGTCGAGGGGACATTCGCCGTCGCCGATTAAACCATGACAACCAAGGACCTCGCCGTAATCGGCGGCCTCTTCAACCTCAACTCAAAAGGAATCGTGGGCTTCGATGCCGTCATGGATCTCGACGCGACCATCAGCTTCAACACAGACTTCTCCGCAGCCCTCGTCGAACCCGTCCCGCAACTCAAGACCATCTACGGCGGCAAGGGACGCCTCGTCGTCCCGCTCGACATCAAGGGCCGCCCGACAACCTCGAGGTCTTCCTCGACGTATCCGAGTTGCTGAAGAACGCCGTAAAAGGAACCGTGCGAGAAAAGGCGACGGATCTGCTCAATAACACGCTCAGCCGCGACAAGACAGAGGACGGCGATACCGATGAAGGCGAACCGGCGAAGGAAGAGGACAAACCCCTGAACCGCCTGCGGCGGCGGCTGCCGGGACAGAATTGATAGCTGCTGTTCTTCTCGGCAAATTGCCCCGAAGGGGCTGCGGGTTGTAGGCGGAGGATGAGCGAAGTGATTCCTCCGGTCCAGGCACCCCATTCGGCATTCCCCGGAGGGGATAGACGGCGAAGGAGCATCTAATGGCTGGGACCTTTACCAATATCGTCTATCATATCGTATTCAGCACCAAAGACCGCCGGCCTTTCTTAGCTCCCGAGATGGCGCCAAGGATCTACTCGTATCTTGGAGGCGTCATTCGCGACGAGAAAGAAGTCCTCTACGAAATCGGTGACACGGAGGAACACATCCATCTTCTGATCCGCTGGCGACCGGACGAAACCATCTCCAATCTGGTCGGGAACATGAAGCGAAGCGCGACGATCTATATACACGATACCTTTACCCATCTCAGCGACTTCTACTGGCAAGAAGGCTACAGGGCGTTTACCGTGAGCTATTCTCAGGTGGATAAGGTGAAGGTGTATATCTAGAACCAGGAAAAGCACCACCGGAGCAGGGGTTTCAAAGCGGAGTTCATCGCCTTGTTGAAGGCGCACAATATCGACTACGATGCCGAGATGATTTGGAAATAGAGCGACAGGTCAGTTGGCAGGAATCGCCGCATCCCCTTCGGGGAAGTTCGTGTGGAGGAGTCCTGACCGGGGAAATCGCTTCGCTCATCCCCCGGCTACATGCCTCAGCCCCTTCGGGTCAGAGCTTCTGATACGCTCAGGAGATCCAGTCCGAATATCTCACCGGTTCTCTGCTGTGATGGCCGATAGGGCGCCCTGGCGAGGTCCTTCTACTCGACTTTCGAGCTCAACATGGGCCGCCAGACCGACGCACGTTCCGCGAATCTACTCCCCGCTAATCGCATACCCCTCCTCCGCGTAGCGCCGAATCTTGTAGAGCAGCGTCCTTCGGCTGATACCCAAGGTTCTCGCCGTTTCGCTTCGGTTGTAGTTGTTTTCGCGGAGGGTTTGTAGAATTACTTGGCGTTCTACTTCTTCCATACGTTTGCCGGGGCCGGATTTGATTTCGCCTTCGTGGGTGGAGGTGGCGCCACGTACGCGTTCGGGGAGATTTTCGGGTAGTAGTACTTCGCCGCGGGCCATGAGGCAGGCGCGTTCGATGGCGTTTCGGAGTTCGCGGACGTTGCCGGACCATTCGTAGACCTCGATGTTGGACACGAAAGCCGGGGAGAGGCGCGGTTTGCCTTTGGCGAATTCGGCGGCGAATCGGGTGGCGAGGGGCACGATGTCCGCCTTACGATCGCGGAGGGGGGGGACGTGTATCTCGACAACGTTGAGGCGGAAGAAGAGGTCTTCGCGGAAGCGGCCCTCGGCTACTTCGGTATCGAGATTCCGGTTGGTCGAGGCAAGTACGCGGGCGTCCGCTTGGATCACCGCGTTCGAACCGAGGCGCTGGAAGGTGCCGTCTTGGGTGAATCGCAGTAACTTAGCCTGAACTTGCGGGGCCATTTCGGCGATTTCGTCGAGGAGGAGCGTCCCGCCAGCAGCTTCTTCTACGCGGCCTACGCGCCGTTCCGCCGCGCCTGTGAATGCCCCCTTCTCGTGGCCGAATAGTTCGCTCTCAAGGAGCGACTCGGGGATGGCGGCGCAGTTTACTTTGACGAGCGGACCGCCGGCCCGGGCGCTCCACAGGTGGAGTAACTCGGCGATGGCTTCTTTGCCAACGCCGCTCTCACCGGTGATCAACACGCGGCTTTCCGATGGCGCGATCACGGAAACTTCGTGGACGATGTCTTTCATGGCGGGGCTGTGCGCGATGATCCATTCGGGCAAGCCGGGCGTTCGGAGCGATTCACCTGCGCCCGCCTCGTCCATGCCGATGGCTTCGCGGACCGTCGCGGCGAGTTCATCGAGGTCGATGGGTTTTTCGAGGTAGTTGACCGCGCCGTCCCGTGTGGCCGCGACGGCGTCACGCACTTCGGGGTAGGCGGTAACGAGTAGGACCGGCAACGTGGAATTCGTCTTGCGGAGGCGCTCGAACAGTTCGAGCCCGGTCATTCCGGGCATGCGGACGTCGGAGATCATCATGTCGAATTCTTGCGCGGACAAACGTTCGAGGGCCTCACCGCCGGAAGAGGCGAGCTCGATTTCCAACGCAAAGTTCGCGAGGAAAGACTGCAGAAGGCTTCGTTGCCCGGGGTCGTCGTCTACCACGAGGATTCGTGGTTTGGCTGACATCGTTTGGCGTTCCTTGGCGAGATGTGTGAGGCGCGCGGTTACAGGACGCGCAATCCGCTCACGCGAAAGACCGCGCCACCATCGTCGCCAGGAGTATACTCAATCTCCCATTGCTGGGCCAACGCGATCTGGCGGACGACGGTCAAGCCCAGGCCGGTTCCCTCCTCGGAAGTCGTGAAATAGGGGCGGAAGATTTCGTCAATGGCGTCCTCGCGAACACCGGGCCCGTTATCGCGGATCTCCAGGCGGGCCTCTTCGCGGGGTAAACGTTCGACGGCTGCTTCGACCCGCCCCCCTTCGCCCACGGCGTGGATGGCGTTGAGCAGAAGGTTGAATACCACTTGCCGCAACAGCGATTCGTCGGCCTCGACGGTGAGGTCGGGGCCGGTGTACACGATGTCCACACCGTTCTCTTCGCAGTCGCTTTCGAGGGTTCTGGCGACATCTTCGATGACGGCTTTGACGCGCGTGGGCGACGGGACGACTTCGGGAGGTTTGGAGTAGTCGATGAACTGATTGAGGCGCGCGGTGACTCGGTCCACCTCCTCGGCGATTTCGAGCAACGTGTCGCGAATTTCCTGTGGAGTGTCGCCGGACTTCGAGACGACCTGGGCCAGGCCCCGTATGATGTTGAGCGGATTGCGCGTCTCGTGGGCGAGGCCGGCCGCCGCGATGTTCATTTCTTTCAGGTGCAGGTTCGTGTGTTTTGCGCGAGCGAGGCGGTCTCGAAGCGCTGCGGATTGTTCGGATTTGCGCGAGGCCGCCGCAAGCCCGAGGGCCGCAACAAGCGCGATGGCGGCGAAAGTGAGGCGTAGGCCAAGATCGCGGTTGACCGCGGTTTCCAGCAGTTCGGTGGAAAGATCAAGAATAAAATAGTGGACGCCCTGTTCTTCGGCGAGCTTGGCGAATTCCTCCTCGCTCATTCGGGGTGGACGGCGCGAGAAGGGGTGCCCTGTCCAATCTCGCCGCGGTTCGTCCGAAGCGTCGGCCGATTGGAAGGCTTCGCGCCGGCGTCTTCGCTCTTGACGGGCTTCTTCGTCCGAGTTTCCATCCCGGTCGCGAAAGCCCCGGCGGCCCCTGGGGATTTCACCTTCGGGACGAACGATGGCGGTAGACTCGCCCCGTTCTTGCGCGTCAGCCCCGAGCGCGACTAGTGTCGCGACGGTTACCGAATCGTTGCTCCACCGATCCCACTTATCTGCGAGGGATTCTGGATCGAAATCGATAGGCTCGCCTGCCGATGCGACCACTTCGCCCGAGGCATTGAGCAGGGCGACGGAGCGCAGTTCGCTCGAATCGGTTAGTTCGACGAGGGCGGCTTCGAGGCGCGGCTGCGATACCATCCCAAAGCGGCGCTGCGAACGGATGACGACGCTGAGCGAGTTGGAGATGTCGTCCGCCCGGACGAAGAGGGCATTTCTCGCTGAATCGTGGACGCGGCCGTGTTCGAAGGATTGCCAGACGCAGATGGCGATCCACGCGGCGGCGAGCAAGATGTAGGTTGCTCTGGATCTTTGTTTCGCCATGAGTTAAGTCACCCCAAATAAGAGAGCGCGTACTATACCATCTATCTTGGTGTCGAGGTGTGGCCTCGCCGGCCTGGCGCTCGGTAGAGGGTCCCTTTGTTGCCCTTCGACTTTCGGTCTGGCGCAGGCTTCTCGATCCGTTCCGACCTGTCTTTCGACGTCGTGCCGAGGTCGCCGATAAAGCGGTCGATTTGATCTGAGGTGAACACGTTAGGGGCGAGAATGGTATCGCTTCGTTCCGAGGCTGACATGCCATCGAGTTCTCCTATATTCTCGACGACATGAGGCGTCAGGAAGATCAAGAGTTCGGTTTTCGACTCGGTCGTTATCTTCCGGCGAAACGCCAGCCCTACCAATGGAATATCTCCCAATAAGGGCACCTTGCGCGTCGTTTCCGTTTTCTGGTCCTCCATCAGTCCGCCGATGACGACCGTGTGCCGGTCGGGCACGACGACGCGTGTTTCGGCCGACCGTTTGGCGAACACGGGCGCGTCGATACCGGAGGAAATGGGGACCGTCTCTCCGGTCAGCGTGGATATTTCGGGGATGATGAGCATCTCGACCATCTTGTCCTTGGAAATGCGCGGAGTGACTTCGAGAATGATGCCAATATCTTCGTATTCGACGGTGTTGATGGTCTGCCCATCCTGAGTGACACGGCTATTGCGGATAAAGGGCACCTCCTGGCCGATCGTGATCACGCCCAACTCGTTATTGCGAACGAGAATCGATGGCCTGGATAGGATTTCGAGTTTTCCAACTTCGGCGAGGGCGCGCAGAGTGACGCTCAGGTCGTCTTCGATGATTCGCGCGAAACCGCCCAAGGTCTGCCCGACGACGCCGAAATCGGTCTCGACTTCGCTCCGGTTGCCCACTCCGTCATATTGGAAGAAGCCCTCGACGCCCAAGTCGACGTTGTCACTGTGTGTGATCTCAAGAAACAAGACCTTGATGAGAACTTGGGGCACGGGGGTGTCGAGGCTGCGAATGACCTCCTCGATATTCCGGTTCGTTTCATCGTCCGTGATGACGATGAGTTGGCCGGTGTCTGGGTCGTATTGAATGATGGCGTCGCCGATGCGGTTTTCCTGCTGGGCTGCCGCCACGGCCCCGAACAGGTAAATAAAGAACGCGGCGGCGATACTTGCTAGCCCGGATATCTCACCGGTTTTCGTAGCGAGACGGTGGAGAAGGTTGCTATGTCGAGACTTATCCGAAGCCTTGCGGACGATAGCGTGACGGGTCACGTCAAGGTCGAAAGACGAGAAAAGTCTCGTCAGAGTGGCCTTATCCGCCGTCGCAGTAGAAAAGCGGTGAGATATCCGGGCTAGACGATTCATTGCATTTCCTCGTATTCAAAATGGATGGCCGGGAGGTTGGCCCGCCTGGCCACCGCGCGAAGATAGTTTCGCTTTCTTGTCTTGCTATTGCCTTTGTCCAAAACCGCCGCCACCGCCCTGGCCCCTCGTGTCCTGGCCTTGGCCGCCTTGTGGGCGTTGTCGGCCTTGTTGTGGGCGTTGAGCGCCTCGGCCTCCCTGTGAGTTGGAACGTCTGCCGTTCCCGCTGGCGCCGAACATGTCCTCGAGAATCGCGGCGACGCTTTCGGAATCGGCGTTCTTCAGGTCGTACACGAATACCCGTTGGGTAAGAGCCGGATCGGCGTCCAGGCTTTCGACCATTTTTGCGATGAGCACCATCTTGTCGCTCATCGCATTGACGACTACCGAATTGGTCCGCGAGTCGGCGACCGCCTGGACCATGTCTTCCTCCGGGATCCCGCCGAAGCCGCCACGAGATGGCTGACCGCCCCGTCCTCCACCTCGACCGCCTCCGCGATTGGTGTTCTGAGGAACGAAGGCCTCGATGATGACATCGACCATGTCTTCGGCGAGCGCGAACTTGAGCCGAAAGACCTGCACTTCGGGAACGGCGGCCGTGTCAGCGTCTAGTTCCAGGATCATCTGGGCGATCGTCGACATGACCTCTTCCGGCGCGCTCACGACGACCGCGTTCGTGCGCTCATCGGCTACGGCCAATACGCGAGACATAGCCCGCCGCTCCTGAGAACCGGCGCCTTGAGAGCCGCCGTTCTCGCCCCGGCCGGAACGTCCCCCACCTCCACCCGATTCGCCCCGCCGCTGGAAACGTTGAAAGAACGCCTCGCGCGGATTCCTTGCGCTTCTGTTTGTGGCGGGCGGCGAGAAGAGATCGTTGATGAGTTTGGCGGTTTCCGCGGCCTCAGAATACTCCAGCGGAAAGACCCGCAACGCGGCAACGCTTGAGAATGACGTGTCCAGGGCCTCAACGATTTCGACCATGCGATGGATGCTCTTACGGGTGTCGGTGAGGACGATCGCGTTGCTCCCCTCATTGGCGGTCACGACGGCGTAGCCGGGCAGAAGCGGTTCCATTGCCGCGACGAGTTGACTCACGTTCGCATATCGAACGGGGATGATTTGCGTCACCATTTCGTCGGTCTTCGGAATCTCCGCCGAGTCGCTGCCGGCGACAACCGGTAAATCGTGTGCGCGCGCTTCTTCTAACGTGACGATGATTAGCGTTCGATCGTTGCGGATAGCGGCGTAGCCCTTCTGGTTGAGGATGGTGTTGAGCAGATCGACCGCCTCGTCTTTCGTGAGCGCCTGGTGGCTCCACACGTCGACAGTTCCTTCGACGGTGGTTTCGCGCACAATGACGAATCCGGCGGACCGGCTGAGGTAGTCGAGCACGGTATCGAGCGGCACGCCGCGGAAATTCAGGCGTATGCCCTCCTCGGCGGACGCGTCTTGCGCGGATGCAGGGGGCGCAAAGATGCCGATCAGGAGAAGTACTAGCGTGAAAAGTAGGAGTCGGCATTTGGCGTTCATGGGTTCGCCTCCCTTTGGCGTCGTTCGATCATTCTTCTGTGCACTTCGCTTGCGCTGTCCGATTCTTCCGTTTTGGCCCCAACGGAATCGCTTGGCGTGGGCGGGGCGGCATAGCTGTGGGCGAGTCCGGCGGTTTCTCGAATCTGCCACTCGCCGCCCTCTTCACGCGCCATCGACATGCCAACGGCGAGAACGGTCTTCACTCCGTCGCATTCGAGGACGATTCGCTCCGATTCGATCTCTTCGATAGTAAAGCCTGCGATCGAGTCGCCCCGCTTCGTCACGCTTTGAAATTCGGCCTTCGAGCCCGAAAAAAAGGCGACGGCCCCAAATTCATCGATTAGCGCCCCTACGAGCGAGAGTTGATCGGCCGCCTCGGGCGCAGCGTCGCTTTGCTGCCCGGTGTCCGCGCTGCCGGGCTGGGGCGCCGGTATCCGATTGCGGTTGAATATGTTTCGGTCAATGACGATGCGGAAGGACTGAACTCCGCTCTCAACCTCGGCCGCATCCGGCGCGGTCGAGCTTGGCGTGGCGTGGAGCGGGCACAGGAGCAGCAGGGCCGCCAACAGACGCGGCCCCGGCAGTGGCGAATTCTCCGTTCGCGAAAGCATCAGCTGTCCTCGCCGACCAGTTGCAGGCCGGTAAAGGTCAAGCCGAAAGTTAGCAAGCTGCCCGAATCGTCCCTGGCCGCGACTTCGAGGCTCTCGACGCGCAAGGGCAGCCAGTCGCTTTCGAGCCGGTATAGAAACAGGGCGATCGCTTCCATAGAGCCTTGGCCCGCCGCCCGGATGTCAAGGGTGTTCGATGCCGTGCCGCCGTGAACCCACTTGGGTTTTAGGGAGGTGATTTCTAGGCGGCTGTCTTGCGCCCATCGGGTCACCGAACTGAGCACTTCGTTCTCGGCCCGGGATTCGGCGGGAGGCAGGCTCCGCGCCCGCATCTCCGACCAGTACCCGGCCATGTCGTCGAGCCGGCCGACCAGGAGGCTGCTTTTCGCCAAAGACTCCTCCAGCCCGGCAATCGCCGAGGCGCGCTCGTTCCAGAAGGCGTACAGCGGCGACACCACGAAGCGGTCGCCCGCCAACGCGCCTAGGCATACGGCGACGGCCAGCATTAGGATGCGTTCTCTTCCGTTAAAGCCCACTGGATTCTCCCGGCGCCCAGCGATAGCTAAGCGAGAATTGATGGGGCGACGAACCGCGCACTTGGCTGAGCTGCACGTCGCGCACCCCAGGCGTGTTGCGCAGTGCTTCGTGGACGGACAGCCATGCGGCGTCGTCTTCGGCTTTGGCGGCGCAGATAACACGCTCGCAGTCGGCGATGGAGAGGCTCGTGGCCCATACCGAACCGTCCTCGGGAAAGGCGGCCGTCAGTTCTCGAGCAATGGTCAAGCTTGTTGCCGAATTGTCGAACCACGAACGGAAGGCGCGCACGTTGGCTTGAAGTTCTTCGACCTCTTCCACTTGCGGCGCAACTGCCGACCATTGCACCTCAAGTCGACTGAACTTCACATGCTGGTAAAGAAAGAGCGAGCCGAGTACGATCAGCGCCGCGGCCGCCGTGCCACCGAGCCAAAGGGTGCTCCGCGCGGAAACGCGGTTGGCGAACTTGGCGAGGACGCCGACGCGGGTTGGCTGAAACTGGATCTCCGATGCGCGGCCCAGGATCTTATTTGCGGCAGCAGCGAACGCCGCGGGCGAGGCCTGGCTCTCGTCTTGCCCGTTGGACTCTCCCGCCAACTCCGTGCCGGAGCTACCGCTCTTTTCGATGTCCATCCCTTGAGCGGACAGCGGATTGATCAGTTCTTCTATGGCCCCGTCCACCGCCGCGGCCGGGCCATAGATTCTTATTGGGGCGTCCCACGGGAGAAACGCTTCCGGGATTTGGCTGAGACTGATGCGAAGTTGCCGCGCGACGACATCCGGATCGAATTCGGCGCCGCCCGGATTCGCGTCCCAAGAATCGACGAGGGAGCGCAGCGCGATGAACCCGTTCCCCGCCGCGATGCCCAGGTCGACTCCGCTCTTGTCGATGAGGAAGGCGATCTCTTGGCCGTTACGAGAGGGGCGGATCAATTCGGCGACACCCACGGTGATCCTGGTGAGGCGCAACTGCGCGGCCCTGCAAATCTTCTCGATGCTGTCGATGTGGTTCGCGGGGATGGCGGCGACAAACGCACCCGGCGAATCGCCTCCGATTCCATGCAAGGACGAGGCAACGGCGAGTTCTTCGAGGGCAAACGGGAATTCGCGTTCAGCGCGCAGCGCGATGAAGCTGTCGAGATCGCCCCCGTCGAGTTCGGGCAAGTCGAAGCGAATGGTCAGCGCCCACTTCAGCGGCACACATACGACGCAGCGTCTCTCGCGTATCCCACGAGCCTCGAGTTCGTCTTTGATTTCGCGCGCGACCAATTCGGGATCGCTGTTCAGGACATCCAGGACCATCTGCCAATGGCCGATTTGCTGGACGACGGCCTGGTCGCCCGAACGCGTCACGGAAGCGGCGGTCACCCAATCACCCTCGAAGGAAAGGCCGAGTAGAGATGTGGATTTCGAGGGTATGAGGAAGTTCATTGTCTGTCCGCCTCCGCGTATTGCTCCCGAACCTCGCGCCCCAAAGGCCAGCCGAGGCGAGTCAGGTCGCGGCGGAATACCACCTGGGGCACACCGGCGGTCGTATCGAACACGAATGCATCGCGCCGAAAGCCGCGCCCATGCCTGCCTACCGCAACGATATCAACGGTAAACACGTCGATTGTTCCGGTCATCAAATTCCGAGTAACGGTTGGTAGTACGCCCTCAATGGCCTCATCGACCCAGGCGGTATCGCCCCAATCGTTATCGGCCAATCCAGAACGATAGGCGACCACATCGTGGGCCATGGACTCGTCGAGTCCCGGTAAACAGGCCAAGACCTCGACCGGTGCGGTGAATGGATTGATGAGCCCGCCCGTATAGACAGTGAGGTATTCCATCAACCCGAAGTCGAGCCGGCCGTCCGCATTGTCGTTTGGATAAGAGGCATCGCCATCGTCCTCGTTTGGATCGAGAACACCGTTGCGGTTGACGTCTTCGCCGTAGAGTAGTTCGTCGTCGGCGCCCATGACGAGTCGAAGTTCTTCGACTGTTTCGAAATTAGAGTTCTTGCTGTTGTAGGGCGGATCGAGGAGGGCGTAGCTTGCCGACTCGGCCCCTTCGGGCGACGGATCTTCGTTCTCGTCGCGCCAATCGACGATAGCCGCCGCAAAATCGAGGGGCATGTCCGGCAACGCTTGCAGCATTTCGAGCGTCGCGGCGTTGATGTTCAGTTTCGAGGCTTCGTCGATGAAACCGAAGACCGGTTCTTCGGCAGACGCTGTACCATCGTACGCCCGGCCTACGAACCAGAAAGCCCCCTCTCCCACTTCGACCTGTTCGGCTTCGTAGGTTTCGGTGTCGGGCGGCAGGCTGAGTTGTTCGAGGTTATCCAGGACAAATGCCGCGTAGCGCCGCGCCCCTTCGACCGCTTGCGCGGCCTGATGTCCGGCCACATCATAGTCGGACGCCCGGTTCTCGAGGAGCGTGGAATTCCCAAAGTACAAGGCAACGCTTGTAAGGCCCAGGGCGATCCACATGACTACAATGAGGACGACGCCGGAGTTGTTCGAAGATATGGCTCTCTCGGTAGCCATCTTATCTAGGATCCCCTCCGCTGGCGGACTGCCGGACAGCGGAAGCGGCGCCTGTATCGGCTTCCTCTCCGTCGCTCGAATCATTTGGCGCAGCCATCAATACAATTTCCACGGGCACTTGCGTTACTTCAATCACGATTTCGAGTGGTTTCGCCCTAAGTGCGCCATCTCCTCTGGAAGCGAAGTCTATGCGGATGCGAATGGCCTGGGGCGGTTCGTCAAGGCGGTTCGTCGAATCCCAGGATTCTTCCCAGATGTCGCCATAGTAATAGCTAAACTCGAGAGACTCCACACCGCTCAGCAAGCGCTGCTCAGGCGGCTCCTCCGCCGTAGTCGCGAGCAGGTTTCGCGTGACGACTCGGATGAGATCGCTCCCTTCCTCGGTTCCGGATGAATCGTCTTCGGAGAGGCGGTATTCGACTTTCTGGATATCGCCCCAGGGCTCTCCCTCCGCGACAGCCGCGGACGCGGTATAGAATTCGAGGGAATCCGTTCGCAATGCGCCCTCTTCGCCGCGCTCGCCGAGAAGGGGACCGGCCAAGATTCCAGAAGGCGGCGTCACGGCATGGAAATCACGCCGCAGCGTCTGCGAGGCATAGGCCCTCGGGAATATTCCGTTCAGGCGTTCATTGGCGGATTCTCGAAGGCTCAGCGCTCCGTGGAATACGACGTAGATAGCGACTATCAACACAGACGAGATCGTCGACGCGACCAGGACTTCAAGGAGCGTAAAGCCTGCCGCGCGCGCGCCGCTTCTCTGTTCGTTCCGCCGAGTCATAGTTCCGCCTCGCCGACGAGGGTCGTCAAGACCACCGACCGCTCGCGGCCCCGGACTTTGAAAAACACTTCCAAGGAAACAACACGCATTGTGTCCTCTTCCCATTCGTCGTCACTCAGAACCCATCGATAACCGGGCCAGTCTTCTCCGAAATCACCGTCGGACTCGCTGTCGCGCCACTCGTCGGTGAGGACGAGTTCGGTAAGGAGCCGTTCGGCCAATTCCACGGCCTCGCGCTGACGCTCCGCTGCGATTCCCGCGCCGCTTGCCACAGTCATTCCTTGGACCATTACGGGCACAACGATGGCCATGAACAGCATGGCGGCCAACGATTCGGCGAAGGTAAAGCCGTGATTATTCTTCGTCGTCTTCATCGCTCACTTGGAATTCAGGCGTGAATTCGTTCCGTCTGATGGTCGTAGCCCGGTCTTCGTTTTCGCGAATGGTTAGATCCGCGACACTTTCGCTATCGATAAGCCCGTCGGGCCAGAACGTAATCGCGGCGCGGCCGTCTTCGTTGACGAGTTCGGTATTGATTTCAATGGTCAAGCCGCGGCTGAGGTTGAAGCGGCGCGCCTCAACATTTCCCACACCGTAGGGATCCTTTGACAAGAGGCCATAGGCTTCGTTTTCCGGTTCAATCCACAATTCAACCGTCGTCGATGTCGAGATCGCTTCGCTTCGTGCGTAACGCGTGACGGCCAAGAAGCGACGCGTCTCTTCTTCGAGACCCCGGCCCGAAAAGAAGTTCGACAAGAAGGGCGCGGCCACGGCCATCATGGTTGATAGAAGGGTCATGACGAGAATCAACTCGATCAAGGTGAATCCAATTCTATGCCGCTGCGAGTTCATTCTACCGGCCGCCCAAGTCCCAGTTGGTCACGTCGTCACCGCCACCTTCGCGTCCGTCCGGCCCCATGGAAATGAGGTCGTAACCGTCCTCGCTTTGTTGCCCAGGATATTCGTAAATATATTCGCCGTCCCACGGGTCCAGCGGTATGCCCTGCTCAAGGTAGGGCCCGCGCCACTCGTCGGAATCATTCGGGTTCGCCACCAGGGCCTGCAACCCATCCGCGCTCGACGGGTAATAGCCGTTATCGATCTCGAAGGCGCTGAGCACGAGCGAGAAGTTCGCGATTTGCGACTGGGTGGCGGTGTACTTCGCTTGCTCTGAGCGCCCGGAGAATTTCGGCAGGACGATGGCCGCGAGTGTCGCGAGAATCGCGAGCACGAGCAGCAGTTCGACCAGAGTGAAGCCTCGATTACGTTCTGTTGCAGTTTTCATGTTGGGCCTTTCTCTAGCAGTGTGCGCTACGGGTGCAAAAGGATTCGATCAAGAAAGCCACGCGATGTTGTATTCCGAGGAACAACTCATTGAATGTAGTCCTGTAACGAGAAAATCGGGATCACCATCCCTACGAAAATAATGCCGATAAATCCCGCCATCACAAACAGCATGAGCGGCTCGGCGAGGGATACGGAGGCCTTCAATTGGCGGTCCAGATCGTTCTCCGTGACCGCCGCGAGCCGCACAAGTTCCTCGTCCAAGCGGCCGGTCTCTTCGGCTACGGAAATCATTTCGAGGACCGAGCCTGGGAAGAGCGCGGGACAACTCGCCAGGCTCGACGCCAAGCTGTCGCCTTTCTGCACCTGATCGATGGACGCGGTGACGGCGTCCACGAGTATCTGATTCCCTAAAGATTCGCGGGCGACGCGCAAGGCCTGGATGAGCGGTACACCCGAGCCGACGAGCGTACCCAACATGCGGCAGAACCGCGTCATGGCAAAACGCGCCGTGAGTGGTCCGACAACGGGCACAGCGAGAATCGCTTGTTCCCACGTACGGCGGCCGTGTTCGGTTTGCAGCCACTGCCGGGCAAGAACCAACGCGAGCGCGGCCGCTGCAAGAACGAAGAGGCCGTACTGGATGAGGGCTTCGCTCACGCCGATGATCATCCGCGTAATAAGGGGCAGCGCCGCGTCGAACTCGACGAAAATGATTTCGAATCTCGGGATGAAGAAGACAAGCAGGAACACGAGCACGACGAGAGCCAAGGCCATGAGGACAGCGGGGTAGATTAGCGCGGAAGTCACTTTCGAGCGCAGTTCTTTTTCGCGGGATTGAAACTCGGCGATCTGGCGCAGGACGCGGTCGAGAAAACCGCCCGCCTCTCCCGCTTGCACCATGGCCGTGTAGACCTTCGGAAAAGTGCCAGGCGACGTCGCCATGGCGTCGGCCAACGAGGCCCCATCGACGATGAGGTCGTAGACTTCCTTCCAACGCGCGCTCGCCGCTACCGAGGTAGATTCCCTGGACACGATCTGCAACGCGCGGCTGAGCGACACGCCCGCCGCAAGCAGGCTCGCCAATTGGCGCGTGAAATTCTCGAGCGTGCGGAAGGAAACGGCCTTGCGTTGGAGGGAGAGCTTGAAGCCGAAGGGCTGTCCGTCATCCTTCTCGCCGCTCTCGTTGAGGCTTACCGGCGTGTAGCCGAGGGCCTCGATTTGGCGGAACGCGTCCGGCCGGCCTCCGGCTTCCAGGAGTCCTTCTGTTACAGAACCATCGCTGTGCAGCGCGCGGTATCGGAATTGGGACACGCCTTACTCTCCACTTTCGGCGTTCACGGTGCCGCATCCGAATCGCTTTGGCGTTCGTCTCGCGATACGCGGAGCACTTCTTCGACCGTAGTGGCGCCTTCGCCCACAATGCGCCAGCCGTCTTCGCTGAGAGAGCGGAGGCCGTAGCGCCGAGCGGCTTCGCGGATACCGCCGGCCGAAGCCCGTTCGAGCACGAGAGCCCGGATTTCTTCGTTGAGGCGCATGAACTCGAAGATGCCGCGGCGCCCGTGAAATCCGGTCATGCGGCATATCTCGCAACCATGGGCCTTATACAGCGTGTCCGCCGCTGCCAGGCCGATGCTAGCCTTGAAGGAGTTGGCCGCGCCCGAAGCGTCCTCGGATTTACAGCGGGGACACAGGACTCGGACGAGGCGCTGGGCGAGAACGGCTTCGACGGCGGACGCGACGAGATAGGGCTCGACATGCATGTCCACCAGACGGGTGAGCGCGCCGGACGCGTCGTTCGTATGGAGCGTCGAGAAGACGAGATGGCCGGTGAGCGAGGCCTGCACGGCAATTTGCGCCGTCTCGGGATCCCGGATTTCGCCGATGAGAACTACGTCGGGGTCATGACGAAGAATCGAGCGGAGCCCCCGGGCGAAGGTGAGGCCGGCCTTCGTCGACACCTGAATCTGGTTGACCCCTTTCATGTTGTACTCGACGGGGTCTTCGATGGTGATGATCTTTCGGAGCGAGTCGTTGATTTCGTTCACCGCGGCGTAGAGAGTCGAGGTCTTCCCACTTCCGGTTGGTCCCGTTACCAGGACAATCCCGTGGGGCAATTCGAGGAGGCTCTGGATCGACCGATGTTCCCGTTCGCCCATAAGCAGTGTGTCGAGCCCGCGCAATTCCGAATCTTGACGCAGCAGGCGCATGGCCACGGCCTCACCATGCATCATGGGGATCACGGACACGCGCACGTCTACATCGCGTTCGTCGAGGCGTACTTTGATGCGGCCATCTTGCGGCAAGCGCTTTTCCGCGATATCCAGGTGGCTCAGAATCTTTACGCGCGAAACGATGGCCGGTTGGTAACGCTTGATCTGCGGCGGCACGGGCACGTCTTGCAGGACGCCATCGATTCGATATCGAATCCGCAACTCGTCTTCGTAAGGCTCAAGGTGGATGTCCGTTGTGCGCAGGGCGATGGCGTCGCTCACCACTTGATTGACGAACTTGATGATTGATGCGTCTTCCGCTGCGACCTCGAGATCCATGTCGTCCGGCGCGTCTTCGTCGATCACCTGGATCGAGGCCTCTTCCTCGAGGGAATCCAAGGTGTCCGCGCCAACGCCGAGCCGTTTCTTCATTTCCCGGCGTATCGCTTCGCTGGGGGCCAGGACAGGATGGAGCTTCAGCCCTGTCAAAGTCTTGAGCGTATCCAACGCGTCGGTGGCGAAGAGACGACTGAGGGCGACCTCGATCGAGCCGTTGATTCGCCGAAGGGGAAGAATCTCTTTGCGAAGCAGAACCCGCGCGGGAAAGAGCGAGAGCAGTTCCTGGTCGGGGTTGATATCCGTGAGGTCGGTGTACGGCAGGTCGTATTCCTCGGCCAGCCATCGGAGCACGCCAGCCTCGTCGTTCGGGCGCAACTCCACCGATTGACCCGCCTGCCGACGCAAAAGATCCGCATCCGCGACGGACAGCTGCTGCGATAGAATCATACTATCGAGCAGTTCATCCATGCCGAGCCGTCCTCGCGGATGCGGAATCCATTTCTACTCGCTATTGCAAACGCGCTGTCAATCCAAGAAGCCCATCGTAACGAACCTGGCCTCTTGCCGAACGGTAAGAACCTGGCGCAGTTCTTCGCGGGCATTCTTAAGTTCGAGTTCCTTCCGCGCCCGGGCGACGCGCACGGTGGCCATCTTCGCGCGAATCTCGTCGGCCGGCGTATCTTCATTTTGAAGCGCCTCATTCAGCGCGGCAATCTCGGGGCTCGGGGGCGCTCTGAAGCCTCTACGACCCTGTCCACCGGGACCACCCGGTCCGCCACCGGGTGGCCGTCCCTGAAATTCGCCATCGCCTCTGGGTGGACGGCCTTGCCCCGCTCCATCTCCTCGATCCCTTGGCGGACCGCCTCGAAAACCGCCTCCGCGACCGAATAGCATTCCGCCCATTCCGCCCATGCGGGTCGCGCTTTGGGCTTCCATCACTTTGGACAGGAGCGGCGAGACGACTTGCCATTCGTCGTCTTCCATTCCCAGAACTCGCTGCAACCGCTGCAACATCATCTCTTGCATTCGGGCCGGATCGAATTGGCCCCAGTCAAAGCCTCCCCGCTGCCCTCCATCCCTCCGGGGCGGGTCTTGCTCCTGGGCGTACGCCAGGCCGGAAACCGATAGCACTGCGACCGCGATGGCGACCGCTCTTCGCGCTCTTTCCACTCTCGATAACGTCTTCATGCTAAACACCTCCTTAGACTTCGTCCATTCGCAAACAAAGTGTCGTGAAAAGCGCTGGCGGTTACGAAAGATTTTCGCCCGAGACAATGCAAGTAGCGTGCCATCGAGTTGCGCAGCGCAAAACGGACGAGATGTGGGTTAACTGTGAAATCATTTCCCGGCGCGGCTCCCGAAACCATGAAAAATTTGCGCAGTGCCCACGAGGCTTGATGAGAAATATGGGTTTCCTGGTGCGAGAATTGACGAGTTCGTTTGCGGCTACGGCGTTGCCGTGCCGATGAAGAAGTGTTCGCGGGTGGGATCGCCGTAGCGTCTGGAAAGATGCCGCGCGGGCATCGACAGGGAGTAGCCCTCCGTGCCTTCGAGTCGATAGGTCTACACGCCCTCATCTCCAATATAGCCCCTTAGCGGTTGAGTTTTGTTCAAAGTGGCGTGAAAATCAATCTTCATTGAGGAGTCCTCGAAGCGATGGGATGATGAACATCTCGCGCAGCTTGAGTGCGGTGGCGGTGATGCGTCGTCCGAGAGCGGTGAGATATCCCGGCTAACGTACGGCCCGCTGCCTAGCGAACTCGACGGGCACCGGGGGAAACTAGGCAGGGACCCATGAATACACAAGGCAATTTAGCCCTGAAACAGCCCGCGGCACGGAAGAATATGGAATTCGGCGAATACGAGAGCATCGAAACCATCGGCGAAGGCGGCATGGGCGTGGTCTACCGCGCCCACGACCCCACCCTGGGGCGCGACGTGGCCATTAAGGTGCTGAGGGATGGCCTGCGGGCTCAGAAGAATCTCCGGGCGCGTTTCAGGCGCGAGGGGCAAGCGGTCGCCAGCCTCAACCACCCGAACATCGTCCAAATTTACTCGGTCGGCACAGTGAACGGCATACCCTATATCGCCATGGAATATGTAGACGGCGAGTCGCTGGCCGACATCATGAAACGCGGGGAGCGCATGGATTGGCAGCAGGTGCTGGCAATTGCCGAGCAGGTGGCGGAGGCGTTGGCGGCAGCGCATCAGGGGATGATCATCCACCGTGACATCAAGCCGGGCAACATCCTCGTGGACCGATCGGGGAAGGCCGTCGTATTCGATGTAGAGAGTCTCGATGGTGTGGGGCGTGTCTTCGGGCGCG
>CAYNZS010000007.1:0-37298 GCA_964401695.1 uncultured Nitrospirales bacterium
AGCGGTGGCGCCCCAGGCAGTCCGCCATGTGGGTTTGGGATTTCCCATCTTTGCAGAGCGCGTGGAGTTGGCCCCGTTCGGTTGATGTAAGAGGGGTGTAGGGCATCGTAGCGGTTTCCTTCCGGTTCTTAGTTCGCCAAGACCAAGATACCGAAAACACGCTGCGATGTCCTTTCTTTTTTCCACAATCGCTCGGGAATCACCAACAAGAAAAGGGGGCGCCTCACGCGCCAGCCCCATCCGTCGCCGCTAACGGTGAGCGACGGATGGCTTCGGCTCTATTACTACCACGCCGAGGCCGGCCAGAGGGGTTGGTACCCCGCCGAGATTGTAAGTGGATGGCTCGTTCCCAACAGCTACGAGGTCGTCTCTGACGGTGGGACCAATTACCTCGGATCCCTCGTGCGCCATGCGGCTATCGTGCAGCTTGGCGTGCTGTCGTTAGACGCGCCGTGACCAGCCCACATCCTTCCTAACTCAACGTAACCGGAACCAAGGCGGGCGCCTCCAATTTTTTCTTGCCCCGCTCCCATCCTTTGCTACCCGCGATTGTGTCGAGGCACGACGTGCTCGTTCTATGTAGAGGGCGAGAACGAGCGGAGACTTATCTGTCCCTTTTCTTGCGTCTCCGGACTCGTCAGACACGGCTGTTTGACGCGAAACGGGGGATCTGTTTAGACTTACTCGCTTGAGTGAGCCCATGTCTATGTCTACACAGCTGGATGCTGAATACATATTCCGCGCACGAACTCGTAGCCGCAAACGTTCTTCGCAAAAGAGGTAATTCATGCGTACAAGCACCCTAGTCTCGATAGCGCTTCTGTCTGTGTGCTCCGGCCTGGCCCACGCCGATTGGACCGACTGGCGTGGCCCGACCGCCGACGGACGAAGCGACGCGACCGGCCTCCCCCTTACCTGGGATGATGAGGAGAATATTGTATGGCAGACGCCCATTCATGGCGCAGGTTACTCGACGCCTGTCGTATTGGACGGTCGGGTTTGGCTCACGGCGGCTCCGGAAAACGGTCGGGCCCTCTATGCCATCTGTATAGATCTGGAAACTGGAAGGATCATCCACGACATCAATCTTTTTCAGCCGGAGTCGCCCGAGTACGTTAGCCCACTCAACACCTATGCGACCCCTTCTGTGGCGCTTGAGAAGGGCCGCGCGTATGTCCATTTCGGCACCTACGGGACGGCCTGCCTCGATTCGGCCACGGGCGAGGTCTTGTGGAAGCAAACCAGCCTACACGTAAATCATCTACACGGACCGGGGGCCTCGCCTTTCCTGTTCGAGGATCTTCTCTACTTAACCCTCGATGGCGTGGATGCTCAGTTTACTGCCGCCTTGAACAAGAATACGGGGGATATTGTTTGGCGCACGGATCGGCCGCGGGAATACTACGAGCACATTCCTCCGGACTTCTTCTATTATGCCAAGGCCTATGTCACGCCGATCATTGTTCGGGTGGACGGCAAACCGCAGTTGGTCAGCAACGGCTCCCAGGTCGCGAACGGCTACGACCCGTATACCGGCGAGGAGCTATGGCGAGTCGTCTGCGATAGCGATAACAGCATCGCTCGCGTCGTCAGCGGCCAGGGCCTTATCTTCGTCAATGGCGGTGGATTCCAGAGCCGCGCCCGGCTGTTGGCAGTGCGCGAGGGCGGTACCGGAAATATCACCGATTCGCACGTCGCCTGGGAAACTAGAGAGAATGTGGGGCTTTCGCCCTCGCCGGTGCTTGCCGACGATCTGATCTACATAGTCAGCGAGAGGGGCCGTCTGACGTGCCTCGTAGCGAAGACCGGCGAGGTGGTGTGGTCGGAGCGTCTTCGTGGCAAGTACGGCGCCTCGCTGTTGTATGCCGAAGGCCGGATATACGTTGTTAGCGAAAGAGGCATAACCACGGTTGTCGAACACGGGCGAACATTTCGCATCTTGGCCGTCAACGACCTGGGCGGCACGGGGATTTGGGCTTCTCCTGCCGTAACCGGCAAGTCGCTGCTGCTCCGCACGGAGACACATTTGTATCGCATTCAGAGCAAGTAGCCGGAACGGCGCGAATCGCAGTGTGAAAGAAGCGCAGCGTCCGCGAGGAACTCCGGGTTCCGCGGAGGCGCCTCTCGTGGCGAGATTGCCCTGTGGTCTCTCCCAAACCGAACGGCCTGCGATACATTAGGGTTGTGTGCGCCGGTGGGGCACTGAAATTCCGCGCAAGTATTTGGAGCGAAAACCTCCGGATGAGAATTCGCCGCGTAGTGTACAATCCTGCGATGATGTGGACATCTGTTCTTAGCGTGGGCTTATCACTGGTTTTGGGTTTTGCCGAAGCCCAAGGGGACGCGCCTTCGGAGAGCAAGGAAATCTATGGGGCTGACGATCGTATCGATCTATTCGAAGATCCCGATCCCGCCGTTCGGGCCTTGGCCGATTCCGTAGCCGGGCTGTTCGCTTCGTACAACGCGCCGGACCGCGCCGACGGCGGCGTGGATTTCGTGTTCGATCCACGCGATGGCGACGACTATTGGCTGTGCGGTGACGAACGGTTTTTCGATCAGCCCACAGCCGCCTATTGCACGGCCTTCGTCGTTGGACCTGACCTCATCGCTACTGCGGGCCATTGCGTAAGCTCGTGGAACTTGGAATTCGTGCGCGTCGTCTTCGGTTTTGAAATGATCGACGCGGAAACCCCCGTGACCTCCGTCGGGCCCGAGCGGGTATACCGGATCGTGGAAGTTGTCGCGGTCGAAGACACCCTCTTCAACGATTACGCCGTGTTGCGAGTCGACCGTGCGATCGTGTCGCCCGGCGCCGCGCCGCTTTCGCTTCAGGCCGATGCCATCGTGAGGAGTGGCACACGCGTGGGCGTCATCGGCCACCCGCAGGGCCTTCCCATGAAGATCGCCTTCGGAGAAGATACGGCCGTACGCCTTTCATTCCCGCCCAGTTCTCAGTTCTCCGCCAACTTCGACGCGTCGGGCGGGAACTCGGGGTCGCCAGTGTTCAATCAAGAAACGGGCGAGGTCGAGGGCATTTACGTGAGCAGCCTCGTCAACGATTTCGTGGACGAGCTAGACTGTTTCCGGTTGAACGCGCTGGAAAACGAGAGTGGCGTACAGTCCGTTCAACGCTCGTCGACCTTCGCGTCTTTTGTACTCGGAGAGCCTGAGGCGAAGCCCGGTTGCGCGGCGGGCCCGGCAGGGGGCTGCGCACCGGGGATGGATTGTCGCGGTGACGCGCTGATCCTCTCCCTATCGATAACGCTGCTGGGCCTCGCAACGTCGAAAGCAGCGAGCGCCCTGATATTGACGTGCGTATCCGGGTTGCTTGACAGCTTACTTCGCTGCCCGCTCTGCCTATCACGGTACAGAAGGTTCAGCAAGCGATGGGCGACATGTCGATTACGACAGCGGAAGTGACCGAAACGATTCAGCAAGATCCGCCCGTGGCCGCGAAGGTGTTGAGCGTGGCAAATTCGGCGGCGTACGGCTTTCCGAACAAGACAACTCGTTAGATTTGGCCGTGTCGTTGATGGGGCTTAAGGAAACGTACTCCATTGTCCTCTAGGCCGCCATCATTAATCTGTTTGATGAAGGCAAGCAGGTCGACTACGGCGTCTTCTGGGAAGAAGTGCTCAATTGCGCGGCGGACTGCAAGATCATCGCCGACCTCAAAGGTAGATCCGCTCCATCCGGGGTGTTTTCCGCGGACCTCCTTCACGATACCGGCCGGACCGCGCTTTTGGAGACGGTCTCCGAGCGGTACACGAAGGTTGACCCGAATCTCGCGGGCGCCAGCCTCACAACAGCGGAGGAAGAGTTGGTCGGGTTGACTCACGCGGAGGCGGGATTCGAGTTGGTCTTGAACTGAAACCTTCCCATCGAAATCGCCGAGGCGATTCGCCTTCACTACCAGCCCGAACTGAGTACGGAAGCGCCCGGCGCCGTCGCTATCGTCGCCCTAGCCGAAGCGTGGCCTCGCGACGCGGCTATCGAGGGGACGGACAAAGCCCAAGCCCTTCTCGACGCGCAACCGCTGATCGAGCAGGTTGGACTCGACATAGCGCAGGCATCTTTCGCCTTTGACGAAATCTCGCGCCAAAAGCGTAGCGACTTCGAGTGGGGCAAGCCCGACGCCGCTGGCTGATCCCAGGCCCGCCCGCTACAGAAAGAAGGGATTGTACTGCTTCTCGATGGAGACCGTCGTCGCGGGGCCATGGCCTGAATGGATCCGTGTGTCGCCTGGCAGCGCCAACACATGTTCCCGAATCGCCTCTATCTGCATGGCGTAGTTTTCCTGCGAGCTCGTTCCACCCACCGAACCCGCGAAGAGGGCGTCGCCCGTAAACACCATGCCGGGGAAGACAAGGCTAATGCCGTAGGGGGTATGCCCTGGGGTGCTCACGACCCGGCCCACGAGATGGCCGACTTCCACTTTGTCGCCGTGGCCTACGACTCGATCCGCTTTGCGCCCGCTGGGTTCTTCGGTCCCCGCGATAACGGTTGCACCGAATTTCTCCGCGCACTCCGCCGCCCCGGCCACATGGTCTCCGTGGTCGTGCGTGAGGAATATGGTGGACAGTTTCAAGCCCTCCGCGCGCGCGTAATCGGCGAATCTCTGGTCGAACTTGCCCGCGTCGATGAGGATGGCTTTCTTGGTTTCCTCGCAGCCGTAAATGAAGGCGTTCACCTCGCCAATCGCCATATCGACTTTCAAGAGAAAGGGTCTGAAAATCATTGGATGGCCCCCTCTAAGTTAGCGTTTTCGAAATTCGCCACCCCTTCCGTTTCCTGCAAATTCGCCGCGCTCAGGTTCGCGCGCCGGAAGATGCACCGCTGAATATTAGCGCCGCGAAACGAGGCGGATTCCAGGTTCGCGTTGCCCGGCCTCGCGTAGTACAAGTCCGCGTTGTCGAATGTCGCTCCGAAGGCCTGCGTGCCCACCAGGTTCGCCTGCCGCAGGTTCGCCCCGGTGAAGTCGGCGTATTCGACGTTCGCGCCTCCCATCACGGCGAAAGAAAGATCTGCGTTCGTGAAGAGGGCGCCCTTAAGATTTACCTCATCCAGCCAGCAACGGCTGAGGTCCGCGTCGGAAAAATCCACGCCTTCCAGGTTTGCCTTCGATAGTTTTGTGTTTGATAGGTCCATTCCCGAGAAGTCCTGGCCCGAAAGATCGTCTCCTCTCGCGGCCGCGGCGATCACTTCGTCTCTGCTCATACGATTCGCGTCCTTCCGCGCCTAACGCATTCCAATCTCGACGCCCCTGGCGCATATCCTGTCGGGGCGGGAGACATTCTAGCAAGTCTCCGCCGGGGAATTCCTGGCGCGGCGGAGGCGAATCGAGGGGTAACCCCCCCCTCTCTCTCGTTCCCACGGTCCTCCGTGGGAATGCACATCTTCTGGGTTCTGTAGAGACCCGACCCTGCCGCCGTCGGGATGCGCCGCGTAAAGACCGGGATAGTCCTCGACAACCCAGGCTGCGAACGGTTTCCCGCTGTCCTCGTACAAGTCGAGCAACTGGCCGACCGGGGCGTCGTTGAAGTGTGGGCCGATCTGCCCGCGCGCCTGTTCGACGGAGGCTCCGCGCACGAGAAGGTAGACGGCCGAGGCTACGGCCGATCGGTGGACGCCTCCGTGGCAGTGTATCAGTCGCGGAACAGAAGCGCCTGCGAATACACCAATGAGCCGTTCCAACGATTGAGGGTCGGGCAGGCGGCGCATAGACCAAGGGATATCGTAGTGGTCCACGCCCAGCTCTTCGCAGACGCGAGTTTCGTCGCGATACCAGGATTGCTTAGGCTTCGGATCGCGTAGACTCACCACTTCTCGAATGCTATGCTCCTCGATACGCCGCTCCAGGGCCGCTGGATTGAGTTGGCCGGAGCGGTAGAGCCACCCCTCTTCGACCGCTCGAAAGTTTCCATTTAGGTAGGCGCAGCCCTGCGCTGTCGCGGCGGTGGCGAGGAGTAGAATTAGGTGTGCGCCGTGTTGCCTGGTCATAAATCGTGGAGCCCTTTCCGGCCGCCGAACCCGGGCCCGGCGCCGCAACGAAAAGGATATGGTAACTGAGGCTTATGAGAATTGGTAGACGATTGGATTTCAGCTTCGCCATTTTGGCGCTCGCGTTCGCAGGGACGGCGGCTTGGTCGGAACCGGAGTTGGGCGCGGTGGCGCTCCACCAGGCGCTGCTGGATTTGGGCACCGACCTGCGGCTGATGTGCGTTGCCGCCCATCCTGACGATGAGGATGGCGCGACGCTGGCGTTGTACCGGAAGAAGTATGGCTATAAAACTTTCGCGCTGCTTGGGACGCGCGGCGAGGGCGGCCAAAACGAAATAGGCCCGGAGTTGTACGAGGAGCTAGGTGTAATCCGGACGCACGAAATGCTGCGCGCCTCGGCCATTACCGGCGCGGATCTCCACTTTCTGGACATGCCGGAGTTCGGGTTCTCGAAAAGCCGTGAAGAGGCCTTCGCCGTTTGGGGCCGGGAAGAAACGCGGCGGCGAATGGTCCGGAAAATCCGCGAGCTCCGGCCTGACGTTATCATCACCCACCACGGACCGCGGGGCGGACATGGCCACCACCAGGCGATCGGCCAGTCGCTGGAGGAGGCTTTCGACGCAGCCTCGGACCCGGCCGCCTTTCCCGAACAGTTCGCCGAAGGCTTGGAGCCTTGGCAACCCGCGCGCCTGTACGTGCGCGGACGCGGCGAAGATCTCGCGGAAGCCGATTCCGACGAACTCGACCCCGTCCGCGGCTATACCTACACGGCCATCGCGGGGCAGGCGTTGCGCGAACACGAGTCGCAGGGGATGGGTTTCTTTGTTAGCGCATTTGCGTCTAGCCGCCGTTTCCCGCGCACTTATCACCTCGTAAAGCAATCCGAACGCAGGAGAAACACCGATTCCGCCCAAGTCGCCTCACCCGGAGGCAGCCTCTTCGGGAATGTCCCGGACCGGGTGACCTCGGAAGCGCGCGAAGTCTCCTTGGCGGGTACCGGGCAAGCGAATCTCAAGGCGAAGGTCTTCGAACTCTTAACGAAAGGCGTCAGGCCCCGTAGCAATGCGTGGGCGCGCGCGAACGCCCTGGCGGCGAAGCTCACGGAGTTGCAGTTGGATACCCGCCTCTCCGACGAGAAACTCGTCGCGGGCCAAACGCTGACGATTAGCGCCCAACTGTCCGATTTCGGCGCGCATGACGCAGACCGCGTGGATTTTTCGCTGGAAGCCGCCGCGTGGGTAGACGCGCCGCTACCCGGCCGCATATCGGTTACGGACACGCAATCGAGCAAGGCGCTCGCGGAGTTGAAGATTGTGATCCCCACGAGCCTTGAACCCACCATTCCCCATCCTGAAAAATTGTTCTCGGACCATTTTTTCCAGCCACAGTTCACCGTGGTCGCTCGCGTGAAAACGAGGAGCGGCGACGTAGAGCTGCGCAAGCCGGTGCTAATCGACGTTGCGCCCGCGGTCTCTCTGGAATTCGCGGGCACACCCTACCTCCTTCGCAAAGGCGCGGGAGGCGCGGCCCGCTTCGAACTGCTGGCGACGAATCATTCGGCAGGGCCACAAGAAGTGAACATCGCCGTATCGGCGGCAGCGGGATTGGGCCTCGAAGCCGGCAGCTTGATGCTTTCGTTGGATAAGGAGGGCACACAGAAGCTAATTCCGCTCAACGCGGCAGTTGCGGCCAACCTCGCCGCGCGGGACTACTCCCTTGCCGCACGAATCGAAGGCCTTAAGGTAACCGCGGCGGGCACGGCCCGCGTAGTCGATCTAGCCATTCCGGAGAATATACGCGTGGGGGTGATCGAGAGCTACGACACGACGTTTATGACGACCCTCGAACGTCTCGGCGTCCCTCACAAGGCGATCCTCATTGCCGATTTTACGCCGGAGACCTTGGATTCCTTCACGACGATCATCGTCGATATTCGCGCGTACCTCGTGCGCCAGGATCTGGTCGCCAACAACCAAGCGTTGCTGGATTACGTTTCGCGCGGCGGCACGGCCCTCGTCATGTACCACAAAACCTACGAGTGGAACCCGGCTTTCGCGCCTTATCCGATCGCCGTGTCGCGCAACCGCGTGACGGTGGAGGAAGCGCCGATTAATCTCCTCGTTCCGGAGCACCCGCTGTTCAACACGCCGAACAAGATTGTCGACGCCGATTGGGACGGTTGGATTCAGGAACGCGGGCTCTACTTTCCGAACCGGTGGGACGACGCGTACACGCCCTTGGTCGATGTGGCCGACCCGGGAGAGAGCCCCGAGCCGGGCAGTGTGCTCATCGCCGACTTTGGACAGGGCAAGTACCTGTACACCGCCCTCGGCTGGTACCGCCAGTTGCGCGAACTGCATCCCGGAACCGTCCGCATGTTTGCAAATATGTTGGCGCTGTAAAGGCCTGCCAAATGGGGAGAACCGAAGAATCCTCCCTGACCACATTACCCCCCGCCCAGCGCTCCGTTCAAGTCATTCGCCGGCCATTTTGTTACAATGTTGACTTGCAGCGGAGAAACCCATGGGCCAAGTCCGGACAATCTCGGAACTCGCCGTTCGCCCCGTCGAACGGGACGAGGAATTGCGCCTGGCCAACGAACTAATGGCAAAGGTCCAAGAGCACAGCTACTTCTCCTCGTTCCGCTGGCTGGAGACCTCCGGCGCCGGCTATCCTGGATTTCGCCGCGAACACACGCGAATCGCCCTGTGGAAGGACGAAGTCGCCGGCGCGCTCCGCATCGGCACTGACACGATCCGTATCGGCGAGGCGCGCTTGAAGATGGGCGGCGTCGGTTGGATAACCACCGCGCCTCGGCACCGGTGCAAGGGCGTCTGCACGGCGCTCATGGCGGACGCCTTCGCCTATCTGGCCCGTCACGATTACCACGTTTCCATGCTCTTCGGCATCCCGAATTTCTATCATCGGTTCGGCTACGCGGCCGCTTTGGCCGACTACGCCATCGTGATGGACGCCTTCGACGACTCATCGGGGGCGCTCGACGGATGCCGTGTGCGCGGCGTCAAGCCCGGCGATATCGCTTCGATCCAAAAGATCCACGCGAGCAACGACGCCGAGGTCCCTTGTTCGCTTCTCCGGGGCGTGGCCCACTTCACCAATAAGTGGGATCGATTCAAGGCTGCGCGGGTATTCACCGATCCTCAGGGGAAGGTTCTCGCGTATGTGCTCACCCACGGCGAGAGCGGCTGCCTGGCCGTTGAAGAAGTGGGGGCGGTTTCTCCCGATCTCTACCGCGCGTTGGTGGCACAGTGCTCGGCTATGGCCCGCGAGAAATTCGTTAGCCGTATCCGTTTTCTCGTGCCGCCGAGCCACCCCTTCGCACACTTTCTTCTCCAGTACGACTCGACGCACGAAACGAAAGTGTCGCGCGAAAACGGTGGGATGATGGCGTTGGTCGATGTAGGGGAAGCGCTCGAAAACATGATTCCCGAGTGGGAGAGCCTCCTCATCCGAGGCGTCTGGCGTACCAAACGATGCGAGGTCACGCTCGTCGTCGACAATCGCCCGTACCGCCTGCGTGCGAACCGCGGCGCTATCGATGTGGCCCAGATGGCGGGGCGCAATAAGTTTGCCTTGGAACGGGGCGAATTGATGCAACTGATGGCGGGCTACCGCTACCTCGACGACATCCTCCAATCCAAGCGGCGCCTGTTAACCGCCGAGGCCAGAGAACTGCTCGCCGGGCTTTTCCCGAAACGCAGCCCCTGCGTATGGCCTTTCGACCGCTTCTGACCCGAGTATCTTCCAACGGGGCGCAATCATGAGATTAGCGATCCCGGGAACGCCAATCTCCCGATTGGCATTTGAGAGTGGTGTAGCTGCCGGGGAGGGCGAACCGATTGCGTAAAGGTGCGCGAGTGCTCCTCGAACGGAAGGCCGGTTTCCGACGTGCCTTGCTGGCCTGGTACCGCCGGGAACGCCGTGACCTATCGTGGCGCGGCGTCCTGGATCCCTATGTCGTTTGGGTGACAGAGGTCATGCTGCAGCAAACCCGTGTCGAACAGGGGACGCCGTATTTCGAACGCTTTCGGGCGCTATTCCCTTCGGTGGAAGCGCTCGCCGCGGCAAAAGAGGATCAGGTGTTGAAGGCTTGGGAGGGATTGGGATATTACTCGCGGGCGCGGAATATTCACAAGGCCGCGAAGGCCGTCGTCGGCGAGCGTGGCTCGGTTTTCCCGGATACGGCGGCTGAATGGCGCACGTTGCCTGGCGTGGGGCCCTACACGGCGGGCGCGATTGCGAGTATCGCATTTGGGCGGAACGAGCCCGCGGTCGATGGCAACGTAAAACGGGTCCTGGCTCGCCTGACGAGGCTCCGCGAGAGTATCGACGATGCCAAGGCAGGCAAAGAACTATGGGCGCTGGCGGGCGCGCTGGTCAAAGGGGGGTCGCCAGGAGATTTCAACCAGGGGTTGATGGAACTTGGCGCGCAGGTTTGCGTACCGCGAAACGCGTTGTGCGGCGAGTGTCCGGTGTCGAAGTATTGCGGCGCGGCCGCGGCGGGCGATCAGGATGCGCTGCCCCTGCGCCGTCCGAAGAAGCCCGTGCCGCGTCGCGAGCTGGTCATCGCGGCGGTCAAAAAGAATGGCCGGTACCTGCTCGGAAGACGCCCACCGGACGGGATGCTCGGGGGACTGTGGGAATTTCCTGGCGGGAAGGCCGAGCTGGGCGAAAGCGACACGACCGCGCTACGCCGGGAGCTGAAGGAGAAGTTGGGGATTGAAGTCGAAGTGGGGGAACTCGCCGCTACGGTGAATCACGCGTATTCGCATTTCAAGGTGATGTTACGCGTGTACCGGTGCGCGCATGTGGAGGGCAAGGCGGCCCCGCGTGTCCATTCGGAGTTAAAATGGGTGCTGCCGCGGGACTTTTCCGATTACGCATTTCCCGGCGCGAATCACAAGTTCCTTGGGCTGCTGGGTTGAGACTGCGCGCCGTGTCCGGCCGGTATCAGCTATACCGTGCGCCGGGGTGGAACGACACGAGCGCTCCGGTACAGCCCGTAGGGTGGAACTCTCCGGCATCGGTGACCGAAATTCCGATCTTCTCTTGGGCACCAAGCAGCGCCGCGATGTCCTTGTTGTGTTCCGTATTCGCTATCGCCGGATACCCCGGAGACCAGCGCGTGCCGATCTTCTGTCCCTCGAAGCCTAGCCTCGCCCGAATCGTGTCGTGCATGTGCTCGGTCATATCTTCGGCCAACCGGTCGGACAGGCCCTGAAGGAATAGGGCCGACTCGGAATTGGCCTCCTCTTTGTACTTCGCGAGCTGGCCGTCAATCTGTGGACCGGTCGACGAAATCTGAATCCCGATGGCGTCAAACTCGCCCGCCTCCACCGGATAAAAATACTGCGCCGCGCAAACGGTATCCTCGCGGTCCGATCCAATCACAACGTTGAATGAAAATCGGCACAGCTCACGCTCTAGGTCGTCGATGTCGTAGACGACTACATCGTCCCCGTGCGACCGGCACGGAAAAACTCCAAAGACGCCCTGCGGCCGCAACCAGCCCTCGCGACTCGCCTTGGCAGTCCATTCGAGAAACAGATCCTCCAGGTGCTCATCCGAAATTCCTTGGGCCTTTCGCTTCGACACGCCCCCGAATTTCCAGTTGAGCGAAAATAAGTTGCGTTTGTCGATGTGCGGCCTGAAATCAAGCAGCGGCACGTCGATGCGCTCGGGCTTAACCCAGGGATCTTGCAGTGCCGGCCGGGACTCCATCGAGATAGCCCTGCGCGGCAGCGTTTCCAGCAGCCTAACGTCTTCTTCGGTCTTTCGCTGCGCCCGCTTCAAGCGGCTGCGCAATTTCTTCGAATTCCGATCCAACATTTCGTGGACACGCTCCGGCAAGGCCAGCTCGTTCATCACATTCACGCCGTCCATTGCCGTCGGGCAATAGAAGACATTCCGGCGCATGGCCTCTTCATTGTCACGGCCGGCCATGGCCACATAGGCTGCGTGCCGGTCGCTCACCGGGGCGCCGCCGATGAGCAGATGCGTGTCGTGCATGTCTTGCTCCAACATCATCTTTGACACCGTCATCATGTGATTCGAGGTCTGGACCAGCAGCGCCGACATGCCAATCGCATCCGCGCCGTGCTCCTTGGCCGCATCGATATACCCTTGCAGCGGCGTCATAACGCCAAGATCGATCACGCGGTAGCCGTAGTTCTCGAACAGCGTCTTCGCGAGATCTTTTCCGATGGAATGGACATCTTGATACACGGTTCCCAGGACAATGACGCCCTTGTATTTGATTTCGTCGTGGATATCCACGCCCGAACGGACGCGCAGAAACTCCTCGATGAATCCCATCACCTGCTTCATTACATCGGCCGACTTGAGCAGGTGCGGCAGCGAAACATCGCCGCGCGCGAAACCGTCTCCGAGTTCCTGCATTCCCGGCATGAGATAGTCGTTGACGAACTTGAGAGGCTCCCGCTTCTTCACGACTTCGATCGCCTGGAGCACGATAGTATCGGCGTAAGCGTACTCATGCCCGTCCACTTCGATCCGCCCGCTAACGCGATCCTTGTAGCCATCGACCACCTTGCGGACGATCGCTTCCTCGACTGGGAGGTCGTCGTACGACATGCGTTTCTCGACGGCCGCGCCCGTCTTCTCGACCGCGATACGCTCGAGTTCCTCGAAGGCCTCCATGTCGCGGCGAAGGATCGCGTCTAGCGCCAACCGGTAGTGCCGCTCCTCCAGATCATCCACGAAGACATAATGGTTTGGGTTCACAATGGCGGCGTCCAGTCCGCGTTTTCGCGCCTCGTCCAGCCAGACCGAGGTCAGCACCTTGCGCATATAGGGTTTCTTGGCCAAACCATTCGTTAGATTGCCCACGCCGCACACGGTCTTGAGCGCGGGATGAATGGCCTTGATGAGTGGAATCGCTTCGAGCGACTCGACCGCGAAATTCAACGAGGGGTCCGGCTCCGAGCCAAGCGGAAACACGTTCATGTCGATGAGGATGCGGTCCGGCGTGACGCCATGCTTCGCCGCGTTCTCGACGATCTGCTTCGCCAAGCGACATTTGTCGTCGCGGATGGCCGCAGGCCCCTTCGCTCCGGCGCAGAGCCCAACGTACACAGGACCATGCGCTTTCGTGGCCTCGCATACCGCGTCGATTTTCGTAACGCCAGGCGCGACTTCCTCCAACGACATCGAATTAACGATAGGGCGGCCGGGGTAAACCTTGATAGCTTCGCGAAGCGCTTCGACGTCGAATGAATCGAGGCTCATCGCCCCGACAAAATCCGCCGTCTGGGAATGGACAACCCGTTTCAGCGTTGCCGTGGTGTCCACCAGATTCGAGTCCATGCAGACATCGATAACGCTCAATCCCAAGGCGCCGATCTGCTCCTCGACGACCTCTGCCAGCGCGTCGTAGTCGATATCGCCGTCCGTCTCGACTGCCTTCCTGACCTTCAACGAACCCCGCACATTCAGCCGTTCCCCAATCATGATCAGCGACTCGTTCGAATTCAGGGCTACCGCCTCTTGGGGTCCCGACAGGTACACCGCGGTGTCCGGCTCGCGTTGGGTGGGAACGAGGCCCGAGACTCGTTCGGCCAGCGCGCGGATGTGGTCTGGAGAAGTTCCGCAACATCCGCCCACTACGTTGACGCCAAATTTTGTCACGAACTCGTACTGATGGTTCGCGAAGCGTTCCGGCGAGAAATTGTAGACCGTCCGGCCGTCTTCCGAAACCGGCAGGCCCGCGTTCGGAATCACCGAAATAGGCAACGGCGAGAACCGGAAAAGTTTCTCGACGGTCTTTTCCATCAAGTCGGGACCGATGCTGCAATTAATGCCGAACACATCCACGCCTATATCCGCGACGGTGACCAAGGCCGCGTGAATATCCGTGTGAAAAATCTGCATGCGGGAAAACTGGTCAACCGAGACCTGCGCCATAATCGGCAGCCGCTTCTGCTTCTCCTCCATAGCCTTTAGCGCGCCCATGACGGCCGCTTTGAGTTCTAAGATGTCCTGCTGCGTCTCGAAGAGTATTACGTCGGCGCCGCCATCGATAAGACCTGACACCTGGCAACCGAAATTCTCGCCGATCGCGTCGAAGGTCGATTCCTGGAGATCCGCGTCCGTTTTTGACAGAACCCGGTTCGAGGGCCCAATAGATCCGGCGACGAATAACGGACGCCCGTCATAGCCAGCCTCTTTGGCGTATCGCTTCTTGGCCGCACACGCCACTTCCGCGCCACGCTTGCTCAACGCGTAAGCCAGTTCCTCATACGAGCCCGATTGTATGTCCAGTCCATAGGGGATAGGTGCGAAAGCTGATAGGTCCGCGTCGGCGAAGCGGTATTCCGACAGCCGCATGGGCGACGCGCCGAAAGTGTTCGTCTCGACCATGTTGGCGCCGGCCCGGAAATAATCCACATGGATTTGCTCAATCTCCTTCAGCCTCGAAAACGTCAGCAGGTCCCCCAGCATGCGGAAATCCCCGCCGCCGTAGTCGCGGTCGCTAAGGTCCAGCACCTGCGTCATCGTCCCCATCGCTCCATCGAGCACAAGGACTTGCTTCTTCAATAATTCGAGAAAATCCAACCGTCAAACTCCACTGCGTCGATGAGATGTGCTCATGATACCAACTAACCCCTCCGTAAATCGCTAAGGGCAATGTCAGCGAGTCGACTTCCGGCGAGAATATGTCCCGTCTGACGCCTGGATGGTTACGCCAAGTTCGCGCAGGCAGGGAACCTGATACGAACCAAGTGGGTCTTATTGAAAGGCAGGGGGAGAATCTTCAGGGCAATCGCACTAAAAGTCACATGGCCAGCAGGATTTCTTCAAGATACCTGTCATCCCATCCCGCCTGTAGTCGTTTGGCTTTGACTCCGCCTTTCTTTGATTGGTTGTTTTTCAGAATGTTGAGGGCGATTTTTCGAATCGCGGCCATGTTTTCGGCGGCGTACCCGATTCGTATTCGGGACTGCTCTTCGAGAAAGGCCACATCGAGAATCCAGTGCGATTGCCCTGGGCAAATTTTGATGAAAACCCGCCGTCGCGATACAATCCCCAGCCGAGCCGATATCGACGCGAACGCGCTCGAACGGAAAACCTATTTACCGAAGATCACGCGGGGTCAGGTGAGTCTAGGCAGTCTATACCAACAGAAGCCCTTCGTCCTCTCCTTCGAACTCTTCCCTCCGAAGACAGACAAGGGCATGGGTTCTCTTGAGCGAAATCTGAAAGAACTGCTAGCCCTGAAGCCCGATTTCGTAACCTGCACCTACGGCGCGGGCGGGGGGACGCGCGACAAGACCTTGGCGACGCTTGAGCTGGTTACGAACCTGTCCGATGTTCCCGTCGCCTCTCACCTCACCTGTGTTGACTCGAATGTCGAGGAACTCCGAGACTTCCTTCGCCTCGCCGGGGAGGCTGGAATCGCGTACATTGTCGCTTTGCGCGGCGATCCGTCCAATAGCGAAGAACGCTTCACGGCCAGTGCGGGCGGGTTGAGCCATGCAAACGAGTTGGTCTCCCTCATTCGCGGCGAGTTTCCCCAGTTTGGCATTGCGGTTGGCGGCTATCCTGAAACGCATCCGGAAGCCCAGGACCCCGCGCAAGACTTGGACAACCTCAAGCGGAAAGTCGATGCAGGCGCGGATGTAGTACTCACTCAGTTGTTCTACGTGAACGACTACTACCTCCGCTTTCGCGACCGCTGCGCAGGGGCGGGAATCGATGTGCCCATCGTGCCCGGCATTATGCCCGTCTCGAACTTCAAGCAAGTCCAGCGGATCACGTCCCTGTGCGGCGTGGCCCTTCCGAGCGCCTTCACCGCCAAGCTCGAACGCGCCGCGAAGGATCCGGATGCCGCGGACGCCCAGTTCGACATCGGCGTAGAATTCGCCACTGAACAAGTCGCCGGCCTCGTCGCCTCCGGCGCGCCCGGAGTCCACTTCTACGTTCTCAACCAATGCCAGGCAACCGGTAGAGTCATAGAGGCTCTCGATCTGGCGTAGTAACGGACACTGGCTATGGGCATGACGTGGGCGTCGCGCGCAGCGCAAGGTCGCAGCCGGATCCAGCTTGGATGAATCGTGTTCAGAATCGGGATCTCTACGTTTCTCATTCGGTGTTGTGAAAGCGCTTCCCACCATTCCCCATCGTACCGCATCGCAGGATTGGTTTCTGCCGGCAAACATGGCACTATATCAGGATTCCATCGAAACGATTCCGACACGAATTCATTTGGCGCAACTAAGGGGAGAGTAGGCCATGAGCGGCATAGAACACGTTCTGGAGGAGACACGCACCTTTCATCCTAGCTCCGATTTTTCGGAGTTGGCGCACATTAAGACGCGCGAAGAATATGATCAGATGTACAACCACTCGATCAACGCTCCTCACGCGTTCTGGGGCGATGTAGCGGAGAATTTCCACTGGTTCAAGAAATGGGACAGAGTCTTGAACAAGGACGCCGCGCCGTTCTACAAGTGGTTTGAGGGCGGCACGACGAATCTCTGCTACAACTGTGTGGACCGCCACTTGACGACGTGGCGCAAGAATAAAGCAGCGCTCATCTGGGAAGGGGAGCCGGGCGATTCGCGTACGCTCACCTATCAAGAGCTTCACCGGCAAGTGTGCAAGTGCGCCAACGCACTCAAGGGCCTTGGTGTCCAGAAGGGCGACTGCGTCACGCTGTACATGCCCATGGTGCCCGAGTTGGCTATCGCCATGTTGGCCTGCGCCCGCATCGGCGCGCCCCATTCGATTATCTTCGGCGGATTCTCAGCAAGCGCCATCGTCGACCGCGTCGAAGACGCCGACTCGAAGTTCGTCGTCACCGCGGATGGCGGCTACCGCAGAGGGAGCGCCGTTAGCCTGAAGGCCACGGTGGACGAGGCGCTTGAAAAGTGTCCTGGTGTCGAGAAGGCGCTCGTCGTCAAACGTACGGAAAGTCCAGTCGAGATGAAGGATGGACGCGACGTCTGGTGGCACGACGCGGTCGAGGCTGCTTCAGCGGACTGCCCCGCGGAAGAACACGACGCCGAACATCCGCTGTTTATCCTGTACACCTCCGGCTCCACGGGAAAACCTAAGGGCATTCTGCACACGACCGGCGGCTACATGGTCGGCGCTGCGCTTACGTCAAAATACGTTTTTGACTTGCGCGACGAGGACACCTACTGGTGTACCGCCGATATCGGCTGGGTCACCGGGCACAGCTACATCGTCTATGGCATCCTCGCTAACGGCGCCACATCGGTCATGTACGAAGGGGCCCCGAACCATCCCGATCCAGGCCGTTTCTGGGACATCGTCGAAAAGTACAAAGTCAGCGTGTTCTATACCGCGCCCACGGCAATTCGCGCCTTCGCAAAGTGGGGCGACGAACACCCCAAAAGCCGTGACCTGAGCAGCCTCCGCCTTCTAGGCACGGTGGGCGAACCCATCAACCCAGAAGCCTGGATGTGGTACCGAGACGTCATAGGCGGCGGGCGTTGCCCCATTGTCGATACCTGGTGGCAAACGGAAACCGGATCGATTCTCATCACCACGCTGCCCGGTGCCATGGCGACGAAACCGGGCTCGGCCGGGCTGCCCTTCTTTGGAGTCCAACCTCAAATCGTTTCGGAGGAAGGCAAGCCGGAAGACGGCATGCACAGCGGGCTGCTCGTCATCAAACAGCCGTGGCCATCCATGCTGCGCACGCTCTATGGCGACGACGAGCGCTATGAAGAAGTCTATTTCTCTAAGTTCGCTAAAGAGGGATGGTACCTGACGGGCGATGGCGCGTTCCGCGACAAGGACGGCTATTTCTTGATCATCGGAAGGCTCGACGATGTCATCAATGTGTCGGGCCACCGCCTCGGCACTATGGAAATCGAATCGGCCCTGGTCTCGCACGACATGGTTGCCGAAGCCGCGGTCGTCGGCTTTCCCCACGAGATCAAAGGCCAGGGCATTTGCGCATTCGTATCTGTTCCCGCGGGGGTCGCGCCCTCGGAGGACGACAAACAGATCCTGCGCGATCATGTGGCCAAGGAGATCGGAGCTATCGCGAAGCCGGACCAGATCCGCTTCACCGACACCCTCCCGAAAACGCGCTCCGGGAAAATCATGCGGCGCCTGCTCCGGGATATCGCCGACGGACGCGAGACTACCGGCGACACGACAACCCTTGAAGATTTCTCGGTGATGGCCAAACTGCGCGGGGAAAACGAAGGGTGAGATCGTTACGGCGAAGGAGCGGCACGTGACACACACAATTTGGAGCGCGTCCGTTTTGCGGTGCGACCTGGGGCGGCTTGCGGAATCCGCCAAGGAATTGGAGTCGGCCGGCTGCGCTGATCTCCATGTGGATGTTGCCGACGGTTCGTTCACGCCCGATTTCGCCTTGGGGCCAGACGCCGTTCGAGCGCTCCGGGATGCGTGTGGACTTCCCTGCGCCGCACACCTTATGGTCGAGCAGCCAGGGAAGCACATCGACCGCTTCATTCAAGCCGGATGCGCCGCCATTTACACCCACGCCGAAGCCGACATCCATGCCCACCGCGCGCTGGCCCAGATCCGCGACGCGGGCGCCGAGGCGGGGCTCGCGGTTTGTCCGTCGACGCCCCTAACCAAGATTCAATATCTCATGGGCGGGGCAGACCGGTTACTCGTCCTCGCGTCCGATCCTTTGGGCGCCGCCGCGTACCTTCCAGGAACACTGGACCGCGTGCGGATCCTTCGCGAAAACTTGGATTATCTGGCGAGCCGCGCCCGAATCGAAGTGGAAGGCAATCTCACCGTGCAAGACGCCGCGCTGCTGTCGCGCGAAGGCGCGGACGGGATTATCCTGGACCGGGCCGAGGTGTTGAACTCAGAAGACCTAACCAAGTGCTTGAAGGACTACTTTGTCGCCTTCGAAGAATCCCGCGTTACCGCCTAACGCGCGTCGCGCCCAGAATTGGCGACGGCAAACCGGCTAACCGCCTTGCGTTTTCCGGCAGGTTATCTTGAGCACGATGAGTCCGGCACAGGCGGCGATGATGCTTGCCACGAATATCCCCACTTTCCCCGCGGAGACAAATTCCTCGGCCAGTTCCGGATCCACGCCTACGAAGGCCAGTTCGTTAATGAACAGGGACATGGTGAACCCGATAGCGGCGAGGAGTGAGACGCCGAAGATTTGTGTCCAGCGCACGCCATTGGGCAGGCTGGCCCATCCCAATCTGACGGCGAGAAAGCAGGCCAACACGATGCCGACCGGCTTGCCGAGTAAAAGGCCCAGGGAGATTCCGAGCGTTACCGGCTGCAACACGAGATGGCCGAGGTTTCCCAAATCAAGGTGGACACCCGCGTTGGCGAAGGCGAATATTGGCATGACGATGAATGCGCAAAACGGCTCGATATTGTGTTCGAACCGCTGCAACGGAGCCTCGACATGGAGACATTCGGTATTCATCGCCCGGATCAGAGTCTGCTGCCGCTGAGTAACCAGATTCCGTTTGTCGACACCGACCTCGCCTTCCTCTGCGTATTGACTCAGGTTTTCGTCGGCTTGGGAGAAACGGTCGAGCAACTCGACGATGCGGCCCCGGAATAGGCGGGGCTTGTAGCGCGCATCTGAGGGAATCGTAAACGCGAGGAGTACTCCCGCGATGGTGGCGTGAACGCCCGAACTGAGGAAAGCCACCCAGATGACCATTCCGAAAACGGCGTAGGGAAGAGTCGATCTAACGCCGAGTCTGCCGATGCAAAACGAGACAATGATGAGGCTTGTTCCAATAATGAGAGGCGGAAATTCGATTGAGTCGGTGTAGAAGATAGCGATGACGGTGACCGCGCCCAGATCGTCCACAATCGCGAGCGCAACAAGGAAGACCATCAACGACGTAGGCACCCATTTCTTCAAAAGGGCGATGCATCCGGCGGCAAATGCGATATCGGTCGCCATGGGAATGCCCCAGCCCGCGCTGCCCTCTCCCCCAAGATTGATCGTGGCGTAGACCAAGGCTGGAAAGACCATGCCCCCGATGGCCGCGACCGCCGGCAGGAGCGCCCGGTTAAAGGACGCCAACTCGCCGGCGAGGAGTTCTCGTTTAATTTCGAGTCCGACGAGGAAAAAAAAGATGGCCATGAGGCCGTCGTTGACCCAGTGATGGAGGGTTTTTATCAGAACCGCATCTCCGACCACAAATCCGAACTCGGTCTCCCAGAGGTGGTGGTACCAGTATTCGAGTTGGGAGTTCGCCACTATCACCGCCGCGAGAGCCCCGAGCAGCAGGAATATCGAGCCCATCATGTCGTGGTGAAGGAAGCGCTCGAGGGGCGATCGATACTCCAGAGGCGGGACGCTGGGATCGCCGAGGTGGACTACGGCGTCGGCCACTTCCTTTGATGGACCAGACATGAATGTAGACGTTCCTCTTTCGCTCCGTGGACAACATCTCTACGTTCGGTGTGGCGCATTGTACTTAGCGCGGCTGTTCGCCGCAACCGGAGTAGATACCTGCCGCCCTTTCAAGATTGCTTGCAGCTATGGCACAATGGCGCTTTCCGCACATAGGGAGCTTCCACATGCGCTTAGTCAAGATTGGCGTCGCCGCCGTATCGGTAAAGGTCGGCGATTTCCAGGGCAACGCCGAACGCCTTTGCGCGGTTATCGGCCGTGCGCAAGAAAAAGGCGTCCACCTATTGGTCACGCCCGAATTGTGCGTGTCAGGCTACAGCCTCGAGGATCGCATCTGGTGGCCCGATATCGCGCGTCGCAGTTGGGACAGCCTGCAATCGATTGCGGGCCGGTGCGAGGGCATCTCGGTATTTCTCGGCTTGCCCATCCGAATGAATTCACTGATGTACAACGCCGCCGCGTTAGTCCATGACAGGGAAACGCGCGGCCTAGTCCTAAAGAAGTTCCTTCCGACCTACAACATTTTCTACGAAGGCCGAAACTGGACGGCCTGGAGCAACGGCGTCACCCAGCATCAGGGAGTTCCGGCGGGCGATCTCGTTTTCGACCTGCCGTACGGCAAAGTAAGTGCCGAGGTCTGCGAGGACTTGTGGGCGCCCGAATCGCCTGCCCGTGCTCGGGTCCGAGCCGGCGCCGAGATCATCTGCAACATCAGCGCGTCTCCCTTCACGCCACGAAAAAACGAATCGCGCAAGCGGCTCGTCCAGGGCGCGGCCGCGGGCATGAGCTGCGTATACGCCTTCGCCAACGTGCTCGGACTCGACAATTGTCGGCTCGTCTTCGATGGTGGCGGCATCATCGCCAAGCCCGAACGGATCGTTGCAGCAGGAGAAATCCTATCTAAGGAACCGTGGACCTTGACGACTGCCACCGTCGATCTCGATGAAATTTCCCGAGAGCGGGCTGAGAACTCTTCGTGGCGCTCCTCCGTGTCGAACCAGAACGATTGCACGGCCACGATGGTCCATGTGCCGGGGCTCTATACGCCTGCGCCTCTGCGAAACTACGTCGCGCAGATGCCGGCGAGCTTCTTCGAGACGGATGCGGCGCCGCCCAACGCGAAGACGGAAGCGGAACGTTTCCTCGATGAACTCTTCGATGGGCTGGCGTTGGGGTTGCGCGACTATTTCGAAAAAGTTTTGGCCTTCGACCGTTTTCTAATCGCGCTATCGGGTGGACGCGATAGCGCGTTGTGCCTTCTCATCGCAGCGGAAGCGGCGAAGTCGATGCGCGGCGCTGGCGAAACGGACCTCGCTTCGCGCATCAACACCGTGTACTTGCCCAACGGCGCGTACAGCACCAGCGCGACCCACGACGCCGCGCGGTCGCTTGCCGAGGAATTGGGCGTATCGTTTCAGGTGGTTTCGATTGCAGAAGAAGCGGAAATCGCACTGGCGAAGGCGGCCGAATTGGTGGGTGGTGCCGAACACGTCACCGATTTGGCCAAGCAGAACCTTCAGGCCCGGGTGCGCGGCGCGATGATGCTCAACTGGGGCAATAACACGAACGCGCTGCTACTCGTCACCTCGAACCTGAGCGAGGCGGCGGTCGGCTACACCACGACCGGTGGTGACAATCAAGGTGGCTATTCCCCTATAGCGAACTTGCCGAAAACCCTTGTCACGCGTTTGCTCGCCTATCTCGCTGAGCGCGATGGCATTCAGGCGCTGAGGCAGGTCCTCGATATTCCGCCGAGCGCCGAACTCGCACCCGACCAGGAAGACGAAGCCGACCTCATGCCCTACGCTATCCTCGACGACCTGCTCTACCTGTTCGCGCGACGGCGCATGGCCTTGCCCGATTGCTGGCGTGTGCTGTGCCATCGCCATGAGGAGAACGACCCCGAAGAATTACGGGTTTGGACCTCGAAATTCGGACGCCTATTCGTCCAGAGCCAATGGAAACGCGAACAGTTGCCCGCCTCGCTGAAAGTTCTCGACCTCGATCTCGATCCGAAAACGGGTTTCCGTTTTCCCGTCACCCAGAGCATTCACGACGAGTTGGATGAACTCGCCAAAGCAAATCTCGGCTAGCCGGTGCCGTTTCCGAATAGCCGCGCGCGCGTTTCGGACCTCGGGAACCGAGAGCAGTTCGCCCCTTCAGCCTTCCCTGCTTGTTGCGATTGACTCCTTCCTGAGGCCAAAGCGTGAAGCGTCTGCGCGTTGCGGCTATAATCGGGTCATGCTTGTGACGGATCCGATAACTGTGCCGGTTTGGCGGCGGAGTCTCGGCGGCCTGCTGTTACTGCTGTGGCTGGCCTGCCTATCGCTGGATGGCCATGGCCAGGCGCTGCGACCCTTTCCCGGACGTGACGCGCTACCCATCCAAACGCTTCACTCGGCGGCGGCGGAGGGCAACGTGCCTTCGCTCAAGCGTCTTGTTGCGGAGGGCAACGACGTGAACGCGCGTAACGCGAACGGCCTGCTCCCCCTGTTCGAGGCGGTCCGCAACGGAAAGCCAGAGGCCACCAAGTTCTTGCTGAGACGTGGCGCGTGGTCAGAGCGGACTGAATTGAGCGGATACGAGCCATTGCACTCGGCCGCCGAATGGAACTCTCTAGAGTGCGCGCACATCCTTATCGGCGCGGGCTCGAACGTGAACGCGAAAAACCGCTACCGAGATACGCCCCTCCTGTTGGCGGCGCGAAAGAACTATCTGCGGATGGTACGGCTATTGCTTAAAGCAGGCGCAAATCCGATGGATGCAAACATCCGGGGCGAAACTCTTCTCTTCCACGCGACTCGGCACAACAATACGGCGATGGTGGAACTCGCGTTCGCAAACCGCGCGGACATGAGCCGCGTTGTCCAGAGGCGGACCACACCGATCCATGTGGCGGCGGGCGCGCGGAACGACGCCCTTCTCAAACGGCTGCTAAGAGCTCGTCATATCAACAACTCCCAGGACCTGAATGGAAACACACCGCTCCATCTGGCGGCCGCGAAGGGCTTCATTTCAACGGCGGGCATTTTGCTCGAACACGGGGAATCCATTGATGCGAAGAATCGGAAGGGGGCGCGGCCCATTCATGAAGCCACGCGCGGCGGTCATTTGGCGACCGTCCGTTTCCTCCTCGAGCAAGGCGCCGATGCCCACATGCCGGATCAGGAGGGGAATACGCCTCTCTACCTGGCTATGGTAAAGGGCCACGGCGAGATTGCCGTGCTTTTCCTTGAGAGCTTCGAATCTGTTGAGCAAGAAAATTCCGATGACAGGACCCTTCTCCATGTGGCCACCAAGCATGGCTTCGACGATATTGTCTCGTTGCTGTTGGAGCGGGGCGCGGACTCAGGCTACCACGATTCGCTTCTCGGATGGACGCCCCTTTTCGAGGCCGCTCACGGCGGCTGGGCCGGGATTATCGCGACACTTCTCAAGTATGGAGCGGATGTCAACACCGTCGCCGACGACGATACGAAGCCGCTGCACACCGCCTCCGCGCAGGGCCATTCGGAGTCTGCGCGGATCTTGCTCGAAGCGGGCGCAAACCCCAACGACCAGGACAACACTCCCCAATGGTCGCCCCTGCATCACGCGGCGCAGGAAGGACATCGAGAAGTTGTACGGGTTCTTCTTCGGGCCGGCGCCGCCCCGAACCTCTTGGATGGGCGGGGCTGGAGTACCCTTCATTTGGCGGCTTCGGGAGGGCATGGCGAAACGGCGGAGCTGTTGCTCGCCTACGGCGCCGAAGTATCTCTGACGACGCCCGATGGCCGCACCCCGCTTCACCGTGCCGCGGCAGCGGGCCACTTTCTCGTGGCGAAGTCGCTGATCCACCATCTCGCCGCGGTCAACGCGCAACGACCTGACGGGGAAACTCCTCTGGATGCCGCGCTGGAAAACGGACACAGCGTTCTCGCGGCTCTTCTGAAAAGAAATGGAGGCCAGCGCTATCTTCAACCAAAGCGCGCAGACACGGCAGCGCACCAGGCGGCAGCGGCCGGCAACACCGCGAAATTAGGAAGCGCGGCGTTGCCCGACCTTTCAATCGAGGACCACGAGGGCCACACGCCTCTCCTCGCCGCAGCCCGGCACAACCAGCCGGAATCGATCGAGGTAATCGTGGAAGAGTTGGGCATAGACGTGATGCAACGAAACGCCGACGGGTACACGGCGCTCCACGTCGCAGCGGAGGTGGGAGCACTGGCTTCGATTGAGACATTGCTTCGCCTGGGGGCCGCGCTGGGCGACCGGGACAATCCGGCGCGGTGGTCGCCACTTCACTGTGCCGCCGGAGAGGGGAACCCAGACGCCGCACGCGCGCTCCTTAGCGCGGGGGCCGATGTGGGCGTTGCAGACAGCCGCGGACAAACGCCGCTTCATGTGGCCGCCGCGGCTGGACGCAACGGCGTGGCGGCCCTTCTTCTCGAATTCGGGGCCAATCCGGGCGCACCGGATGAATACGGATTGACCCCCGAGGCCCTTCTGGCCACCCACGGCCTGGATATCAAGGCGCAGCCGCGAGAACGCCAGCCCAATTCGTGAGTTGCGCCACCCACAAGAAGTTCGACAGCCCCCTTTCTCCGGATGTGGAGCGCGGCTTTCAAATGCACTATACTTCCGATGTACGCCACTGCGGTGCTGGAACGGCGATGGCGGCGTGGGCCTCCACTCGGGTGAGGAATGCACATGATGGAAGGACAGAGTCAACGGCTCCACGCCATCGGACGCGCCGGCGAGGGTTGGGCCCAGACCTCAAGCAAATCCCTGGCATGGCCTTCGGCGTCCGCCCTTTCCATTCTCCCCCTTGTCCTCGCGGACGCGTTTCTGTCGGCGGCCTGCCTGTTTGCCGCCTTCCAGTTGAAGTTTCATTACGAGGCTTTTTTCGAGTTTGGACGGACCTGGTCCTCCCCAGGATTTCAGCCCTACCTGCAGTTGATGATTTTCGCGCCCTTCGTGCGCCTTTCCTGCTCCTATTGGGTCGGGGCCTACCGTGTGGAACGGCGCACCTACCACCTCGCCGACGACGTGATTCAGCTAACTGCCGCGGTCGTGTTGGGTTCGGCGTGCCTGATCATCGTTTCCTACCTCGGCGTCGCGCAATACAATAACTTCCTCGAGATGCGCGAATTCTCCTATTCGCGCATCGTGCTCGGATTCGACTTTGGGCTGAATCTGATCGCCGTCCTCTCCATTCACATGTTTGCTGGAACGTTTCGCAACGCGGTTCGCCGCAGGGGTATATCCGTTCGTCAAATCGCCATTCAGGGCTCCGGCGAAACCGCGCTGGCGCTCATCGAAGAGTTCAACAGCTGTCCGGGAATGGGCTACTCCGTTGTGGGTTTCGTTGACGATGCCTCGCGGGATTCGTTGATCACCGTTGAAGGGACGGAAGTGAAACGGCTTGGTGGCACCGATAGCATCCTCGACTTGGTCAACCGGCACAACATCGAAGAATTGGTCATTACGAACCCCCAGACGCTGAATACCGAGTTGGCCCGCCTGGTCGAAGAATGCCACCGCGTCGGTGTCGTCGTGAAGCTCGTTCCCGATCTATATGGACTTCTTTTTCGCCAGCGTTCTGTCGAAGAGCTGGCGGGCATGCCCGTCGTGCAAATAAACGAGATCGCCATTGCAGGAACCGCGGCTATTGTAAAGCGGATCGAGGACATCGTGCTCGCGGTAGTGGCGCTCGTCGCTTTGAGCCCCATCATGTTCGTCACGGCCGCGGCCATCCGGCTCGACAGCAAAGGCCCGATCTTCTTCCGGCAACGGCGGATCGGCAAAAGCGGCCGCCATTTCGAAATGTACAAATACCGATCCATGTACGAGGACGCCGAAAAACGGCGCGCGTCTTTGTCGGACCTGAACGAATCCGGTGGGCCGCTCTTCAAGATCAAGGAGGATCCGCGCGTCACCTTCGTGGGCCGCCTCATTCGGCGCATGTGTATCGATGAACTGCCGCAGCTTCTCAACGTTCTCAAAGGCGAGATGAGTCTGGTGGGGCCGCGGCCGCTGCCCGTGATGGACATTCAAATGCCCAGCGAGTGGGAGCAAGGGCGTTTCTCCGCGGTGCCCGGCATCACCGGGATGTGGCAAGTCAACCGCCTCGCCCATACGCCCGAAGAAATGCTCAAGTGGGACTTGCTCTACATCGAGAGTTGGTCCCTTTGGCTTGACTTCCGGATTCTTCTCAAGACCATCGGCGTTGTTCTGAGCGGGCGTGGTTCCTATTAGCGAGAGCGGCCTGGCTACCAGCGGTACACGAACTTGGTGAACGCGCCGCGCACGGTCTCGCCCTCAAAACGGCCATCGTTGGCGACGAAATAGAAGTCCCAATCGCCAATGTCCTCGTAGGTAAACAACAGGATCCGGTTGTAAGTGTCCGTGTCGGTTTCTTCCCAGGTCAGCTTGAGGCGCCCTTTCCAAGAGAAGTTGTATTCGGATTCGAGGCGGGCGAGCCACACATCCCGATCGTCCGTTCCCCGTGGGCTCTCGCGCCGGAAAGTTCCCTCAACTTCAAAGGTCCAGTTGTCCCCTGTCTTCCACGGTTTCCTGGCGCCAACCGTGTCGTAGGGAATATCCTGGAACTTTCCCCATCCATAGGCAAACCGAATGGGATGCCAGCGGTCCTGCAGATTGTGATAAACGACGATCCGATTTCTTCTGTTGTCATAAGGTTTTCGGTAATCCTCGTCCTTGAAGACGAAAATATCGATGTTATTCTTCAGCCTCAAGCTGCCGCTAACCCGCATCGCGAAGGGTCGTTTGCCCATCGTGATTCTGAAAGAGAACGCTCGAAAAGGCAACGCTGTAGCGTTCGATGCCGCGCGCCTCAACCTCCTCTCTAAGGCTCACGCCCACAGACGGCCCAACAATGTTTTGGCGCGATACAAAACCCAGGTCGGGGATCGAATTGCGGGGAGACGTCCCGGTAGGCGAGGTCCCAGAAGAACGGTTTCGACCCTCAAGAGAGGAGGGCCAGGAAGGCGTGTTCGCTATCTCGATTAATCGTCGTTTCTTCGAAGCCCCGATCGTCCACCGTCACGATTTCCCGCTTGTCCCGCATCATGAGAAGTTGGCTCGTGAACGCGGTGTCGAGGGAACACCCCCCTCTTGGGAGTAAAGCAACCTCGTTCAGTTACTTGTTGAGATACCCCAACGACTCGAGTTCATCCTGAAGCGCCTCCATGCCTTCAATGGACACTCTCGGTTCCGCCGCGCCGGCTGTGATGAATTCACCCATCTGGACGAGCGCCCCGGAGAGCTGCGCCAAGTCTTCGCGGTACGATTCGTGATCGTCCAAATCCAAAACATTTTGCTGTTCTTCCGGTTCGAGTCCGAAGTCGTAGAGTTCCAGCGGCGCGTAGTCCCGTTTGTTGCCTTCATTCGCTTTGATGAGTTTGAGCATTTCGGTGCGCACCGCGCGGAGGAGGATGCCCTCGAAATCGAGGTGGGCGTACACATGCGTGGTCAGCGAATTGCCTTCCAGCAGATCGTTATCGAAGAGGGAAACGCCTTGCCAGCGCTCCGAAGGCTCGAGGCCGGCGAGCCGGGCCAGCGTCGGGGCCAGGTCTACGTGGCGCGCGATGAATGCGTTCTTGTTTCCACCGTACTCGTTTCCCGGCAGCTTGATGAGCAGGGGCACGGCGATTTGTTCGTCGTACAAGCTCAGGCCGTGCCACCAACCGCCGTGCTCGTAGAATTCTTCGCCGTGGTCCGCGGTGAAGACGATTACCGAATCGTCATACAGCCCGCGGTCGCGCAAGCCCTGCAAGAAACGCCCCACCTCAGCGTCCATGAACTCAATTTCGTAGGAGTACGCGTTGATCATGCGCTCTCTCATCGTGGGTCCGTCTTCGTCGCTTCTCGCTTCCGGATCGGGGTTTGGCATTTGCGCACGGGAGAAACCCTTGCCCGGACGTTCTGGATCGCGGAAGGGATCGTGCGGATCCATGTAGTGCAGGAACAACATGAAGGGCGATTCCGCTGGCCGAAGATTGCTGTCGATCCATTCGAGCCCCGTACTCGTGACGCTGTCGGCTGGCTGATAGTAGTCGGTGATCGCGACGCGTCCGCCGAGCTTTCCGTACGCGCGATTTACGACCATCCGCAGGATGTCGTAGAGGACCAGTTTTTCGCTCGACGGCTGCGCCCAGAAATAGAGGTCGGGCTTGAGGTCCGTGTAATCGACGAAGCCCTGGTTGTAGTTGAAGATGCTCGTGATATTCGGATTGTTCGAGTAACCCTTCGTGTAGTAACCGCCCTCGTTGAGCGTCTCCGCGAAGGTGACAATCTCGTCGGGCAGGGTAGACGCTTTGCCGGTCGCCGTATGCGACTCGGGATACTCTCCAGAGAAGATCGCGCCGAAGGAGGCCTTGGTCCACGAGGATTGAGCGTAGGCGCTTTGGAACAGGACCGAGTCGTCTTTAAGCGCCGAGATGTTCGGTGTCCTCGGCCCAGCTTCTTCATTGTAAATGGATAGGAAATCCGCGCGCAGCGTATCGACTGCCACGACGAAAATATTCGGGCCGCTTACCGAGGCGTCGACCGTAAAGGCTGGCGGCTCGTCGGACGGCTTCATGGCGGCGCTCGCGCCCACGCCCAGCGCTACGAGCATCGCGTAAGCGCCTACGCCGAGAAGCGCGCCCCCAGTCCAACAGCGCGCACGACCGATAATCAAGCGGCCAACGATCATGGCGACCAGCGCAAGAACAACCGCGCTTCCCGCCAGAGCGCCGTAATCCGAAAGCGCCAGCGCGTGTTCAGCCACCACATCCCGCTTGTAGCGGAACTGTCCAAAAACCAGAGTCAGTACCGCGAGAGTCCCGCCCAGGCTAAGCGCGAAGGTAGTGGCGGTCTTAGCAAATCGGTCGAAGAGCAGGTAGAAGAACGTCAAGCCCGCGGCGATGGCCAGCCCCATGCCGGTGAAAACAACCCCGTAAACCGTCGGCGCCCACCAAAAGGCCGTCGCCTCGCCGTAACTGTTAAGCGTGGAGATGTGCCACGACGCCTCGACGAGGCCCACCAAAGCGCCCGCGATCAGCCCGCCGAAAAGACCCGCGCCAATGCAGCCGGCAAGCTTCCGGCGGTAGTTCGCGAGCGTGTCCGGCGCGATGAAAAAACGTCGCTCTCCAGACTCCGCGTTCATCTCTCGCACAGATTCCATTTCTGCGAGGAACTCTTGCCGGTTGGGGCGTGACGCGAGGATCAGCAAGGGCAGGCTCAATACGAGCGGCACGAATTCGCCTGCCCAGAGCCCCAGATGGCCGAACAGGGCCGATTCGGTTTCGCCGTATTGCGCTCCCAAGAGAATTGCCATGACGCCCTCGCGCACGCCAAGGCCGCTCACGGTCGGCGCGATAACGGAAGCGACGATGACCAGTGGACTGGCGAAGAGGATGTCCATCATCAATTCGGATCGGCCCCCGCTGATGGCCATGGCCGTGCCGAAATACATCAGACAAATGCCGAGATGGACACAAAGCCCCATCAACACCGCTAGTATGAGCGTGGTCCGGTGGCCGCTGTACGCGGTGACGGCCATCCCGAGCTTGTTCACCTTGGCGCGGATGATTGCCGGCGTGGGCACGGCCGCGACCAGTACCTGCGCGATGCGGGGATTGAGCAGCAATAGGAATGCCGTGGCGATAAAGACGAAGAGGATGGTAAGGACCACGCCGAGAACGGCGTAATTGAAATCGAACAATCGTGCGCCGAGGGGAAGAGTCAAGAAAACGAGAAGGCCGAGCGCTACGAAGCCGATCACTTTTTCGACGGCGATCACCGTCGTACATTTGATGACCTCGCCGGTGTAGGCCGCCGACTCTACCAGGCGGTACCCGTCCAGCCCAACCGTTCCAGGCAGGAACAGGCCGATAGCGCGCCCCATGAGCCAACATTTGGTCAGATACCAGAACGGCAACTTGATGCCTTGGCCCTTAAGTAACAGATGCCAGCGCGTAATCCCCGCGAAGATGCCGAAAAGTTTGATCACTGCCGCGAAGGTAAGCCAGATCGCCGCTGTCTTTAGGTCTAACTGCCTGATGACTTCAACGACATCGCCAAGGCTGATGCCGTCAAACTTCTCGAGGATAGTGAATCCCGTCCATTCCTCAACCAGGTCCGCGACCTGGTCGGGCCGCATCAACGTGAAGACAACCGAGGCAATGAAAAGCAGCTTGATAGCAACAAAAATGTACTTTTTCTTCATATTGGGTTCCTGGCACCGAGTATTCTCGGTCCACACTTAACCCGGATATCTCTGACCCTAGCACAAGTGGGCGATAGGGCGCGAGTTGGGGATAGGGCCTCTGCCATGCCCTATTGTCATTGCTAGTCAGACCCCGTTTCGCGGGAAATTGGGAGAAGAACGCGAGGGCAAGAAGAGAATGTTTTCGACTTTTGTCGGCAATCTCGATAAAGGCACGACATCGTCATTCTGAACGAAGTGAGGAACCTCCTCTTCGCCAACGACTTAGGCACGAAAGAGACCCTTAGCATTCACTCAGGATGACAGCCCTGACGACTCTTGTCGGGCGCCTCCTGAAAGGGAAGGGAGTGATCTCCTGGTCCAACGGAGGCCGTTTTGGAATAGGTCAGGCGAGGAGCCCCTCCCTTTTTCTGGGAGGGGCTGGAAGAGGGTCGAGGCTGAGGACATTCCAAGTACCCTCGGAATCCACCAATGGCCATCGCGAATCCGGGTGGAGAGAAGCTCCGGCCAGTTGATATCATTCGCGCCCACGCAGTATTTTTCTCTGTCTGGAATCACGACGAGTATCCCCAATGCAACCTCAACTTCTATTCGTAATGAGTTCTCCTCGTTCGGGCAGCACCCTGCTGGAGCGCATCCTCGAATCGCACTCGGCCATCCTCGGCGGACCCGAGCCTCATCTGATGACGCCACTCGCGCATTTGGGCGTGTGGGACAACGTCGACAAGGCACCGTATGATCATGTGCTTGCGGCCTGGTCGCAGAAGTTGTTCGTCGAGGGGCTCCCTGGCAAGGAGCAGGATTATTGGGACGCCTGCCGTGCCTATTGCGACACGCTCTATGGCCGTTTCCTCGGCGAGGGGGGCGGCGAAACTATCTGCCTCGACAAGACGCCCGCGTATGCTCTCGTGTTACCCTTCCTGGCCAAGGTCTACCCCGACGCGAAGTACGTGGTGCTGACACGCCACCCAGCCGCGATCCTTTCCTCCTACGCCCACTCGTTCTTCGATGGGGATTACAAGGAAGCGCACAAGTACAACCCGATTATCGAGCGCTACGTCCCGGCGCTTGCGAAGTTCCTTCGGCAAGACGATGTGCCGTCGGAACATGTGCGCTACGAAGACCTCGTGCGCGATCCCGAAGGTTGCATGAAGCAGGTCTACGAATACATCGGCGTCCCCTTCGACGCGGACACTATCGACTACGGAAAAAGCCAAGACGCCGGCAAACCGCGCGAAGGGCTCGGCGACCCCATCGGCGTGAGTAGGCATTCCAGGCCTACCACAGCCTCCTCCGAGAAATGGGTCGACGAATTAATTCAAGATCCTAACTTGTTGGAGTTTATGAAGGCCCTAATCGACCGCCTCGATCCAGAGGACTTGGAGACAGTCGGATACCCCGTCAAATCGATCTGGCAGCCCCTGGAGTCAGCGGGTTCTTCGCCGCCCAAGAAAAAGGGGCAAGGGCCGCTTCGCTACCGCATGCAGCGCAAAGCGATCATGCGCTTGCGTTCGGCTGCGAAGAAGGGGGGGATCTTCCGCAAGGGCTTGTCGAAGGTGCGGCTCGTGTGCGATGTGTTGCTTCGCGAGTAAAGCAGCCGCAGCCGGCGCGTCCCGCCTGCGGCCATCGGATTTGCCATTCCTCGGCACAGTGAGTACAGTTCCCGCTTGACGTATCTGTACGCGGAACACCAGCGCCACAAGGAGATCCTTTCATGACCGTGCCAATAAAGAAGACTCGTCCGATCCCACGTTTTCGATTGCCCGCGCTCGCCGCGTCGTCGTCGCCAACTGGTCCGGCGGAAGCGGAGCGCGCCGCAGACGACGACGAGCGCTCGATTGAGGATTCGAGGGTCCAGCATCGGAGCTACACCTTCGCCGAGGCGAACAACGCGGAGATCCCGTATGCGCTATTTGTTCCCAGCACCTATGACCCGGCCAAGAAGTCTCCTCTCATGCTCGCGCTGCATGGGCTGGACCGGCAGTACGACTGGCTGATGGGGTATCACGGACTGCTCGACAGGGCCGAGAAGGACGGGTTCATCGTCGCGACGGCTCTGGGATACACGCGGCGTGGATGGTATGGTTCGCGCGACAATGGCAAGGAAGGCGAATTGAGCGAAAAGGACGTGATGAATGTCTTTGAACTCGCCCGCAAGGAATTCAACATCGACGAGAACCGCATGTATTTGTGGGGCCATTCCATGGGCGGCGCGGGAACGTATCACCTGGCCGCGAAGCATCCGGGATTATGGGCGGCGCTCGCGGTCGCCGCGCCCGCTCCTTCGACGAAACCGGAAGCACTGAGGGCGATTGCCCATATACCCATTCTCGTGTTGCAAGGGGACCAGGACGGGCTCGTTGATACGTCGCGGCAGTGGGTCGCCCAAATGGGCGAGATCGGCATGCAGCACATCTATGTTGAGGTGCCGGGGGGCGACCATGCGCTGTTCATCTCGCAAAACGAGGAGATGGTGTCGAAATTGTTCTCGTTTTTCGACATCGTCCGGAAGATGGAGCCTCCTGCTGAGTAGGTTTGCGCGACAAATGAGCGCTCGAGTGGGCGGAGAGGTCCGAGCCCGCGAACAAGCGCAGATATCCATGCTAAGTGCTAGAATCTAAAACCTTGTCAACAATTGCTTGACAGAATCTCGAGATTTCGCTAGAATACGACGTTGTAAATAGAACAGTATCAAGGGCTTTCGAGTTTGGGGCTGGAATTTCGTCCTTAGCTCCGCGTTTTGCCGCGTTTGAGGCCTTTGATGACTCCGGGAAGGCGACTGTGAGCCAGCCTTCGAATCTGTGCCTGGCGTATTCTGTATGGTTGAGAGCGCAACACACCTGAACAAGCTCGGACTGCGGGAGCAGCCCTTTGCCCCGACTGCGGACCCGTCGTATTTCTACGCGTCGGCGGACCATAAGTCTTGCTTGCATCGCCTGTGGGGCACTATTGACGAACGGCATGGCATCGCCGTGGTTCTCGGAAATTACGGCACGGGAAAAACGACGCTGCTGCGCAAGCTGATGACCGGCATGGCGGCGGACCCTGAGAAGTACAACACGGCGATCATCGGTTCGCCCATTCCATCGTGGACGAGCTTCGCGCTCTTCGAGGCGATCATAAGCCAGTTTGGATTGACTCCCGCGAAGCGCTCGTTTGTTTCGTACATGGAGTGCCTGAACAAGTATCTGCTTGATAACCGGCAATGGATTAGCACGTTAATTATTGACGACGCCCAGAATCTGAACAAGCGAGGGCAGTTGGAATTGTTGCGGTTGGCGCAGAATCTTGAGACCCCCCAGCACAAGCTTCTCAATCTCCTCCTCTTTGCTCAACTCGAGTGGACGCCAATCCTCCAAGCGGCGCCGAATTTCACGCAACGCATCAACATGATCTACACGCTCGAACCGCTCCAGTTTGGCGAAGTGAAAAGGTTTATCCAATTCCGGGTGGCCCGTGCGCGCGGGGGCGTCGAAGGCGCTCCCCTCTACGAAGATGCGGCCATCGAGATGATCCACGCCTACGCGGAGGGGAATCCCCGGGTGATCGTCACGCTGTGCCGCAACGCGTTGTTGTTCGCCGCGCAAACGGGAAAAGAAAGCGTCAGCCAGGACATCGTCCTCCACACGATCGAGAAGACGACGGTTCCGGACCCGGAACGAACGGCGCGCGCGTGCGTAGCGGTAGAAGCGGGCGTGGCGAAGCAACGTCCGGCCGCGGCTGCTGCGCCGGCGGCATCGCCTCCTCCATCGCCAACTCCTTTGCCTACTGCGTTGGATTTGCCCGCGGCGGCTCCACGAAAGGCGCACTCGAAAGATGACGAGGCCAACCAGATGCTCTTGAACGTGGTGCGCGCGAAGCGCAAAGGCTAGCCCGGTTGATGCAGGGCAGGCACTCCAAATCCAGCTTCGGTGAAAAAGAAAGGGACTTGACGCTCTTTTCATGCTATGGCAGAGTTGAACCCAATCCTCGATGATACGCCGGATGATGTCGAGATCCGCCTTGAGGATCTTGAAGGCGCGTTAATGGAAGGCGCCGAGGGAGATGGCCGTCTGGCGAGCGGAACCGTTGGCGAGTCCGTCAACGCGGATCTCGACTTTATTCAGATGACTGGACTCACGCGACCCGCGCCGGAATCGGACGTCGTCGACTCGCCGGCAATTTCTCCGGCGCAGCCAGCCTCTCCGGCCTTGCTGCCGCCAGACATGGATCCGGATGCGCCCCTCAGTTTCTACGAAGAAGGAGTCGATGACGTCGATACCGCGCTTGCGCCCGAAACCTTCGAACCGGGTGGCACGGCGGAGGAGGACGTGATCGTCGGGCCACCGGTAACGGACAGCGGCGCGGCCAATAGCTTGCGAGATATCATTTCGGACCTGACTGGCGACTCTACGGAAGAAGCGAAGGAAGAGGAAAACGATGTAGAGGCCGCGTCCATTTACGCTTTGCCCACTCCTCTTGAGGATGCCGTCGAGGAGTCGCTTTTCGTTGAAAGGGCCGCGCCGGTCGACACGGATGTTGCCCTTGACGAGGAAAACGTTTCGCTGGAAGAATCCACGGAAGCAGCTTCCGAGTCGCCGCCACCTGAGGATCGACCGGAACACCAAGCGGAGACCCCGCTAGAAACGTTCGTGTTAGAGGAGGCTGCCGCCGTGCCCGGTGGCTCGGCGACTGTCGATGAACCCCCGGCGCTTCCCCCTCAGACTGCCATCCCGGACCTTGAGGAGGCTAAGGACTTGCTCCAGGCCCTCGATGCTCAGAAACGCGATATCGCTGAGTTTGACCCGACGGACTATAGCGACGCGAAGGCGCAAGATCTCGTGGAAAGTGTGGACGCCACCGGCTCCGCCTGCGAAGGGCCTCTCGATGGACGCCGGAAGAAGAGCTTGCCGCGCGCCGTCTGGACTTGGCCGGTTCGCGGGGCGGTCGTTTCTCTTGTGATTGCTGGCGCGTTCGTAGGATATCGCGAATTCGCACTGCGGACGGAAACGCCGGAAGAAGGTTACGGCCGGGCCATATCGCTGATGGCGGAGGAGCGCTACGAGGAGGCCTCCGCGGAATTCCTACGGTTTATCGAGAACAGCCCAGGCAGTTCGCTACGGCCCGAAGCGCAATTCCGAGCGGCCTTCGCGTTGAGCCTGGTTCCCGAGTTTCCCGCTGCCGCGGCCAGCGCTTCATACGCCCGCGGCGCCGAGCTCTTCGTCGAGTTTATCGAAAATAACCCGAGCCACGCGAAGCGCGCACGGGCGGAAACGCTGCTGGGCGCACTCCACTACCGAAGCGGAGACTATGGCAGGGCCATCTCACTTCTGGAGGATCGGAGGCGGCTTCTATCGGATCCGGACGCTTACCTGCTCTCGTTACGGTTCCTCGGGCGAGCCCACGCGCGCTTGGGCCAGGTCGAGGAGGCGCGCGCGGCGTTTCTTCGCGCCGCGGATTTGGAAGGAAATTACTCGCCGAACTCTGACTATCTTGAACTGGCGTCAATCTACAGAAACCTTGCGTTGGAGAGCCAATCCTTTGAGCGGCAGCGCGAATACCTCGCGCAGGCTGTCGAGATGTGGGAGAGCGCGCTGAAGACCCCCGGCTTGACCGAAAGCCAAAAGAGGCCTATCCGCTGGCTCATCGCGGTGGAAACGGAGGAGGAGCAGCAGGAGGCGGAGCAGCCGGTTACGGTTGACGAGTCATCTTGGGAATCGAGCAACCCTCCGCCTGCCAAAACGAACTCGAAACCCCGGAAAATTGTGGAGCTGCAACCTCTCGAACCGGAGGATGAATCCAATCCAGGCGAATAGGCCGAGGTCGGCGGTTCAACCGCGATCAAGTTGACTCGCGCACAACCAAGCGGATATTATCCCGAACTCAGTCGGGGTGTGGCGCAGCCCGGTAGCGCGCTTCGTTCGGGACGAAGAGGCCGGAGGTTCAAATCCTCTCACCCCGACCATTTCCTTCCAATAAGGACGGGGCCTTTCACATATTGGCTCCGTCTTTTCGTTTGCCTGTTTGCCAGCGCAAGTACCGTCCAAGTACGAGAGCAAGAAAGGTCTTGCCCTTCCGATATGGAAATCCCCGCAAGTCAGCGCCGCTTTCCGGCAAGCCCTCGTCGGGAAGGGGTGAAGGTACCCTTGGACCGAGTTGATCTCCGAATCGGGCCGTTTTGAGCCGATTCAGAGCGTAGAACGCACGGGAAAGGCTAATGAGGGGCGAACTATCTGTCCCGCCGGTTCCGCTCGACAATCTCGGCAATCTGCGCCCACAGGCCAGCTATCGAAAAGAGCACCACGAGCATCGCTATCGAAGTTACGGCATCCACGTCGAATTACTCTATCACGAGCGAGGAGGTTGCGCGGATCTGTCGCCATCAATGCTTTCTGATTCTGGCTTGATGACAATTCGAGTAGCTTCAGCTAGGATCCTGCGGTAAGCCTTGGTGAAATTGCCCGCCATTAGGACATGCGCATGGTTGTCTGGAATTGGATCATGTTTGAGTACAAGATCTAGCCCCAAAGGAACGCGAGCTTCAAGTTCGCCAACACCCATTTCCGGTCTACCTCCCTGTTGCAGCGTTTCCCTCGGTGTTGACAGTCGCGCCAGGTTCAGCGATAAGCCATCGTCAGTCTTTCGTAGCTTCGGGTATGTCCTAAGGCCCACAATGCGTGGCACGAACAGGCTCGGCTTGGGTGACCCCGC